>JAFEFG010000029.1 GCA_018240685.1 Pseudomonadota bacterium | reverse complement strand
ACGACCGTGCAGCCGCCGCCGGGTGCCTTCCTGCAGGCGACCAAGCGTGGGGAGCAGGCAATGCGGACGGCAGTCTCGGCCTGGACCGGTGGGGCGCCGCGCCTGGCGGATCTGTTTGCCGGCATTGGCGCACTCTCCCTCGGCTGGCCCGGCAAGCTCGCTCTCTATGAGAGTGATGCGCCGAGCGTCGCCGCAGCCGACGCCACGGCGCGCCGGATCGGCGGCAACCGCGTGCAAACCCATCGCCGCGACCTGTTCCGCAACCCGCTCGCGGGCAAGGAACTCGACGCCTTCGATGCGGTGCTGCTCGATCCACCTCGCGCCGGCGCGGCGGCTCAGTCGGCGGAGCTTGCCTCATCGCGGGTGCCGCGCATCGTCTACGCCTCCTGCGATCCAGGCAGCTTTGCGCGCGACGCACGCGTCCTGCAGGAGGGCGGATACCGGCTGGAGAAATTGATGCCGATCGATCAGTTCCTGTGGTCGGCGCATCTGGAGTTGATCGCGCTCTTCGGCCGCCGCTAAGGTCGCCGCACTTCACGAACGAGTTGACGAGGAGATGACCCGATGATGTTCGACCTTTCCGGCAAGGTGGCCGTGGTGACTGGCGGCAGCCGAGGCATCGGCCGCTCGATCTGCGAGCAGATGGCGGCGCATGGCGCCAAGGTCGTCGTCTCCAGCCGCAAGCTTCCGGCGTGCGAGGAGGTCGTGAAGGGAATCAAGGACAAGGGCGGCGAAGCGATGGCCGTTGCGGCCAGCATCTCCGACAAGGCGCAGCTCGAGAATCTCGTCGCTTCGGCGCGCAAGGCCTACGGCAAGATCGACATCATGGTCTGCAACGCCGCCTCCAATCCCTATTTCGGCCCGCTCGCCGGACTGAAGGAGGACGTGTTCGCCAAGATCATGCAGAACAACGTCATGTCCAATCTCTGGCTGATGAACATGGTCGGGCCGGAGATGGCGGAGCGCAAGGACGGCGCCTTCATCATCGTCTCGTCGATCGGCGCCTTCGTCGGCTCGGCGCACATCGCGGCCTACAACATGAGCAAGGCGGCGGACATCTCGCTGGTGAAGTCGCTCGCGATGGAATGGGGCAAGCACAATATCCGCGTGAATGCGATCGCTCCGGGCCTGATCCAGACCGACTTCGCCCGCGCGCTGTGGGAGAACCCGCAGATCCGCAGCGCTCAGGAAGGCAAGGCGGCGTTGAAGCGCATTGGCCAGCCCGACGATATCGGCGGCGTGGCGGTGTTCCTGGCCTCGAAGGCCGGCGCCTTCGTCTGCGGCCAGTGCATCATCGCCGACGGCGGCGTGATCGGGGCGGGCGCGGAGTAGAGGTCAGTCGACCTCGAGCTCGCACCAGACGGGGACGTGATCCGACGGCTCGGGCCGGCCGCGTTCCTCCCGGTCGATGCCGACCGCTGCCAGGCGGTCGGCCGCCTGGGGCGACAGCAGCAGGTGGTCGATGCGCAGGCCGTGATCCTTCTGCCAGGCGCCCGCCTGATAGTCCCAGTAGGTATATTGCGGGCCATCGGCGTTGAAGACGCGGACGGCGTCGGTGAGGCCGAGATTCAGCAGGCTGCGCAGGGCCTGCCGCGATTGCGGCTGGCAGAGCGCGTCGTCGGCGAAGGCGGCCGGATCGAAGACGTCGACGTCCGTGGGACAGACATTGTAGTCGCCGCCCAGCACGAACATCTCTTCCTGGGCGAGCAGCGTCCGGGCGCGTTGGGCGAGGCGGTCCATCCAGGCGATCTTGTAGGCGAACTTGTCGGTGTGGATCGGGTTGCCGTTGGGCAGGTAGAGGCCGCCGACCGTCAGGGGACCTTTCGGGGTCTGGACCCGTCCCTCGATGTAGCGGGCCTGCCCGTCGTCGCCCGGATCGGGTAGGGCGCGCGCGGTTATCTCGACGGGATGGAGGGACAGGAGGGCGACGCCGTTGAAGCCCTTCTGGCCCACGATCTCGGCGCGGTAGCCCGCCGCCTCGACCTCGAGACGCGGGAACTGTTCTTCCTGCGCCTTGATCTCCTGGAGCACGACGATGTCGGGCCTGGCCTTCTTCAGCCAGGCAACGAGGTTTCCGGTCCGCTTGCGGACGGAATTGACGTTCCAGGTCGCGACCTTCATCGCGGCAGGGTCACACGCTGAAGGAGTTGCCGCAGCCGCAGGACGAGGTGGCGTTCGGGTTCTTCACCTGGAACGACGAGCCGACCATCTCCTCGACGTAGTCGAGCTCGCTGCCCTTCAGCAGTTCGAGGGAAGTGCTGTCGACCAGCACCGAGGCGCCGTCGCGCTCGATGACGAGGTCGTCCTCGTTGCGCTGCTCCTCGAACGAGAAATTGTACTGGAATCCCGAACAACCGCCGCCCAGCACCGCTACCCGCATCATGACGGGCTTGGGTTCCTTCGACGCCAGGTAAGCGATGCGCTTGGCCGCGCTCGGAGTGACGGAAAAGGGGTTGGTCTCGGTCATGCCTACAAGATGTGGATCGAGGACCGGTTCGTCAATGCCGGGAGTTGGCCGCGCGGCGGGCTTTCCGGTCGGGCGCCCCCGTGACGGGGCCGCAATAAATATCCGCAAAATGTATGCGGGCAAAAGCACGCCGCTCTCGAGCTGGCCATTTGGCTTGGACGGCGACCTTCCCTAGAGTGATCGTCGTCGGGAGGTTCGGGCCGCCGAATGCGCATGAATTGGCTGTTTGGCGATGGCAGTAGGCCACGGGCGCCTGTCGTGGTGGCTTTCCTCGTGCTGTTGAACGCCATGGTCCTGCGCATTGCCGACCCGCCGGGGATCGCGCGGCTGAGGGATTTCGCCTTCGACAATTTTCAGCGACTCAAGCCGCGCGAGGCTCCCGCCGACGTTCCCGTCCGTATCGTCGACATCGACGAGGCGTCCCTGGCCGAATACGGCCAATGGCCGTGGCCGCGGACCCTGATCGCCACCCTGGTCGACAAGCTCACGGATGGCGGCGCGGCCGTGATCGCCTTCGACGTGGTATTCGCCGAGCGGGACCGCTCCTCGTTCGGCATAATCGCGCTCAGCCTGCCCGAGTCCGTCCGCGACAGCGATCTTCGCCGCATGATGGAGTCGCTGCCGGACAATGACGAGGTTCTGGCCGAGGCGATCGGGCGGTCGAACGTGGTCACGGGCTTCGCCTTCGACGCCAGCGGCAAGGGGGCGCCGCCGCGGCGCGAGTGGGGCGTGGCCCACAACAGCGGCGAGAAGGACGCGAAGGCGGTTCCGCAACTGATCCGGCAGTTCATTCCCGAGCAGACCGGCGCCGTGCCGACCCTGAAGATCCTGGAGGATGCGGCCAAGGGTGACGGCGCGGTGACGACGCAGGTCGAAGGCGCCATCGTCCGCCGCGTGCCGATGCTGTTCCGCCTCGCCGGGCAGCGCGCCGAGGACCTTTATCCCGCACTCGCCATCGAGGCGATCCGGGTGGCGCAGGAGGCGTCGACCTACCTGGTGCGCTGGTCGGGCGCCCAGGGGTTGGAGTCGTTCGGCGCCCGCACCGGCATCGGGTCCATCCGCGTCGGCAAGGTCGACGTCGATACCGATGCCTTCGGCCGCATGGCGCTGTACGACAGCGGGCATCGCGATTCGCGCTTCGTCTCGGCGAAGGACGTGCTCAGCGGCACCGTGGCGCCCGACAGGATCGAGGGCAATGTGGTGTTCATCGGCACCTCGGCGATCGGCCTCAAGGATCTGCGCAACACGCCGTTGCAGGATTCAGTTCCCGGCGTCGAGATCCACGCCCAGCTCGCCGAGCAGATGCTGACCCAGGTCTTCCTGGAGCGGCCCGACTATGCCGATGGCGCGGAGTTCCTCTATCTCGGCGCGATCGGCCTTGCCTTCGTGCTGCTGCTGCCGCGCCTTTCGGCCGTCAGCATGGGCCTGGTGGCGCTGGCCTTCGTGGGGTTCGGCATCGCGGCGCCCTGGTTCGCCTTCTCCGAGGCGCGGATGCTGTTCGATCCCATCTATCCCTCGGCGACACTGGCGGCGATCTATATCAGCGGGTCGGCGTTGAGCTTCGTGCGGGCCGAACGTGACCGGCGGGAGATCCGCGGCGCCTTCGGCATGTACCTGTCGCCCGACGTCGTCGAGCAGCTCGCCCGCAATCCGAAGCTGCTGCAGCTCGGCGGTGAGCTGCGCGAGATCACCGTCATGTTCACGGACGTGCGCGGCTTCACGCGGATCTCCGAACAGTTCGACCCGCAGGGCCTGACCCGCTTCATGAACCGCTTCCTGACGCCCATGACCGACCTGATCCTGTCGCACCGGGGCACGATCGACAAATACATGGGGGACGCCATCATGGCGTTCTGGAATGCGCCGATCGAGATCGAGGGGCATGCGGCGCGAGCCTGCGAGGCCGCGCTCGGCATGCAGGCACAACTCCGGCAGCTCAACGTCGAATGGAAGGCCGAGGCCGAAGCCGAGGGCCGTGCCCATATCCCCGTGGCCATCGGTATCGGACTCAATACCGGCTCGGCCTCGGTCGGCAACTTCGGGTCCGACCAGCGCTTCACCTATTCCTGCCTCGGCGACGAGGTGAACCTGGCCTCGCGGTTGGAAGGCCAGTGCAAGACCTACGGCGTCGCCATCATCATCGGTGACAATACCTGCCGCCAGGTCCCGGGCTTCGCCACGCTCGAGCTCGACCTGATCATGGTCAAGGGCAAGACCGAACCCGAGCGCATCCACGCCCTGATCGGGGGCGAGGATGTTCGGCAGGCGCCGGCGTTTCGGCCCTTGGCCGATCGGCAGGCGGCGTTCCTCGACCTCTATCGCGCCGGCCGGTTCGCCGAGGCCAAGCAGGCGATCGCCGCGTGCGTCGCTGCGGCAGAGGCGGCGGGCTGGCAACAAGGCTATTACGCCATGATGTCGGCGCGCATCGACGGGTTGATCGAGGACGCGCCGGCGGATTGGAACGGTGTGTATGTTGCGAAGGAAAAATGAGGTTGCTGCCGTCGAAGCGCTGGTTTGCCGCGATGTCGGGCGCAAGACGCAGGCCTTGATCGATGCCAGCCGTGGTGAACTCGAGGCTGCGGCGCAGTCGCTGGCGAACGCCCGGAGTGTGGGCCTGATTACGGGATTCTTCGTGCCGCGAGATCACGTCGCAGCGCCCGAGACGGACGGTCCGGTCGGGACGGCCCTGCTGGCAGCGAGCCTCGTCGCGTGCGGCATCCCCACCCGCATCGCCGTCGATTCGCCGTGTGCCGAGGCGGTGAGGGCTGCGGTCCATGAGACCGGCGAGAACGTCGTCGTCGACGAGACCGGGGTAGAGGACCGGCCGGGGATCGAGCGCGTAGCTGGTGCCTGGACGGAGGCGGGCGTCACCCATGCCGTCGCGATCGAACGCTGCGGGCTGGGAGCGGACGGGCGGCCGCGCAACATGCGCGGGGTCGATGTCTCGCCGTGGACCGCGCCTCTGGACGATCTCTTCACGGCAGGAACCTGGGTGCGGATCGCGGTTGGCGATGGCGGCAACGAGATCGGCATGGGCAAGCTGCCGCCCGGCCTGATCGCCCGGACCGTTCCGAACGGCGATCGGATCGCCTGCATCACCGGCTGCGATCATCTCGTGGTCGCGGGTGTCTCGAACTGGGGGGCCTACGGTCTCATGGCTGCGTTGGCGCTGGTGCGACCGGACTGGTCGCCGGTGATCGACCGGTTTCTGACCGCGAAACGGGACCTCATGCTCACGAAGGCGATCGTGGCGAAGGCGGGGGCCGTCGACGGCGTCACCGCGCGCAACGAGGCCACGGTCGACGGCTTCGGGCCCGACGTCCATGGCAAGCTGATCGAGGAATTGCGGCGCATTGCCTGGGGCTAGGCGGCGGACTAGGTTGCGCCGCCATGGAAAATCCCTACGCGCCGACGCACCCTGAAATCCGCGACGCCGTTCGCGCCCTCTGCCTCAAGTTCGACGGCGCCTATTGGCGCAACCTCGATCGCGAGCGTGGCTATCCGACCGAGTTCGTGAAGGCCCTGACCGACGCGGGCTGGCTCGCGACCCTGATTCCCGAAGAGTATGGCGGGGCGGGTCTCGGCATCTCGGCCGCCGCCGCGGTCCTGGAGGAGGTCCAGCGCGCCGGCTGCAACGGCGCGGCCTGCCACGCCCAGATGTACACGATGGGCACCGTGCTGCGGCACGGCAGCCCCGAGCAGAAGCAGCGCTACCTGCCGGCAATCGCCCGAGGCGAGCTGCGGCTGCAGGCGTTCGGCGTGACCGAGCCCACGAGCGGCACCGATACGCTGGCGCTGCGCACGACGGCGGTGAAGAAGAACAACAGCACCTATGTGGTGAACGGCCAGAAGGTGTGGACCAGCCGCGCCGAGCACTCGGACCTGATGCTGCTGCTGGCGCGCACGACGCCGCGCGAGCAGACCAAGAAGCGTACGGACGGCCTGTCGGTGTTCCTGGTCGACATGCGCAAGGCGCTGGGCAACGGCCTCACCATCCGACCGATCCGCACCATGATGAACCACAACAGCACCGAAGTGTTCTTCGACAACATGGAGGTTCCGGCGGAGAGCCTGATCGGCGAAGAGGGGCAGGGCTTCCGCTACATCCTGAGCGGCATGAATGCCGAGCGTATCCTGATCTCGGCCGAGTGCATCGGCGATGCGCGCTGGTTCATCGAGAAGGCGACGGACTATGCCAAGGAGCGCAAGCTCTTCGGCCGGCCGATCGGCCAGAACCAGGGCGTGCAGTTCCCCATCGCGCGCGCCTATGCGCAGACCGAGGCCGCCGACCTCATGGTGCGCAAGGCGGCGACCCTTTACGAGGCCGGGCTGCCCTGCGGCGCGGAAGCCAATATGGCCAAGATGCTCGCCTCCGAGGCGGCCTGGGCCGCCGCCGACATGTGCGTGCAGACCCACGGCGGCTTCGGCTTCGCCGAGGAGTACGACATCGAGCGCAAGTTCCGCGAGACTCGGCTCTACATGGTGGCGCCGATTTCGACCAACATGATCCTGAACTTCGTCTCCGAGCACGTGCTCGGTCTGCCGCGCTCCTACTGAGAGCGGCGCACGCGGGCCGTCATTCGGCGAGCTTGCCCAGAAGCGAGGGAAGCTCGTTCATCAGGGTGGTGCGGGCGCGCAGGCCGCCTGATTCGCTCTCCTTCTTCTCGTCCTGGATCAGGCGGGCGAACACGATCGTGCGCGTGCCGTTCGTCGCCCAGCCGACGAACCACCCATAAGCGTGGGCTTCGTCGCGCGAGCCGTCGCTGGCGAGGGGCGCGCCGCTGCCGGTCTTGCCGTGGACCGTCCAGCCGCCGGGCAGGGCGGCGACTTCGGTGATCCGGTCGGTCATGTCGAAGGCATGTGCCGACAGGGGCAGCTGCCGCGTGGCGACACTGCCCAGGAAGGCGAGCTGTTCCCGCGGCGAGATCTTCAGGGACGAACTCAACCATGCCCGCGTGAGCCCGTTGTGCTTGCCGCGGTCGCCGGACACGTCCTCGTTGCCGTAGTGAAAGGCCGAGATGTAGTTCTGGAACCGGGTCTCGCCCAGCGATTGCGTCACCTGCTGCGAGTACCAGACGACCGAGTACTTGATCCAGTTCGTGGGATCGGTCGTCTGCCGCCAGGCAGGCTGCCAGTCGACATAGCCTCGCTTGAACGGCAGGGCCGGTGTGTGTTCGTCCTGCAGGAATCCCGAATCGTAGCCCATGAGGCTGATGGCCACCTTGAACGTCGAGGCGGGCGTGACGCGCTGGCCGCAATCGCCCTGTTCCCGGAGCGTCTTGCCCGTCGCGGCATCGGCGACGGCGGTGCAGATCACCCGAGCCTCGGCGTTCGCCGCCACCAGGCCGGCGACAAGGACTCCCAACGCGACACCACGCAACACCATGAGCAATTCCCTCGCAGGTTTCTAGAACAACGACTTCGCCAGGCCGATGACCACCAGTGGGCCGACGATCAGAAGGAAAGCCGTCCACAGCGCCGTGAGGATGGTGAACAGCCAGCCCAGCATGGCCATGACACCGTCGCGTTCGAGGAGGGCAAGGCAGAAGAACAGGATCGCCCATGCCGGCAGGAGATTGTCGAACGGGATCGGCAGTGCCAGGACGACGATCATGACCGTCAACGCGGCCTGCAGCGCGCGCCGACGCGTTCCGCGCACCCACCATTCCCGGCGTGGATGGACCATGTCCTCGAGCCATTCGATATGGGGGCGGCCGCGGGCCAGGCAGTCCTGCAGCCGGCCCCGCGGCAGGGTGCGCGCTCCGAGGAAGCGGGGCAGGGTCGGTGTCGAGCGGCCCATCGCGGCCTGCGCCACGAGCAGGAGCATGGGCACCCCCGTCACGGTCGAAAGCAGCGGTATGCCCGTGGGCACGCAGTTCGGCAGGCTCAGGGCGGCGATGACGAAGGCATAGGAACGCATCTCCAGCCCAGCGAAGAAGGCGTCGAGCGTCAGCCGCGACTCGCGCGGCCCGGCGAACAGCCGCTCGAGGACCGGCAGAAGCGTGCCGCCGTCGCTCATCCTGCCCGCGCGAGCAGGCGCCGGGCGAGAACCAGGTGGGGCTTGTCGAGCATCTTGCCATCCAGCGTGAGCACGCCTGCGCTCGGATTGCCTTCGAATGTCGCCACGACGCGCTTGGCCCAATCGACCTCCTGCGCGGACGGCGTGAAAACCTCGTGGATGATCGCCACTTGGTCGGGGTGGATGGCGATCTTGCCGCCGTAGCCCATCCGGCGGGCGTCCTGGGCCTCCGCCCGCAGGCCTTCTACATTCTTGATGTCGGGATAGACGGTGTCGTAGGCCGTGACGCCGGCGGCAACCGATGCCATCAGGTTGATGGTCCGCGCCAACTTGAAGGTGTCGTCATAGACTCCCGGCGCCGGCCCTTTGGCCAGCGCGCCGAGGTCGGCCATCAGATCCTCGCCGCCCCAGGAATGGCCCATCAGGCGCGCGTGCTTCGCGGGCGCGGCCGTCAGCGCTAGCACGGCGGCTGCACTTTCGGTGGCGATGGTCAGGATGCGGGTCGCACCGGCCGCGATGCCCTCGCGAGCCTCCAGCGCGTCGAGATAAGTTGCAAGCAGATCGAGGTCGCGCTGACCGATACACTTGGGGAACACGATGCCGTCGGGCCTGCCCTGCATCACGACGGCGAGATCGGCCAGGGTCAGGCCGGTGTCGAGCGCATTGACGCGAACGTAGAGCTTGGGACCGCCTGTCCGCGCCGCCGAGCGCAGATAGGCGAGCGCCATGTCCCGGGCGACGGCCTTGCGGTCCAGGGCCACCGAATCCTCGAGGTCGAGGATGAGCCCGTCGGCGCCGGACTGCGGGCCCTTGGCGAGCTTGCGTTCGGAATCGGCCGGGACGAACAGGAAGGAACGCATTTATCGAGCCTCTCTCTTATTTCGGTCGCTTGCGCATCAGGGCCTGGCGCGTGCACTGGGCGACGATCTCGCCGCGCTGGTTGATGGCGGTATGGCCGAATTCGACGATCCCCGCATCCGGCCGCGACTTGCTCTCGCGGACCGAAAGGACCTTGGTCTGGACCCTGAGCGTGTCGCCGTGGAACACCGGCTTGGGGAAGCGGACGTCGGTCATGCCGAGATTGGCCACCGTGGTGCCCAGGGTCGTGTCGTTGACGGTGATGCCGATCATCAGGCCGAGCGTGAACAGGCTGTTGACGATGCGCTGGCCGAACTCGGTCTTCGAGGCGAATTCCTCGTCCAGATGCAGCGGCTGGACATTCATGGTGAGCGAGCTGAACAGCACGTTGTCCATTTCGGTGACCGTGCGGGTCCAGGCATGGTCGAACGTGCGCCCGACCGTGAACTCCTCGAAATACAGCCCTGCCATTTTCTCCTCTCGAAAGACGGCTCTCTTCTAGCATGGATGGACGGTGGCCCGGCGACCATCGTATCAATGCGATCACAGATGAAACAACGAGATGCGGAGCAGACGATGCGGGCCATGATCAGCGAAACGCCGGGCGGACCGGAAAGTCTCAAGCTGATGGAGCTGCCCTCCAAGCCGCTGGGCAAGGGCGAGGTGCGCATTACCGTCCATGCCGCCGGTGTGAACTTCCCCGACACGCTGATCATTGCCGACAAGTACCAGTTCAAGCCGCCGCGTCCCTTCGCCCCCGGCCATGAGGTGGCGGGCGACGTCAGCGAGGTGGGCGAGGGCGTCACGGCGTACAAGGTGGGCGACCGGGTGATCGGCATGGTCGGCCATGGCGGCTACGCGACGGAAGTCGTGGCCGACCAGAGCCAGCTCCTGCCGATGCCCAGGAACATGACCTACGAGGACGGCGCTGCCTTCACGATGACCTACGGCACCTCGTACTACGCGCTGAAGCAGCGCAGCAGCTACAAGCCCGGCGAGACGCTGCTGGTCATCGGTGCGTCGGGCGGCGTCGGGCTGACGGCCGTCGAACTCGGCGCACTCATGGGGCTGAAGGTGATCGCGGCGGTGGGATCCGACGAGAAGATGGAGATCTGCCGCAAGTACGGCGCGACCCTGTTCGTGAACTACGCCAAGGAGAAGATGCGCGACAAGGTGAAGGAGCTCACCGGCGGCGCTGGTGCGGACATCATCTACGACGCCGTCGGCGGGGACGCCTTCGACGAGGCGGTCCGCTGCATCGCCTGGTACGGGCGCCTGTTGGTGGTGGGTTTCGCCTCCGGCCGCATCCCGTCGCTGCCCGCCAATCTGGCCTTGCTCAAGAGCTGCGACGTGCGCGGCGTCTTCTATGGCGCCTGGCGCGCGCGCGATCCGGTCGACGCGCGCAAGAATTTCGACGAGCTGCTCGCCTGGTATGCGCAGGGCAAGCTCAAGCCGCACATCTCGATGCGCTTCCCGCTGGAGAAAGGCGCCGAGGCGATGAATGCACTGCTTTCCCGCAAGGCGACCGGCAAGGTCGTCCTGACGATGGCCTGAGGCGCACCATGAGCCGTCTCGCCGGCAAGATCGCCGTCGTCACCGGGGCGGCTTCGGGAATAGGCGCGGCGTCGGCGCAGCTTTTCGCCGACGAAGGGGCGCATGTCCTGGCGGTAGACCGGCCGGAATCGGAAATCGATTCCGTGCATGCCGGCCGCGAGGCAATTGCGCCGTTCAAGGCGGATATCACGGCCGGAGATGCACCCCAGCGCATCGTCGAGGCGGCGCTCGCCCGGTTCGGCGCGCTCGATATCCTGTTCAACAATGCCGGGGTGAGCGGCCGCGCCTTCGTCGAGGAGATGACCGACGACATGTGGGACCGCGTCAATGCGGTCAACGTGCGCGGCATGTTCCGGCTCTGCCGCGAGGCCATCCCGGCGCTGAAGACGCGGGCGCGGGAGAAGAACCGGGCCCGGATCATCAACACGGCGTCGGTGATGGCCTTCGATACCGACTACGGGTTGGCGGCCTACTGCGCCTCCAAGGCCGGCGTCGGCGGGCTGACCCGGACGCTGGCCCTGGAACTCGGGAAATTCAACATCACCGCCAACTATATCTGTCCGGGGGCCATCTATACCGGCATGACGCGTACCAACTTCGACAATCCGGAAATTCGTTCGGTATGGGAGAAGAAGGCGGCCTTGCGCCGGCTCGGCCAGCCGATCGATATTGCGCGCGGCGCTCTGCTGCTCGCCTCGGACGAGGCGGATTTCATCACCGGTCACGAGCTGGTGGTCGATGGCGGGCTGACGCTTCGGACTTAGACACAGAGTTAGGCATGTCCAACATCCATTCCTTCGCCGCCAGCTACGGCGAGGCGCGCGAGAAGTTCCTGGCCGCGGCCCGCATCGCAGGGGCTGCGACCCATCGCTACGACAATCCTACCAAGGGGCCGAAGGGCGAAGCCTTGTCGACGGACGTGGCGCGGCTGGGGCCCGAGGATGCCTCGAAGATCATCGTGACCATCTCGAGCACGCACGGGATTGAGGGCTATTGCGGTTCGGGCTTTCAGGTCGACTGGTTGGCCGGAATTGGCGCGGCGGGACTGCCGAAGGATACGGCGCTGCTGTTCGTCCACGCGATCAACCCCTACGGCTTCGCCTGGACCCGGCGGGTGACGGAGGAGGGCAACGATCTCAACCGCAACTACGTCGATCACAGCAAGCCCTATCCGGTGAATGAGGGCTACCTGGAGATCGCCGATTTCCTGGTGCCGGCGGACTTCAGCGAGGCGGGCGTCAAGGCCGCCGATGCCAAGCTGGCCGAGTATCGTAAGAAAGTGGGCGATATCGCCTTCTTCCGGGCTGTCTCCGGCGGGCAGTACAGCCACCCGGACGGCATGTTCTTCGGCGGCGGGGGGCCGAGCTGGTCGAATCGCACGCTGCATGCGATTGCCGACCGCTTCCTCAAGGGACGCCCCGATGTGGCGGTCATCGACTTCCATACCGGTCTTGGCCCCTATGGCTACGGGGAGCCGATCACGCACTACGACATCGACAGCGGTGGCTCGCGCCGGGTGCGCGCCTTCTGGGGCGAGTCGGTGACCGAGTCCAAGCGCGGCCAGACTGCCTCCCAGGCAAGGGATGGGCTCGGCCACTACGGCCTCAATCGGGTGCTGAAGGAACCGGAGACCCGCCTCACCATGTGCACGCTGGAGTTCGGTACCTTCGATCGCGAGAGCGGTCAGAAGGCGTTCCGGGCTGATCACTGGCTGCACAAATACGGCGACCCGCTCGGCAAGGAGGCCGAACCCGTGCGCAAGGCGATGCGCCGGCAGTTCTATCCGGAGACGGACGACTGGAAGGAAGCCGTGCTGTTCCGCGGCCACCAGGTCCTGCGTCAGGCCATCGCGGGCGTTCAGCTGGGGGCGATTTAGGCAAGCCGCACTCGCGGTTGCGCGCCGTTGTCGATCCACAAATTGATCGTCGGTCCGCAGTGGCGCGCTGGCCGCATCCTGCTACAAAGCGGCTATGCGTGCCTTAGTGGCGTTGATCGCGTTCGCGATCGTGACAGCGCTCAATCTGCTGTGGTGGTGGCTGCCGAACCGGCCGGTCGATATTGCCGGCTGGACGAGCGAGCCGCTGCAGAGCGTCTCCTTCGCCCCCTATCGGCCAGGGCAGAGTCCGCTGTCACGGACGTTTCCGACGCCCGACCAGATCGAGCAGGATCTCAAGCGCCTGCAGGGCAAGGTGCGGGCCGTGCGCACCTATTCGGCGGGCGAGAACCTCGAAACGGTGCCGCAGCGCGCCGGCAAGTACGGCCTCAAGGTATGGGAAGGGGCCTGGCTCAACGACAACGACAAGGAGAACCTCGAGCAGGTGAACCTGCTGATCGATCACGCCAACAAGTATCCGGACACGGTCGAGCGGGTGATCGTCGGCAACGAGGTGCTTTTGCGCAAGGATCTGACCGCGAACCAGCTGCGGGCCTACATCCGCATGGTCAAGCAGCGGGTGAAGCAGCCCGTGACCTATGCCGATGTGTGGGAATTCTGGCTGCGCAACCCGTCGCTGGCGGACGAGGTCGATTTCATCACCATCCACATGCTGCCGTACTGGGAGGACGAACCCGTCGGTATGGATCGCCGCGAGCCTGATGGCCGGTTGAGCATCGAGAAGCACATCCTCGACATCTATCGCCGGGTGCAGGCGCGCTTCCCCGGCAAGCAGATCGTGATCGGCGAAACAGGCTGGCCGTCCGACGGACGCATGCGCTCCGACGCGCGGCCGGGCCGGGTGGAGCAGGTGCGCTTCTTCTCTATGTTCCGTTCCTTGGCCGACCGGGAGCATTTCGACTACAACATCGTCGAGGCCTTCGACCAGTACTGGAAGGCCCGCCAGGAAGGCACCGTTGGCGCGACCTGGGGGCTGCTCGACGCCTATCGCGGCGACAAGTTCGAACTCGGCAAGCCGGTCTCGGCGGAGCCGCGCTGGCGGCTGCTGTTCGCGGTCTCGACCCTGATGTCCGGCCTGCTGGTGCTCGGCTTCGCGAGCTGGCGCCGGGGCGCAAGGGGGAGGCACATCGCGATCTTCGCCTTCTTCAGCCAGCTCATCCTGACCTGCTACGTGCAATCCATCTGGACCGACTATTCGCGCAACTTCTATGTCGAGAAGACCATCGGCATCGTGTTCTGGGCGCTGCTGCTCGGCGCTTTCAGCTATGCGCTGCTGCGCGGCATTGCCGACAGCCTCACGGGGCGGATGGCCGATCCGTCGCTCTACGGGGCGCGGGTCCGGGAGGCCTGGCGCGCTTGGCGGGACCTGCCGCGGTTCCGCATCTTCGCGCGTGCGGACTTGATGGCGCAGATCCTCTATCTCGCGCTGACGGTGCTCTGCATCTTCTACCTGATCGTGATCTCGATCGACTGGTACGGCGGCGTCATCCGGCTGAGCGATACCTTGGTCTGGCAGATCGCGATCGACGGCCGCTATCGCGACTTCCCGATCTGGAGCTTCGTCATCCCAAGCATGTGCCTCATGGCATGGAAGGTCATGACGGTGTTGCGTACCGACGCCGGGCAGCGGCCGGCCCGATTGCTGCGCGCGCTCTCGTTCGGCCGCCTGCTGGGCTACGACGGCAGCGGCGGCCATGTACGCATGAAGCGGACGCTCACCCGCGTGCGGCCGGTCCTGCCGGAGATCATCCTCTCGGGGCTGCTGATTTTCTGGGCAGCAGTGATGGTCGTCACGGAAGGGGCGATCAAGCTCTTCGACGGCGGTGCCGGCGGCTTCACGTCCGTCGATGGTGGCCGTTGGGTGATCAGGACACTTTTCTGGAACACCCAGAGCGACTGGTTCGCCGCTCTCGCGGTCCTGATGGCAATCCCTTACCTGGCGACCATCTATCTGTCGGTACGGGAACCACTGGCAGAACCGCCCCCGGACTCTTATACCAGCAAATGGTAAGGCTGGGTCGGAAAGGGGAGTAGTTTTATGGAAATCAAGGGCGAATATAAAATTGCGGCCCCGCGCGACAAGGTCTTTGCGGCGCTGAATGACCAGGAAATCCTGCGGGCCTGCATTCCCGGCTGCGAGTCGCTCGAGAAGCTGTCGGACACCGAGATGACGGCGAAGGTCCGCCTGCGCATCGGGCCGGTGAGCGCGGGTTTTGCGGGGAAGGTCACCCTGTCCGACATCGATCCGCCGAACGGCTACAAGATCACCGGCGAGGGGCAGGGCGGCGTTGCCGGCTTCGCCAAGGGCGGCGCGGTCGTGAAGCTCACCGAAGACGGCGGCGACACCGTGCTTACCTATGAGGTCGATGCCCAGGTCGGAGGCAAGATCGCGCAGGTGGGCGCCCGCCTGATCGCCGGCACGGCGAAGAAACTCGCCGATCAGTTCTTCGGCAAGTTCGCCGAAAGCGTCGGCGCGACTGCGGCGCCGGCGGCCTGATGGCCGGGCCCGCGGAGTCGCCGCCGTCGGTGCCGCCTGCTGCAGCGCAGCGAGGATTCCGGCACTGGACGATCATCGGCGTCGGCGCAGCCGTTCTTGTCATTGTGTTCCTGATCAGCCGGTAAGGGCGATATTTCGCCGCCCGTTATTCGTCATCCGTAATTCGCTTGACCCGGCTGGCGACCGCTTGCGAGAGTCCATCAAAGCCCTGCCGCGCGTTTCGGCGCAGCCTGAACCAACGATGTGAGGGAGAGGAGTATGACGATTTCCGTCGCAATGACCGTCAACGGCAAGCCGGTTTCCGGCAAGGTCGAGGCGCGCACACTGTTGGTCCAGTTCCTGCGCGAACACCTCGGCATGACCGGCACCCATGTCGGCTGCGACACCAGCCAGTGCGGCGCCTGTGTCGTCCATGTGGACGGCAAGTCGGTGAAGTCCTGCACGATGCTGGCTGTCCAGGCCGATGGGGCGAATGTCACCACCATCGAGGGACTGGCTTCCAGCCCGGACAAGCTGCATCCGATGCAGGAGGCGTTCCGGGACAACCATGCGCTGCAGTGCGGCTTCTGCACGCCGGGCATGGTGATGAGCGCCATCGACATGGTGAAGCGCCACAACTACCAGCTTGACGAGGCCACGGTGCGCCACGAGCTCGAGGGCAATCTCTGCCGCTGCACCGGCTACCACAACATCGTCAAGGCCATCCTGGCCGCCGCGCCGGCCATGAAAGCCGCGGGGGTGTAGCCATGACCGCCACCGGGATCGGCGCCCGGGTCCTGCGCACGGAAGACAAGCGCTTCCTGACGGGTACCGGCCGCTATGTCGACGACTTGGCCCTCGCACGGGCCACCTACGCGTACTTCCTGCGTTCACCCCACGCTCACGCGAAGATCAAGTCGATCGACATCTCGGCGGCGGAGAAGATGCCGGGCGTGGTGGCGGTCTACACCGGCAAGGACGTGGCCGAGTCCAAGGTTGGCGGCCTCATCTGCGGCTGGGTGGTGAAGGACAAGCACGGCGAGCCGCACAAGGCACCGCCGCATCCGCCGATGGCGCTCGACACCGTTCGCTACGTCGGCGACACGGTGGCGATGGTCGTGGCCAACAGCCCGGAGGAAGCCAAGGACGCGGCCGAGAAGATCAAGGTCGACTACGAGGTGAAGCCCTCGATCGTCGATCTGGCCCATGCCCTGGACAAGGGTGCCCCCCAGGTCCATGCGGAGGCGCCGGGTAATCTGGTCTATGACTGGGAAATCGGGTCGAAGGCCGATGTCGACGCCGCCTTGGCCAAGGCCGCGCACGTCACCAAGATCGACATCGTCAACAACCGCCTGATCCCCAACGCCATGGAGCCGCGCGCGGCGGCGGCGGAGTACGACAAGGGAACGGGCCATTACACGCTGTGGTCGACGTCGCAGAACCCGCACGTCCTGCGCCTCATCCTGTCGGCCTTCGTGCTGGGCATCCCCGAGCACAAGCTGCGGGTGATCGCGCCCGACGTCGGCGGCGGCTTCGGCAGCAAGATCTTCTGCTATGCCGACGAGACGCTGGTCTGCTGGGCGGCGGCCAAGGTCGGCCGCCCGATCAAGTGGACGGCCGAGCGCAGCGAGTCCTTCATGACGGACTGCCATGGCCGCGATCACGTCACGCATGCCGAGCTCGCGCTCGACAAGGACGGCAAGTTCCTGGCCTTCAAGGTCGAGACCATCGCCAACATGGGCGCCTATCTCTCGACCTTCTCCACGGCGGTGCCGACCTATCTCTACGCGACGCTGCTGGCGGGCCAGTACACGACGCCGGTGATCTACGCCAACGTGAAGGCGGCACTTACCAACACCGCTCCGGTCGACGCCTATCGCGGCGCAGGCCGGCCTGAGGCGACGTTCGTCATCGAGAGCATCGTCTCCAAGGCGGCGCAGGAGCTGAAGATCGATCCGGCCGAGCTGCGGCGGAAGAACTTCATCCCCTCGACGGCGTTTCCCTACCAGACGCCGGTCGCTCTGCAATACGACTCGGGGAACTATCCGCCGATCATCGACGAGGCGATGAAGATTGCCGATTACAAGGGCTTCGCGGCGCGCCGTTCCGAGGCGAAGGCGCGTGGCAAACTGCGCGGCATCGGTTTCTCGTCCTATATCGAGGCCTGCGGGCTCGCGCCGTCGCAGGTGATCGGACAGCTCGGCGGCGGTGTCGGGCAATGGGAATCGGCCCAGATCAAGTTCAACCCGACGGGCAACGTTCAGATCCTGACCGGGGCGCACAGCCATGGCCAGAGCCACGAGACGACCTTCGCGCAGATCGTGTCGGACAAGCTCGGCGTACCGCTCGAGAACATCGAGGTCGTGCACGGCGATACCGCCACGACGCCGTTCGGCATGGGCAGCTACGGCAGCCGCTCGCTGGCGGTAGGCGGTTCGGCCATCATGAAGGCGGCCGACAAGATCATCGCCAAGGGCAAGAAGATCGCCGCTCATCTCATGGAGGCGTCGGTCAACGACGTCGTGTTCGAGAACGGCACCTTCAAGGTGGCGGGCACGGACAAGAGCGTGCCGCTCGCGCAGACGGTGTTCGCCGCCTACGTGCCGCACAACTATCCGCTGGCCGAGCTGGAGCCCGGCATGGACGAGAATGCCTTCTACGATCCCGCGAACTTCGTCTATCCGGCGGGTACGCAGATCTGCGAGGTGGAGGTCGATCCGGATACCGGTGTGGTCGAGATCGTGAACTTCACGGCCGTCGACGACTTCGGCAACATCATCAATCCGATGATCGTCGAGGGCCAGGTGCATGGCGGCATCGTCCAGGGTGTCGGCCAGGCGCTGCTGGAGAAGGCGGTCTACGACAGTGATACGGGCCAGCTTCTCAGCGGCTCGTTCATGGACTATGCGGTGCCGCGCGCGGACGACGTGCCGTCGTTCAAGCTCGGATACAAGGTCACGCCCTGTCCGCACAATCCGCTGGGCGTGAAGGGATGCGGTGAAGCCGGAGCGATTGCCGCGCCGGCCGCCGTGATGAATGCCGTCCACGACGCGCTGGCGCCACTCGGCGTCACCCACGTGCCGATGCCTGCCACGCCCATGAACGTGTGGCGGACCATCCACGGCGCGTAGCGCGCGCCGGCCGAGTAACGGAGGAAAAGAGATGTACGACTTCGCTTACCATCGTCCCAAGAGCCTCGCCGATGCCGTCAGCGCCCTGAAGGGCAAGGACGAGGCGAGGCCCATGGCGGGCGGGATGACGCTCATTCCGACCCTGAAGCAGAGACTGGCCAAGCCGAGCGACGTGATCGATCTCGGCGCCATCAAGGACCTTGCCGGCGTCAAGGTCGAGGGCTCGAACGTGGTGATCGGCGCCATGACCAGGCACTTCGACGTGGCGAGTTCCGCCGACGTCAAGCGGATGATCCCGGCCCTTGCCGAGCTCGCCGGCATGATCGGCGACCCGGCGGTGCGAAACCGCGGCACGATCGGCGGCTCGATCGCCAACTCCGATCCGGCCGCCGACTATCCGGCGGCGGTTGTGGCGCTGAATGCGACCATCACCACCAACACCGGCAAGCACGCGGCGGACGGCTTCTTCAAGGGCCTGTTCGAGACGGCGCTCAAGGACGGCGAGCTCATCACCTCGGTGAGCTTCCCCAAGCCCGACAAGGCCGCCTACATGAAGTTCCGCAACCCCGCGTCGCGCTACGCGATGGTGGGCGTGTTCGTGGCCAAGACGGGCAACACCGTGCGGGTCGCGGTGACCGGAGCGGGCCCGTCGGTGTTCCGCGTCAAGGCCATGGAGGACGCGCTGTCCAAGAATTTCACCTCGGCTGCCATCAAGGACATCAAGGTTCCGGCCGACGACCTCAACAGCGACATCCACGGCAGCGCCGAATATCGGGCGCATCTGGTGGGGGTGATGGCGCGCCGCGCCGTCGACGCCGCGAACAAGTAGAATTCTCAGACCAACTGAGGTAAAAGACGAACGCCCCGCTTTGCGGGGCGTTCTTTATTTTGGCCTAAGGTTGAGGGCGTGGCGATGAAGGCGCTGGTCACGGGGTTCGATGCGTTCGGCGGCGACAAGGTCAATCCGTCGTCGGCTGCGATCGCCCGCTTGAAGCGTCGGATCTCCGGATTGAGCGTGACCACGGCGGTGCTGCCGACGTCGTTTGCCAGGTCGGCGATCACCCTGCGCGGCGCCATCCACGAGGCCCATCCCGATATCGTACTTTGCGTCGGCCAGGCCGGCGGGCGCAGCGAACTCAGCCTCGAGCGGGTCGCCGTCAACATCCAGGACGCGCGCATCCGCGACAACGACGGCAAGCAGCCGATCGACCGGCCGGTCGTCCGCGACGGGCCGGCTGCCTATTTCGCTACGCTGCCGATCAAGGCATGCGTGGGAGAACTGCGCCGCGCCGGACTTCCCGCCGCCGTTTCCAACAGCGCCGGCACGTTCGTCTGCAACCATGTCTTCTATGCCCTGATGGACATGGCCGGCCGGCACGGGCTCGCATTCCGCGGCGGTTTCCTCCACATCCCCTATCTGCCGGAGCAGGCGGCGCGCCAGGGCGGCCAGCCTTCCATGGCCCTCGACGACATTGTGCGGGCGATCGAGATCGTGCTGGCTGTCAGCGCGGCGCGCACGGACGACGTGCATACGGCCGAGGGCCGCATCTCCTGAAGCACGCCGGCATTTGCTGCGGACGTCGTCCCGACGCCCGTGGCACGAGCCGGCCCCGGATCACTCCGCGGCCAGCGCCACGTGTGCCGGGTGCGGGTCGTTGGCGATCGCCGTTCCGGCGGCGGGACGCTTGACTCGGAACCAGGCGGCATAGAGCGCTGGCAGGAACAGCAGGGTGAGGGCGGTCGCGACCAGAAGGCCGCCCATCAAGGCGACGGCCATGGGCCCCCAGAAGACGCTGCGCGAGAGCGGGATCATGGCGAAGATCGCGGTGCCCGCCGTCAGGAGGATCGGCCGGGCGCGCCGGACGGTCGCATCGATGATGGCGTCCCACGTGGTGCTGCCCGCGGCGATGTCCTGGTCGATCTGGTCCACGAGGATCACGGAATTGCGCATGATCATGCCCGCCAGCGCGATGGTGCCCAGCAGCGAGACGAAGCCGAAGGGCTGGTTGAACCCGAGCAGGAACAGCGACACGCCGATCATGCCCAGCGGCGCGGTGAGCATCACCAGGGCAAGCTTTGAGAAGCTCTTCAGCTGCAGCATCAGGAACGTCATCATCAGGAAGACCATGATGGGCATGATCTTGAAGATCGACGCCTGGCTCTTGGCGCTCTCCTCGCTGTCGCCGCCGACCTCGATGCGATAGCCGGGCGGCAGGTTGGCACGCACCGGCGCCAGTGCCTTGTCGATGCGGGCCGCCACGTCGGGGCCCTGCACGCCGTCCGCCACGCCGGCGCGCACGGTCATCAGCAGGTCCTTGTTGCGCCGCCACAGGATCGGCTCCTCGAGCTCGAAATGGAGCTTGGCGAGCTGCGCCAGCGACACCACGCCGCCGTTGGCCGTGCGCATGTTGATCGCCTCGAGCCCTTCGAGGCTCAGCCGTTCAGGAGCCACGGCGCGCGCCACGACGTCGATCGTTTCCGTGCCGTCGCGATACTGCGTGACCACGACTCCCGAGAGCAGGGTCTGCAGCGTGTTGCCCAGCAGCTGCGAATCGACACCGAGCGCCCGCGCCTTGTTCTGATCCACCTCGAGCCGCACGGTCTTGGCAAGCTCGTTCCAGTCGAAGTTGATGTCGCGCGTGGCCGGATCGGCCTTGAAGACCTGGCGCACCTGCTCGGCCACGGCCCGGACCGTCTGCGGATCGTCTCCGAGCACGCGGAACATGACCGGATAGGCAACCGGCGGCCCGTTCTGCAGCCGCTGGACGCGGCCGCGCACCGCCTCGAAGTCGGAGGCGAAGAGCCGGTTCAGAGCCGTGAACACCCGCTCGCGCGCCTCCAGCCCCTTGGTCATGACGATGACCTGGCCGAAATTGGCGTTGGTGAGCTCGGGGACCGTCGGCAGGTAGAAGCGCGGGCTGCCGGCGCCGATGTAGGAGGTGTAGTACTCGACGTCGGCGTCGCTCGCGAGCCACTTCTCGAGCTTGGCGACCTCGGCGTCCGTCGCCGCATAGGACGAGCCCTGGGCCAGCTTGAGGTCGACGATGAGCTCGGGCCGGCTGGCGGTGGGGAAGAACTGCTTCTGCACGAGGCCGAACGCCGCCATCGCGGCCACGAAGGCGAGCGCGGTGACGGCGACCGTCGTCTTGCGCCAGGTGACGCACCAGATGACCATCCGTCGGAACATCATGTAGAGGCGACCCTGGTACGGATCGCCGTGATGGACCTTGGGCTGCGGCAGGAGATGATAGCCGAGCCAGGGGGTGAAGAGGACGGCGACGAACCACGAAATGACCAGCGACAGGCCGACCACCCAGAAGATCGAATTCGTGTATTCGCCGGCGCTCGAGCGGGCAAAGCCCACGGGGACGAAACCGGCGGCCGTCACCAGCGTACCGGTCAGCATCGGGAAGGCCGTCGAGGTGTAGGCAAAGGTCGCGGCCTGCATGCGGCTGAAGCCCTGCTCCAGCTTCACCATCATCATCTCGACTGCGATGATCGCGTCGTCGACCAGGAGACCGAGCGCGATGATCAGGGCGCCGAGCGAGATGCGCTGGAAATCGATGCCCAGCACCATCATGGCGACGAAGGTGATGGCGAGGACCAGCGGCACCGAGAGGGCCACGATGATGCCCGTGCGCACGCCCAGGCTCACGAACGAGACGACCAGCACGATGGCCAGCGCCTCGCCGAGCGAACGGATGAACTCGGAAAAGGATTCCGCCACGACTTCGGGCTGGTTGGAGACGCGGTGCACCGTGATGCCCACCGGCAGCTCTTTCTCGATCCGCTGCATCGTGGCATCCAGCGCCTTGCCGAGGGTCTCGACATTGCCTCCCGCGGCCATCACCACGCCCAGCCCGATCACCGGCTTGCCCTTGAAGCGCATGGCGCTCTGCGGCGGATCGACATAACCGCGGCGGATTTCCGCGACGTCGCCCAGGGTGATGGTCTGGCCGTTGGCGGTGAAGGGCAGGGTGGTGAGATCCTCCGCACTGGTCGGCGCGCCGTCCACGCGCACGGCGACGCGCTCGCCCTTGGTCTCGACGATGCCTGTGGCGACGACCGCGTTCTGCTTGCGCACGACATCGAGGATCTGCTCGACCGGCACGCCCAGCATCGCCAGCCGTGCGTGGCTGAATTCGATGTAGATCTTCTCGTCCTGCAGGCCGAACAGGTCGACCTTGGTGACGTCGGGCACGCGCAGCACGCGCTGCCGTACTTCCTTGACGATGGTCTTCACCTCCGCCGGCGAGAAGCCGTCGGCTTCGAACGCCCAGATGAGGCTGTAGGTATCGCCGTATTCGTCGTTGAAGAACGGGCCGACCACGCCCTGCGGCAGCGAAGTCCGGATGTCGCCGACCTTCTTGCGCACCTGGTACCAGAGGTCGGGCACCTTGGCCGGCGGGACGTCGTCGCGCAGCGACACGTAGATGACCGCCTCGCCGGGCTTCGTATAGCTCGTGACGTTGTAGAAGTACGGCAGTTCCTGGAGCTTGGTCTCGATCTTGTCGGTGACCTGCTGCTCCATCTCCCGGGAGGTGGCGCCGGGCCAGGCGACGGATACCACCATCTGCTTGATGGTGAACGGCGGATCCTCGCCGCGGCCGAGATTGAAGAAGGCGAAGATGCCGGCGAACGTCAACACCAGCATGAAGAACACGGTCAACGTGCTGTGGCGGAGTGCCAGCTCGGACAGGTTGGTGCGCGTGGACACGTGGCTCTCCCGGCCGCTGTAGGTCAGCGCGCGGCCTGCTGCAGCATCGGCCGGACTTTCTGCCCGGCTTCGAGCTTGTGCACTCCGGCGGTGGCGATCAGCTCGCCGTCCTTGAGTCCGGCCGAGATCGCGGCAGTCTCGTTCCTCCAGCGCGCCACGGTCACCGGCCGCAGCTCGACCACGCCGCTGTCGCGGTCGACGACCCATACGGCCGGCTGGGTGCCCTGCTGGAACACGGCCGACAGTGGGATCTGGGCGACATGCTGCGCGTCAGGCCGTTCGAAGCTGAGCGTGGCGGTCATGCCGAGCCCGATGAAGGCGGGCCGTTCGACGATGGTAAACCGCGCCGCATAGGTACGGGTGACCGGGTCCGCGCTCGGCGAGAGTTCCCGCAGCTGCGCGGCATAGCGGTGTCCCGGCTCGGACCAGAGCTCGAAGCTCGCGTGGCGGGCCTTGCGCACCGCGTGCAGTCGATGCTCCGGCACGCCGACGATGATCTCCAGTTCCTCCGTGCGTGCAACCTTGGCCACGCCCTGGCCCTGCGAGACGACCTGGCCGACCTCGGCCTGCACGGCGGTCACCACGCCGTCGGCATCGGCCTTGAGAACGGTGTAGGCGAGGTTGTTCTCGGCGGTCGCAAGCTGGCTCTTGGCCTGCTCGACGCGGGCCTGGGCGGCCAGAGCATTGGCCTGGCGCGTGTCGAGCGTCTGAGCCATGAACGCGGCCGTGCCGCGGAGCGCCAGATAGCGGTCGTAGTCGGCCTTGGTGCGCACATGGTCCGATTCGGCCGACGAGAGGGCAGCCCGGGCGTTGTCGACGGCGAGCCTGTAATCCGTCGGATCGAGTTCGGCGATAACCTGGCCCGACTGCACGACGGCGCCGACATCGACGGCGCGCTTCACGATCTTGCCGTTGACGCGGAATCCCAAAGTGCTCTCGATGCGGGGAACCACCGTCCCGGCCAGGACGAGGAAGCGTGTCGTGTCGCGATAGGAGACCGCCATCACGCGCGCCGGTCGGACGACGACCTCCTCGACCGGTGCGGGAGAAGTGCCGGCCCGCCACATGAAGATCGCGGCACCTGCCGCCGCGACGGCGACGGCTCCGAGCACACCCACGGCAACCCTGGTCGGAAAACGCTCGAACGGCAGACGCATAGCGGGTCCTTCCTTCGACGGGTACAATGCCGACGTTGCAAGCCTGAATCGCGTTAACTTAACTTTGATAAGTTATCGACGTTAAGTTACAAGTCAAGGGATGAAATCCGAATTGTCCACGCCTGGGGTCGGGAGCCGGAAGAAGCGCGGAGAGGGTCATACCCGCCGCGAAGAGATCCTTCTGGCGGCCAAGAAGCTGTTCCTGCGGGAGGGCTACGAGGCGACCACGATCCGGCGGATTGCCGACGTCGTCGGTGTTTCCGCGCCGGCGCTGTATCTCTATTTCAAGGACAAGGAAGCCATCATGCTCGCGCTCTGCGACGAGACGTTCGGCATCCTCGTCGAGCGCATGGGCAAGATCGAGAAGACGGGCCTGCCGCCGATCGAGAGGCTGCGCCAGTGCGGCGAGGCCTATGTGCGATTCGCCTTGGACAATCCGCAGGAATACTGGCTGACGTTCCTTTCCGGCAATACGCCCAAGAAGGTGAAGGACAAGGGCCACAAGCCGGAAGCGATCGATCCCAACGAGCCGGGGTCGGCCGGCGCCACGGCCTTCGCCAAGCTGATGGGCATGTTCCGCGACATCGAGAATGCCGGCATGCCGCTCTACTTCCCGGTCGACACGGCAGCCGAACTCGTCTGGATGAGTCTGCACGGCCTCGTGGCTGCCCTCATCACTTCTCCCGAGTTTCCCTGGACCAAGCGCGACGCCCTGATTTCGGGCATGATCGACATGGCCGTGCGCGGCGTCGTCCGGCTGCCCTGAGGCAGCTTTCCCATTAAATAAATGGTCGAAAAATGGGAACGGCCCCTGGAGCGGGCCGCCTTTCGTGGGAAGGACAGGCGAAGGCATCGCGCATTGTAGAGCCGGACTTTCGCCTACGATGATTCCGGTCGCTATCGCCCGTCGTGTGGCGGCCTGTCAGACAACCCTGGGAAAAAGCCCGCAGGTCATGACCGCGCCCGGAGCCAGGTCCGGCGTGTGCGGAAACTGGAACGTGCCGGGACGCGGGTCGTAACGCGCATCGTCGCCCGTATAGCGCAGCGCCAGCCCGCGCCGCCGCGCGCCCGGCGTGCTGTTGCCCGGAGCGCCATGCACGATCATCGCGTGGAACACAAGGCAGTCACCCGGCTCCATCTTCCACCAGCGGATATCGTACCGGCTGCGATCGGCGTCGATGTCCGGTATCTGCGCGAGATCGCTGTCGGTGAATTTCACCTCGTGGCCCTTCCGGAAGGGCGTGGGCCGATAGTTGATGCCCCAGCGGTGGGAGCCGGCAATGAATTCAACCGCGCCGTTGCTGCGGTCGATCGGGTCGAGCGCGATCCATACCGATGCGATCTGCCACCCCTTCACCGGCCAGTACGGCTGGTCCTGGTGCCATGGCGTCGGATGGGCCGTACCCGGCTCCTTCACCAGGAGCTGGTCGTAAAAGAAATCCGCATGCTGCGAGCGCATGAGCCCGGCCGCGATCGCCGCCGCGGGCGACTCGAGGGCAGCGGCGCGGAAATCCGGATCGTGCTTCCACATGAACATGTCGCCGAAGAACTTCCCCGCACTGCTGCCTTCGGCGAAGTTGGTCGCGCTGGGGCCGGGCGAGGCGAGGTCGCGTTCGACCGCCGCCCGGAGACGATCGATCCAGCCGGAGTCGAACCGGGCGCGCAGGCAGACGACACCGTCCCGATCGTAGGTGTCGATGTCGGCTGCCGCGATCGGGGTCACGTCGGCGACAGCACGTGGATGATGCGGCTCGCGATCAGTTCCTTGGTCTTGGCGGCATAAGCGGCCATGTGGGGCGCTGCGGCGTGGGCTTTCAGCGCATCGGTGCTTTCCCACTTCTCGACGACGACGAAGGTGTCGGGACCGAACTTGGTCTGGAAGGATCCCATGCCTTCGGCATCGACCGTGGCGCCGTATTCGATGCAGCCTTTCTCGGCCTTCACGGCCGGTACGTTGGCGCGGAAGTGGCCGAGGATCTCCTCTCGCTTGCCGGGCTTGGCGGTGATGACGGCGACAACGTGAATCATGCGACTTTCCTCCAGATTTCCTAGGCTGCGCGTCCGTGGCGCAGCAGGCGGCCGGGCAGCTTGTCTCCTGCACCGACGGCATCCTTGCCATTCCTGCGGATCAGTTGGCCGTTCACGACCACGGCATCGATGCCGATGGCGTCGGCGACGATGCGATCTGCGCCGGCGGGAAGATCGTAGACGCGGCGCAGCGGGCCGGGGCCGACGGTGCCGGGATCGAAGACCACCACGTCGGCCGGGCGACCCTGCGCGAGAAGACCGCGGTCGGCGATGCCGAACATCTCCGCCGGGCGCTGCGTGAGGTTGTGCACCGCCTGCTCGAGCGTGAACGTCTTCCTCTCGCGCACCCAATGGCCCAGCAGGTAGGTGGAATAGCAGGCATCGCAGAGCTGGCTGGCATGGGCGCCGGCATCGGACAGGGCGATGATCGTGTTCGGATCGGTGATGAGTTCCGCCACCTCCGTCTCGTCGAAGTTCATCACTGCCATCCGGAAGCGGGCCTGCAGGTCGTTGGCGAGTGCGATCTCGAAGGCGAGGTCGACCGGATCCTTGCCGAGACGCCGGGCTGCGTCGCTCAGCAGCATCTCTTCCAGTTCCTTCGTCGCCGGCGCCCAGGCGATGACGGTGCGCTCCCACCAGCGCTGGAACACCGGCGTCAGTTCCGCGGTGAACTTTCGCCGCCAGCCCGGATCGGCATAGGCGTGCCGTCGCGCACCGGGCGACCTGGCATCCGAGGCCGCCAGTTCGTTCATGATCTTCATGACCTCGAACGGGAAGGGATCGGCAAAGGTGAACTCGAAATTGAGCGGCCTGCAGCTTACCTGGGGGATCACCAATGCGCCGGAGCGGCGCTGCTCGGCGGCGAGGTCGAGTTGCTTGCGGTGGCCACCGGGGCCGTAGAGATAGGAGAGGAGGGCGGTCCAGGTGACGGGAATGCCGTACTTGCGGCTCACCTCCGCCATCGCCTTGGTGGAGAAATCGCGGCCGATGGTGATCTGCATCAGCCCACGCTTCATCTCGCCCATGACGGAGACCAGCGCGTCGATCTCCTCGGGCGTCGCCTGTCGACTCGGCACGGGCTTGCCGGCATAGCCGTTGTGGCTGATCGACTTGGAAGTACCGAAGCCGATCGCGCCGGCTTCCATCGCCTCGCGGACCAGCTTCTTCATCGTCGCAATCTCGTCCACCGTCGCGGCGCGCTCGGTCGAGGCTTCGCCCATGACATAGAGCCGGAGCGGCGTATGACCGAACAGGGCGGCCACGTTCACCGCCATTCCCCGCTTTTCGACAGCGTCGAGATACTGCGGGAAGGTTTCGAACGGCCAGGCATCCCCGAGACCCGCTTCCAGGGCGTCGAGGCTCATGCCCTCGACTTTCTCGAGCGTCTGCAGGATCAGCTTGCGGTGGGCCGCGCGCGTCGGTGCGACGCCGAAGCCGCAATTGCCGATGACCGTCGTGGTGACGCCGTGCCAGGGGGAGATGCTGAGCATGCGATCCCACACGATCTGTGCGTCGTAGTGCGTGTGCACGTCGACGAAGCCCGGAGCCACCGCCTTACCCGTCGCATCGATGGTCGACGCCGCATCGCCGTCGGCTTTGCCAAGCGCGACGATCCTGCCGTCCTTGATGCCGACATCTCCGACGAAGCCCGGTTTGCCGGTGCCGTCGACGATCATTCCGCCCGCGATCTTGAGGTCGTAGGTCACGGTGATCCTCCCATGAATGCCCGTTCATATTGGCAAGCGACCTCCGGGCGGGCAATGCCGCGCTTGCATGGAAAGGTCGTGCTGCTAGGGTCCGCCCGCGCCAAACGAAACTGGAGGCACGCTCATGGCCAAGCACAAGATCGCACTTATTCCGGGGGACGGAATCGGCAAGGAGGTTCTGCCGGAGGGCGTGCGCGTGCTCGAGGCAGCGGCGCGCCGGTTCGGCTTCGAACTCGAGTTCACCGATTTCGACTGGTCGTGCGATCGGCTGCTCAAGACCGGCAAGATGATGCCCGATGACGGGATGGAGCAACTCAAGGCCTTCGAGAGCATCTTCCTCGGTGCGGTCGGATGGCCGGGCGTGCCGGATCACGTGTCGCTCTGGGGGCTGCTGATCCCGATCCGGCGCGACTTCGACGAATACGTGAACCTACGGCCTGTCCGCCTGTTCGAGGGGGTGCCGTCGCCGCTGGCGAACCGCAAGCCGGGCGACATCGATTTCTGGGTCGTGCGCGAGAACACCGAAGGCGAGTACAGCCAGCTCGGCGGCCGCATGTTCCAGGGCACCGAGAACGAATTCGCGGTGCAGGAGGCGATCTTCACCCGCAGGGGCGTCGATCGCGTTCTGAAGTTCGCCTTCGAGTTCGCCCGCGGCACGAAGAAGAAGCACGTGACGTCGGCGACCAAGTCCAACGGCATCATCCACACGATGCCGTTCTGGGACGAGCGCTTCGCCGAGATGAAGAAGAACTATCCCGACATCAAGGCGGACCAGTACCACATCGACATCCTCACCGCGCACTTCGTCCGCAACCCCGACTGGTTCGATGTGGTGGTCGGCTCGAACCTGTTCGGCGACATCCTCTCGGACCTTGGCCCGGCCTTGACCGGCTCGATCGGCGTGGCGCCGTCGGGCAACATCAATCCCGAGCGCAAGTACCCCTCGATGTTCGAGCCGGTCCATGGTTCGGCTCCGGATATCGCCGGCAGGGGAATCGCCAACCCGATCGGACAGATCTGGTCGGGCGCCATGATGGTGCGCCACCTCGGCTATCCGGAGGCCGCCGAAGCGATCGAGCGGGCGATTGCGGCCTCGCTGGTCGAAGGCGGCCCCCGGACGCGGGATCTGGGTGGCAACGGCGATACCAGGACTGTTGGGGCCGCTATTGCAGAGCTGGTGAAGACGGTGTAGCTGCCTCCCGTTCTGAGGGGGAAACCACACTGTGAAAAGACGCCATCTGCTTTCGGCCGCCGCTGCCTCGGCGCTGGCAGGCGTGCCGCTTGGCGCGCGAGCCCAGGCCTATCCGACCAAGCCCATCACCGTGATCGTGCCGTTCGCCGCGGGCGGTCCGACCGACGCGCTGGCGCGTATCCTGTGCCAGCGCATGAGCGAGGTGCTGGGACAGCAACTGGTGGTGGAGAACGTCGGCGGTGCCGGAGGCACCATCGGCGTGGCCAAGGCGGCCCGCGCGACACCCGACGGCTACACGCTGCTGTTCGCGCATATGGGCACACTTGCGGTGAACATCGCGCTGTACAAGCAGCTTCCCTACGACAGCCAGAAGGACCTGGAGCCGGTGGGATTGGGCGGCACCAATCCGATGGTGCTGGTCGTCAGGAAGGACCTTCCGGCCAGGAACCTCGGCGAGTTCGTCGCCTACGTGAAGGAAAACCAGAAGAAGGCGCAGTACGGCATGGCCGGTATCGGCGCCGCGTCGCACCTGGGCGGCCTGATGCTGAACAGCATGATGAAAGTCGATGTGCTGGAGGTGCCCTACAAGGGAACCGGTCCGGCGCTCAACGATCTCGTGTCGGGCCAGTTCGATTACATGGTCGATCAGGCCGTGAACGTGCTCCCCCAGATCCAGGCCGGGAATATCCGGGCCCTGGGCGTCAGCACGCTGAAGCGCCTGCCGCAGCTTCCCGACGTGCCGACCATCGATGAGGCGGGCCTCAAAGGCTACGAGGTCACCATCTGGAACGGATTCTTTGCGCCCAGGGGGACGTCGAAGGAGATCGTCGCCAGGCTCAACCAGGCACTGGTGACGGCTCTGGGAGACGAGAAGATCCGCACCCGCCTCACCGAACTCGCGGTCGAGGTTCCCCTGCCGCAGGAGGCGACGCCCGATGCGCTGCGCAGCCAGCTCAAGGCATCGATCGACAAGTGGGTGCCGACCGTCCGTGCCGCGGGGGTCAAGCCTCAGTAGAGCCGGGCGGCTCCAGCACTCTGAGGAAACGGGCAACAACAAGGCGGCACCCGCTTCTTTTGTTCGGCGGACGACGCTGTTCTTCCCCCGTCTATGCCTTACATTGACGCGATGAAGCGGCGCCTGAAGTACCTCCTCGAACTCGCTCTGGTTCCGATCGCAGCGGCGGTCGTGTTCTTCGAGCAGACGCTCATCCGCTATCTCAACGTGATGATGGCAGCGTTCGCGCGATGGACGCCCGTCGCGCGCATCGAGGCGTTCCTGATGCGGCTGCCGCCCCGCTGGGCCCTGCTGGTTTTCGCGGCGCCGTCGATCCTCATCCTGCCGGTGAAGCTTTCGGCACTGTGGTTCGTGGCTAATCGGCAGTTCGCGCTCGCTTTCGGAGCGGTGGCGCTCGGCAAGGTGCTGGCCACGGCGATCCTGGCGCGGCTGTACAAGATCCTGCGGCCGAGCCTGATGGCGCTTCCCTGGTTTGCGTGGGCGGATACGAAGTTCTTCGGCTGGCGGGATTGGGCATACGCGTTCGTGCGCAACATCCCGGCGTGGCGCCGGGCGAAGCAGATGATGGAACGCGCCCGGCTGCGGGTGGCGGAAGTCATTTCGGCCTGGTTCGGCCAGAAGAGCCCGTGATCGCGTGCCGCTCGCAACGGCTCGGCGGAGGTCGGCACGCCTTGGCTGAAGCGCTCGTGATTTGCCGTGGACTTTGCCGTCTGCGACGATCCCGCCCATGCCTGTCAAATGCACGATCGACCATTCGGCCCAACTGGTACATGCAGTCTGTGGCGGTGTTCTGACCCTTGATGACGTCGTGGCGCTGTTCGACCAGGTCATCGTCTCCGAGGCCAAGAGTTACCGCAAGATCGTCGAGCTGCGACGGACCGAGTCGACGATTACCGACGACCAGCGGCACCTGATCGGGGCCCGCATCCAGGCCTACAAGAACTACATGGATGGGCCGATGGGCCCGATCGCGATCGTGGTGACGACCGAGGGCGACAAGATCGGCGCGCTCTTCTTCAGGGCGCTGGGCGCCGCCAATCGGGCTGTCGAGATTTTCCACGATCTCGAGTCGGCGCGGCTCTGGCTGCACCGCATGCCCGAGGCGTAGCGGTAGTCGGGCAAGGTCGCGCCCGCCCAGGCATCCCGCCAAGGGAGGCCGGGTATTTGGCGTTCGTGCGTGGGCGCGCTAGGCTGCCGCCAACAAGACGTTGGGAGGGAGCGGATGGCAGCGCCGCGAGTTATTCCTCTGGACGCGCCGCTCGGGGCGCGGATCGAGGATCTGGACAGGGAATCTGCATCGAGCCCGGCCGTGGCGGCGCTCCTCAATCGGGCGCTTGCCGAGCACCTGCTGGTGGTCGTGCCCGGCGAGCGGATGACGCCGCAGCAGATGCGCGACTTCTCCTCGGCCTTCGGCGCGGCGCAGCGGCAGTTGCTGCGCTACAAGCGCAGCGGTGAGGTGCCGGAAGTCTCCGTCATGGTCAGCACGCTGATGGACGACGGGTCGACGGACAAGACGGCGCTGCGGGCCGAGGACTGGCATACCGACGATTCCTACATGGCGATGCCGGCGAAGGCGACGCTGCTGCACAGCATCGAGATCCCGAGCCGCGGCGGCTCCACCTGGTTCTGCAACATGCACTCGGTCTACGATGCGCTGCCGGAGGCGACCCGCCAGCGCATCGACGGATTGCGCGCCATCCATGCCTACGACACGGTGCGCGCCCGCAACCGGCCGTCGGAACGCACGAGCCAGGAGATCGCCGAGACGCCGGATGTCGAGCATCCGCTGGTGCGCACGCATCCCGACACCGGGCGCAAGGCCCTCTATCTCAATTTCAACCGGCTGGACCGCATCGTCGGGATGGACCGGGAGGAAAGCGACGCGCTTCTCGACGAACTGGCCGAGGAGGCGAGACGGCCCGAGCACCATTTCGGCCATCGCTGGACGCTGGGCGACGTCGTCATCTGGGACAATCGCGCCACGATGCATCGTGTCGATGTCGACTATCCGGCGGGCGAGCACCGCATCATGCAGCGCGTGCTGATCGAGGGCGACAAGCCGTTCTAGGGCAGGCCTCGGACGGGCAGGATTCAGCGGGCGCGAGGCTCCGCCGCCGCGCCGCCTGCGAGCATGCGCTCCACTTCATCGTCGCCATAGCCCACGGCGCCCAGGATTTCCCGCGTGTGCTGGCCGGCGAGCGGCGCATGGCCCTCGTCCTGGCGCTGGCCGCCGGAGAAAGTGTTGGCGAGCCGGGTACGCCGGACCCGGCCTTCCGTCGGATGGTCTTCTTCCTTGAAGAAGCCGACGTCCTGCAGGTGCGGATCGGTCAGGAGATCGTCGATCGAATTGTAGCGGGCGGCCGGGACGTCGAGCCTGTCGAACAGTTCGACCCATTCGTCCGTCGTCTTGTGGCCGAGACCCTCGCGCTGGACCTGGAAGTAGGCGCGCGCGTTCTTGGTTCGTGACGCCGCGCTGTCGAAACGGGGATCGGTCTTGAGTTCGGGGCGGCCGATCGCATCGAAGAAGGCGAAGGCCTGCGCATTCGTGTTGGGCCGAACGGTGATGTAGCCGTCCTTGGTCGGCAGCGGACGGTAGTCGGGGCTGAGCAGGCGACCATCGCCGCTGGGGCCGACCGGCGGCTCGAAGGTCATCGCCCCCAGATGCTCGCTGGCGACGAACGAGGCCATGTTCTCCAGCATCGGCACGTCGATCGCTTCGCCCCTGCCGGTCTTCTCGCGCCGGTAGAGAGCGAAGCCGATGCATTGCGCGGCGATCAGGCCGCTGACGTGGTCGCTCATCACCATCGGCACGAAACGGGGCTCGCCGGTCGCGCGAGCCAGCGTGCCGGCGACTCCGGACAGACTCTGGATCACGGGATCGTAGGCGGGCCGATTGAAGTAGCGGCCGCCGCGGCCGAAGGCGAGAATCGAGCAATGGATCAGGCGCGGATTCTGTTCGGCGAGGCTTGCGTGATCCAGACCGGCGCGGGCCAGCGCCTCGGGACGGACGTTGCTTACGAACACGTCGGCGTCGCGGATCAGGCGCAGCAGGGCGGCATGTCCGTCGGGCTTCTTGAGATCGAGGACGATCGAGCGCTTGTTGCGGTTGAAGTTGATGAACTTTCCCGACATGCCGGGATTGCGGCTGCCCTCCGCCATGGTACGCAGGAGATCGCCGCCCGGCGCCTCGACCTTGATCACGTCGGCGCCGTAATCGGCGAGGGTGCGGGTGCAGATGGGGCCGACGACCACGGTGGTGAGGTCGATCACCTTGACCCCGGCCAGCGGCCCGCTCGTCGCGGCATCGCTCATCGGGCGAACTCCAACTCCATCTCGCCGCAGAGGACACCGTTCTTGTCGGCCGCCCAGATCTTGAGCCTGCCGTCCTTCTGTTCCTCGCCGCGCACCTCGATGAGGTCGCCGACCCACAGGGGATGGACGAGGCGGGCGGTGTAGCCGGTGAGCATGCCCTCGGCGTGCTTGAGGGCGGCATCGACCATCAGATGCATGGAGAGGCCGCCATTCGACACGAGCGCCGGATAGCCTTCCTCGGCACGGGTGTAGTCGCCGTCGTAGTGGATCCGGTGCGCGTTCCAGGTGAGCGACGAGTAGCGGAAGTTGAGGGCGTTGGTCAGCGGCGTGATCTCGCGCCAGGCCTGGTCCGTGCGCGCCCGGGTCGGGACCGTCGCGGTGGTCTTCTGGCCGGGAGGCACGGCGGGGCGATAGATGGCGTCGAAGTCGTCGACGGCGATGGTCTTGCCGGCCTGCTCGTAGCTGTGGCGCATGGTGAGGACGAAGATGTCGCCCGAGCGGCCGGTCTTGGGGACGATATCGACCACTTCGGCTTTCTTCACCGCCGGAATGCCGGCCCGCAGCCTGCCCATGATCTTCACGCGCCGGCCCGCGCCCATGCGGCGCGGCATCGGGATGGGCGGCAGGACAATGCCCTTCTTGGCGTGACCGTCGGGGCCGATGTCGCTCTGCCGGACGGTCTCGACGCCCACGAAAGTGAACCAGTGCGGCGGCAATTCGCTGCCCTGCCTGAAACTCTCGGGATCGAGGTCGAACGTGCCGGCGGCCCGCCGCACCGCCATCAGCCCGACGTCATCCTCCGTCGCCCGCACGCGCCCGATCCAGGGGCGCAGTTCCATCATCGCGTCGTCCATCCAGCTCATGACAGGTTCCGTTTTCGGGGGCCTCGAATTACGAGCCGCATCCTCCAACAAAACCAGGGTGCGCGACAGCCGGCCCTTTCATGATCCGAAAGAACGAGGATTATCGGCTGGCGAGGAAGTCGACGATCAGGGCGATGGTGGCGGCAGGGTTTTCTTCCATCAGCCAATGCCCAGAGTCCGCAACGACGGCTTCGGTGACGTTGTCTGCAGCGGCCCGCATCACGACGGCCATGGTGGCACCGAACGACTTCTCGCCGCCAACGGCCAGCACCGGCATTGGCAGCTTGCCCTTCGCGAGCAATGCCTTGTTGTCCTGGGCATCCTGATCGAATGCCTTGAACTGCTCCATGCCGGCGTGAATGGCGCCCGGCAGGGCATAAATTCCAGCGTAGTACTCGCGCTTTGCTTCATCGAACTTGTTGGGATCGGCGGAAAACTCGTTCCAGAAGCGGTCGAGATAAATCCGCTCGCGTCCGGCAACGAGGCGTTCGGCGTCGGGACCATAGAACGAGAAATGCCACAAGGCGTGGCTGCGCGTGATCTCTTCCCACGGACCGATCCCCGGCAGCGGCGCATCCATGATCACGAACCTGGTGATCCGTGCGGGGTGGAGGGCGGCGAGTGCATAGCCCACCATGTTGCCGATATCGTGAGTGACAAGGTCGGCGCGTTCGACGTTCAGGGCATCGAGCAGGCCTGCAATGTCCTGGGCCTGGGTCTTCTTGTCGTATCCCGTGGCCGGTCGCGCCGAATGTCCCATGCCGCGAAGATCCGGCGCGATGACCGTCCGCGTGGCGGCGAGTTTGGCTGCCAGCGGCCCCCACATCTCGCTGGTTTCTCCAAAGCCGTGCAGCAACAGGACGGCGGGGCCGTGGCCACCGACCCGGACGTGCAGGGTGGTGCCATTGGTCACCACTTGGTGCGCCGCGCCAGGCCAGCTTTGGGACATGAGTTATCTCTCCTCCGGCATTTTCGCGCGCATCGGTCAGAGTCCGCGTTTGAACCATAGCAAAAAGGCCGCCCACCGGGCGGCCTTTTCGTCGTTTCGCGTGTCTCGCTTAGATCGAGTAGTACATCTTGTACTCGACCGGCGCCGGCTGGTGTTCCCAATTGTAGACCTCTTCCCACTTGAGCTCCATGTAGGCGTCGATCTGGTCGTCGGTGAACACGCCGCCCTTGGTCAGGAAGCTGCGGTCCGCATCGAGGGCGTTGAGCGCCTCGCGCAGCGAGCCCGCCACGGTCGGAACCTTCGACAGTTCCTCCGGCGGCAGGTCGTACAGGTTCTTGTCCATCGGGTCGCCCGGATGGATCTTGTTCTGGATGCCGTCGATGCCGGCCATCAGCATCGCCGCGAAGGCGAGGTACGGGTTGGCCGACGGGTCGGGGAAGCGGACCTCGACGCGCTTGCCCTTGGGCGAAGACGCATAGGGGATGCGGCACGAGGCCGAGCGGTTGCGCGAGGAGTAGGCCAGCAGCACCGGCGCCTCGAAGCCCGGGATGACGCGCTTGTAGGAGTTGGTGCTGGCGTTGCAGAAGGCGTTGAGCGCCTTGGCGTGCTTGATGATGCCGCCAATGTAGTAGAGCGCCGTCTCAGAGAGATCGGCATAACCCGAACCCGCGAACAGCGGCTTGCCGTCCTTCCAGATCGACTGGTGGGTGTGCATGCCCGAACCGTTGTCGCCGTAGAGCGGCTTCGGCATGAAGGTCAGCGACTTGCCATAGCTGTGGGCGACGTTGTGCAGGGTGTACTTGTACTTCTGCACGTTGTCGGCCGTCTTCACGAGCGTGTCGAACTTGAAGCCGAGTTCGTTCTGGCTGGGCGCCACCTCATGGTGATGGATTTCCATGACGAGGCCCATCTCGGTCGCGACGGACATCATCTCGGCACGCAGGTCGTTCATCGAATCGACCGGCTGGACCGGGAAGTAGCCGCCCTTGACGCCCGGGCGATGGCCCATGTTGCCGCCCTCGAACTCAGCGCCCGTGTTCCACGGCGATTCGCTCGAGTTGATCTTGTAGAAGCTGCCGGACATCTGCACGTCGAAGCGGACGTCGTCGAACACGAAGAACTCGAGCTCGGGACCGAACACGGCGGTATCGCCCATACCCGACGACTTCAGGAACGCCTCGGCGCGCTTGGCCGTGGAGCGGGGGCAACGCGAGTAGAGCTGGCCGGTGGAGGGCTCGATGACGTCGCAGTTCACGATCAGCGTGGTCTGCGCGGTGAACGGATCGAGCACGGCCGTCGTGGTGTCCGGCATCAGGATCATGTCGGACTCGTTGATCGCCTTCCAGCCAGCGATCGACGAACCATCGAACATGACGCCGTCGACGAACGTGCCTTCGTCGGTGGCAGAGGCCATGCGAGCCGTATGCTGCCACTTGCCGCGAGGATCGGTGAAACGGAAGTCCACGAACTTCACGTCCTTCTCCTTGATCATCGCGAGAACTTGCTTGGCATCCATTTGTCGTTCGTCCCTTTCCTCTGGTTAGACGTTCTGGCCCCCCAAGGGCCGCTTCTCATACGGCGGCGTCACCGCGCTCGCCAGTACGAATCCGAATGGCGTCCTCGATCTGCGACACAAAGATCTTGCCGTCGCCGATGCGGCCGGTATGAGCGGAACTGCGGATCGCTTCGACCGCCTTCTCGACCATCTCGTCCTCGATGATCAGTTCGATCTTCACCTTGGGCAGGAAGTCCACCACATATTCGGCGCCGCGATAGAGTTCGGTGTGGCCTTTCTGCCGACCAAAGCCCTTGGCTTCCAAAACAGTGATGCCCTTGAGGCCCACCTGGTTCAGGGCGTCCTTCACTTCATCGAGCTTGAAGGGCTTGATGATCGCTTCGATCTTCTTCATTGGCTTGCAACACTCCACGCACAGGCGCCAGCGCTGTCGCATGGGCAGCCCTATAACGCCAATTGGAAGCACGTTTCATGCCACAGTTTTCCACGCTGCCGACGGGTTTTTTCAAGGCAGGAGCGGGCTTGAAAATGGGCGGAATGCCCCGATAAGAAGCAAAATATCGCCAAATTATTAATCAGAGAGAGCGATGAAGCGCGCGAACGCCATCATGTCGGGCCTCGGAACGACCGTGTTCGAGGTCATGTCCGCCCTGGCGCGGGAACACCAATCCGTCAATCTTGGCCAGGGCTTCCCGGACGACAAGGGGCCGGAGGAGGTTCGCCGTGCCGCGGCGGAGTACCTGCTCGACGGGCACAACCAGTATCCGCCGATGATGGGCATCCCCGAACTTCGCCAGGCCGTTGCCGAGCATGCCGGGCGCTTCCAGGGCCTGGATATCGACTGGCAGACCGAGGTCCTCGTCACCTCTGGTGCCACCGAGGCGTTGGGCGACTGCCTGTTCGGCTTGATCGAGCCGGGCGACGAGGTCGTGCTGATCGAGCCGCTCTACGATTCCTATCTGCCGATCGTGCGCAGGGCGGGGGGGATCCCAAGGCTCGTCCGGCTCGAGCCGCCGACATGGCGGCTGCCGCGCGAGGAACTGGCCGCCGCCTTCAGCGACCGTACCAAGCTGATCCTGTTCAACACGCCGATGAATCCCTGTTCAAAGGTGTTCGACCGCGAGGAACTGGAGTTCATTGCCGGCCTCTGCCTCGAGCACGACGCCTACGCCGTGTGCGACGAGGTCTATGAACACATCATTTTCGGGGACCGGCGCCATCTCTCGATCATGACGCTGCCGGGCATGCGCGACCGCACCGCCCGCATTGGTTCCGCCGGGAAGAGCTTCAGCGTCACCGGGTGGAAGGTCGGATACGTCACGGCTGCAGCAGAGATGCTGAAGCCGATCGCCAAGACGCACCAGTTCATGACCTTCACCACGCCGCCGAACCTGCAGTGGGGCGCGGCGACCGGGCTGCGCCTCGGCGATCGGTATTTTGCGTCGCTTTCCGCCGACATGCAGCGCAAGCGCGATCGGCTTGGCGGCGCTCTGGCGAAGATCGGGCTGGAAGTCCTGCCGGCGCATGGCACTTACTTCGTGACGGCTGATTTCCGTCCCCTCGGTTTCAATGGCACCGACGATGACTTTTGTCGGCACATCACTGTGAATGCCGGGGTGACGGCCGTGCCTGTAAGCGCCTTCTACGACGATCCGAGCAAGGCTCCCAGGCACTTCGCTCGTTTCTGTTTTTGCAAGCACGACAGTACGTTAGATGAAGCAATTAAGAGATTGGATAAATACTTCTGTCGCTAATCCGGCTTCCCTGCAAATTGTTGAGGACGGGGGCGTCATATTACGGCATAGTATTACTGCACTAGCATTGCCAATTCTCAGTCCAGCGCGGGTCGGCGCTGGCTTTGGGTGTTGGCGGCTGAATGTTTCGTGACGGGTAAATCCAGGACTTCGATCTTGTCTCAATCCATGCCTGCAAAGTCGCCGCGAATCGATGGCCGCCGCCTTCGAAGTGAGCGCACGAAGCAGCTCATCATCGAGGCATTTCTGGCACTGGTTCGCGAAGATCCCAAGATGCCGACGGCCAATCAGATTGCCGAGCGGGCGGGATATTCCGTGCGATCGGTCTTCGAGCGCTTTCCGGATCTCAACGCCCTCCACGTGGCTGCAACCGACTATGGCCTCGCACAAGCCGCCGCCCTGGCGCCGGCGCGCGATGTCAACGGAGACCGGGCGACGCGACTAAGGTCACAGGTCGAAACCCGTGCCGGCACGTGTGAACGGGGAGTTGCTCTCTGGCGTGTTCTGACCGGTGTCCAGGAAGAGTCGGAAGATCTCAAGAAGCGTGTGCAGCGTGCCCGGGAAGTGACGATCGCGCGTCTCGAACTCATGTACAGGCCGGAGCTTTCGACGTTGTCGGACAACGAAAAGCGCGACCTCCTGATCGCGCTCGAAGCATTGACCGACATGGAAAGCTGGGCCCGGATGCGGGAGCATTATGGTCTGACCGTCGAAGAGGCTCGTGAAGCATGGATGTACGCCATCGAGCGCCTTTTGCCGCCAACGCCTCCATCGAGCTGAATCGTCCGGAAACAGAAGCGAACATCGTGCAACAGATTCCTCCCGAAACGCCGGACCTGCCGCTGGGACAGGCAGGGCGCAAGGCAAGCCGCGTCGACGGTCGCCACCTGCGTAGCGAGCGAACCAAGAAGTTGATCATCGAGGCCTACATGGCTCTCGTGCGGGACAGCACTCAGGTCCCGACGGCCGCGCAGATCGCCGAACGGGCCGGCTACTCGGTGCGGTCCATCTTCGAACGGTTCCCGGATCTGCATGCGTTGCGGGTCGCCGCGACGGACCATGCGATCAGCGAAGCCAAGGTCATGGGGATGCCCCGCGACACCGGAGGGGATCGCGAGACGCGCATCAGGTCGCAGGTCGAGTCCCGCGCCAGCGGCTGCGAGAGGTGGCTGCCGCTGTGGCGGGTGCTCATTGCGAACAAGGACGATTCGCCCGAATTGCAGCAGCGGATCAAGATCATCCGGCAACTGATCGTCTTGCGCATTGAGGCGATGTTCCGGCCTGAACTGGCGGCTCTCGCCGAGCCGGACCGCAAGAAAACGCTGATCGCCCTCGAGGCGTTGATGGATTTCGAAAGCTGGGCGCGAATGGTCGAGATGTTCGGCCTGTCGCGGGACGAAGCGTGCAACGTCTGGATTCGCGCCATCGACCGGCTGCTGCCGCAGACGCCGCCGCCCGTTTCTTGACGCTTCGGGCGGCTGAGCGTAGGAAGGCGCGCCTTCGTTGGAAGCGACTGACGGTGGCGGCCGTAGCTCAGTTGGTTAGAGCGCCAGATTGTGATTCTGGATGTCGCCGGTTCAAATCCGGTCGGCCGCCCCAACCGTCCTTTCGTACATGAACGAATCTCCGCCTTCCAAAGACATTCTCCCACGCGACGAGCTGGTCCTTCTGTCCTGCTCGGAGATGGCGGCTGCCGACGCGGCGGCCGTCGCCGGTGGCACTCCGGGCGCCGAGCTGATGGAGGCTGCGGGCGCCGCGGTCGCCGGTGCGATCGTGGAGCACTATCAGCGTCAACCTGTCGTCGTGCTTTGCGGACCCGGCAACAACGGCGGGGACGGGTTCGTGGCGGCGCGCCGCCTGCGCGCAGCGGGATGGCCGGTCCGTCTGGCCCTGTTGGGAACGCCGGCGGCGCTCAAGGGCGATGCGGCGCATGCGGCGGGCCTGTGGAAGGGGCCCGTGGAGAAGATCTCCCCTCAACTGCTCGACGGCCGGCCACTGGTTGTCGATGCGCTCTTCGGCGCCGGCCTCAGCCGGCCGCTCGAAGGGGAGGCGGCCGATATCCTGGCCCGGACCGACGCCCTCGGGCTGCCGGTTGTGGCCGTGGATGTCCCGAGCGGCCTGCATGGGGATACGGGCGAGGTGCTGGGGCGCTCGGTGAAGGCTGCCCTTACGGTCACCTTCTTCCGGGCCAAGCCAGGCCATTTTTCCGTTGCGGGGCGCCACCTGTGCGGAGAGGTGCGCGTCGCCGACATCGGCATCCCCGAGTCGGTGCTTGGCAGCATCCGGCCGCAGCTGTGGACGAACGATCCGGCCCTGTGGTCGGCGCACCTGCGGCGGGACGATCTCGCGGACCATAAGTACAAGCGCGGCCATCTGACGATCCTCGGAGGGGCGGCCTCGACAGGGGCGGCGCGACTGGCCGCCCTGGCGGCGCGGCGCGCCGGAGCAGGCCTTGTCACAATCGCGGCTCCGACACGCGCGGTGGCGGTCTACCAGGCCGCCGAGCCCGGCAATCTCGTGGCTGAGTGCGACGGGGACGAAGCCTTCGGTGAGCTTCTGGCCGACGAGCGTCGCAATGCCGTGCTGATTGGACCGGGCTCGGGACGGAACGAACGCACCCGGCAAGGGGTGCTCGCTGCCCTGCGCAAGCAGCGGTGCGCCGTACTCGATGCCGATGCCCTTACCCTGTTCGCGGATCGACCGGGCGATTTGTTCGAAGCGATCGGCAGCCCCGTCCTGATGACGCCGCACGATGGAGAATTCGCGCGACTCTTTCCGGACCTCGTGTCGATGCCGGGGAAGGCGGAGAGAACCCGGGCTGCTTCCCACCGTAGCGGGGCCACAATCCTGCTCAAGGGGCCCGATACGGTCATTGCGGGCCCCGACGGTCGCGCGATCGTCAATGTTCATGCTCCGCCGAGGCTGGCGACGGCAGGGGCGGGCGATGTCCTGGCCGGGATTGCGGCGGGCTTGATGGCCCAGGGGTTGGCGCCGCTGGCGGCCGGAGCCGCCGCGGCCTGGCTCCACGGTGAGTGCGCCTACCGCTTCGGAAAGCCGGGGATGATCGCGGAAGACCTCATCGATCGCCTGCCGGACGCATTGGAGACGGCGATGAATTGACCGCCCGCCAAGCGCGGGCTAAGAGGCCCGCCACTCGGCCCGCGCGGCCCCCGGCACGCAGGCCTTGGCGGGCGCCAGGGCCAGTGTGGGGCGGGCGTGGTGAAATTGGTAGACACGCGAGATTTAGGTTCTCGTGCCGCAAGGCGTGGGGGTTCAAGTCCCTCCGCCCGCACCAAACGGAAAAGATGGAAGTGAGAGAATGCAAGTCACGGAACTGTCGGCCGAAGGGCTGAAGCGGCAATTCAAGATCGTCGTTCCCGCGAGCGACCTCTCGGCCAAGGTCGAAGAGCGCTTGGCTGAGCTTGCCCGCACGGCCCAGATGCCCGGCTTCCGCCCGGGCAAGGTTCCGATGGGGCTGCTCAAGAAGCAATATGGCCAGGCGCTCTATGGCGAGGCTCTCGAGCAGGCCGTCAACCAGAGCACGGCCAAGGCGATCGAGGATCGCGGCCTGAAGCCCGCACTGCAGCCCAAGGTGGATCTCAAGGAACTGGGCGAAGGCAAGGACGTCGAGTTCGAGGTTGCGATCGAGGTCATGCCTGAAATCGGCAAGCTCGACTTTTCGGGAATCGAACTCGAGCGGCTCAAGGCGCAGGTGCCGGAGAAGGATGTCGACGACGCCCTGACGCGCATCGCCAAGGCGAATCGCGAGCAGAAGCCGGTCGATCCGGCTCGGCCGGCGCAGAAGGGCGATGCCCTGAAGCTCGACTTCGTCGGGTCAGTCGACGGCGTCGAGTTTCCCGGCGGCAAGGCCGAGGATTACGTCCTTGAGCTGGGCTCCGGCTCCTTCATCCCCGGCTTCGAGGACCAGCTCGTCGGCGCCGAGGTGGGCAAGCCGGTGGACGTCAAGGTGACCTTCCCGGCCGAATACGGGGCCAAGGACCTCGCCGGCAAGGACGCGGTCTTCAAGTGCACGGTCAAGGAGATCCGCGAGTTCGTCGACAAGCCTGCTGACGATGAGCTTGCGAAGAAGAACAACTTCGAGAACCTCGAGGCGATGCGCAAGGCCGTCGCCGACCGGATCGCCCAGGATTACACGCAGATCTCGCGCTCCATGATCAAGCGCCAGCTCCTGGACAAGCTGGCGGATGCCTACAAGTTCCCGGTGCCGGAGGGACTCGTCGAAGGCGAGTTCGAGGCCATCTGGCGCCGCATCGAGGAAGCCAAGAAGAACGGCGAGAAGTTCGAGGGCGACGAGGAGAAGCTGCGCCAGGAATACCGCGACATTGCCGAGCGGCGTGTGCGGCTGGGCCTGCTGCTGGCCGACGTCGGCCGCTCCAACAGCATCGAAGTCACGCCCGAGGAACTGAACCAGGCCGTGATGCGCGAGGCGATGCGCTACCCCGGACAGGAGCGTCAGGTGCTCGAATTCTACGGCAAGAATGCCGAGCTCCGGGAGCAGCTGCGGGCGCCGATCTTCGAAGAGAAGACGGTGGACTTCATCCTCGAGCTCGCGAAGGTCACGGAGAAGTCGGTTACCCCCGAGGAACTGATGAAGACCGCGCGGGACGCCGAGGCCGAGGAAGAGACGTCGGAAGCGACGGCGAATTGATCCAGAGCCGGCGGTCTTGAACAGGGCCGCCGGCGCTGCCACCTTTATAAGAGATTCCAGAAGGGGTTTGGCGATGGGCGGCGAGCGCGATCCGCTGCAAGTTTACAACAACTACTACGTTCCGATGGTCGTCGAGCAGTCGGCCCGCGGCGAGCGCGGCTATGACATCTGGTCGAGGCTCCTCAAGGAACGGATCATTTTCCTGAACGGGCCGATCGAGGACAACGTTGCCGGGCTTGTCTGTGCCCAGCTCCTCTATCTGGAGTCCGAGAATCCGACCAAGGACATCTCGTTCTACATCAACTCGCCGGGCGGCGTGGTGACGTCGGGATTGGCCATCTACGACACCATGCAATACGTCCGGCCGCAGGTCTCGACCCTGGTTTTCGGCCAGGCGGCGTCTGCGGGATCGTTGCTGCTGATGGCCGGGGCCAAGGGCAAGCGGTTCTCGCTGCCCAACGCCCGGATCATGATCCACCAGCCCTCGGGTGGTGCCCAGGGACAGGCGACGGATATCGAGATCCACGCCAAGGAAATCCTTCAGACCCGGGCACGTCTCAATCAGATGTATGTCCACCATACCGGCCGGACGATCGAGGAGATCGAGCGCGCGATGGAGCGCGACAAGTTCTTCTCGCCGCCTGAAGCCAAGGAATTCGGGCTGATCGACGAGGTCTTCGAGAACAGGCCGGTGCCGACCATCCAGGCGGCCGCTTCCTAGGGGCCGCGACCCATTGCCTCCTATTCGCAGGGCGACACACCATATTTTGATGTTGTCGCCCTCGGGAAGGGGTGTTTAACATTAGTGTTGTGTGCGGGCTCGCTGGCAGCGAGCCCCCAAGCGGAGGTGCGTTAAAGACATGCCAGCCGCCAAATCCGGGGGCGATTCCCGCAATACCCTCTATTGCAGCTTCTGTGGCAAGAGCCAGCACGAAGTACGAAAGCTCATTGCCGGGCCGACGGTGTTCATCTGCGATGAATGCGTCGAACTGTGCATGGATATCATTCGGGAGGAGAGCAAGACCACCTTGGTGAAATCCAAGGATGGGGTGCCTTCGCCGAAGGAGATCCGCCAGATCCTCGATGACTATGTGATCGGCCAGGATCAGGCCAAGCGCATTCTCGCGGTTGCTGTGCACAACCACTACAAGCGGCTTGGGCACGGCGGCAAGGCGAACGAGGTCGAGATCGCCAAGTCGAACATCCTGCTGATCGGCCCGACCGGCTGCGGCAAGACCCTGCTGGCGCAGACGCTGGCCCGTATGCTCGACGTTCCGTTCACCATGGCCGATGCCACGACGCTGACCGAGGCGGGCTATGTGGGCGAGGATGTGGAAAACATCATCCTGAAGCTGCTGCAGGCTGCCGACTACAACGTCGAGCGGGCGCAGCGCGGCATCGTCTATATCGACGAGGTCGACAAGATCAGCCGCAAGTCGGACAACCCGTCGATCACGCGCGACGTGTCGGGCGAGGGCGTGCAGCAGGCGCTGCTGAAGATCATGGAAGGCACGGTCGCTTCGGTTCCGCCGCAGGGTGGTCGCAAGCATCCGCAGCAGGAATTCCTGCAGGTGGACACGACCAACATCCTGTTCATCTGCGGTGGTGCTTTCTCGGGCCTCGACAAGATCATCTCGCAGCGCCGGCAGGGCACGTCGATCGGCTTCGGCGCGGAAGTGCGCGGGCCGGATGACCGCCGGACCGGCGAGGTCTTGCGCGATCTCGAGCCGGAGGATCTGCTCAAGTATGGGCTGATCCCCGAGTTCGTCGGCCGCCTGCCGGTCGTCGCTACGCTCGCGGATCTGGACGAAAGCGCGCTGATCGAGATCCTGACGCGCCCGAAGAACGCCCTGCTGAAGCAGTATCAGCGGCTGTTCGATATGGAGAACGTGAAGCTCAAGTTCACGGACGACGCGCTGCGCGCTGTGGCCCAGAAGGCCATCCTGCGCAAGACGGGCGCTCGTGGACTGCGGTCGATCATGGAGACCGTTCTCCTCGACACCATGTACGATCTGCCGTCGCTCGACGGGGTCGACGAGGTCGTGATCAACCGGGAAGTGATCGAAGGCCGCGCTCAGCCGCTTTATGTGCACGGTGAGCGCAAGGAAGGCGTCGCTGCGGCGCCGGCTTGAGTTTTGCTACGCTGGCGACGGCTACAGTCGCCAGCTTGCTTCCGGGGCCTTGAACGGACCTCCGTTCGAGCCAATCTCTGCAACTGAGTGTGCGTGGCTTTCTGCCGCTAATCGCCCATGTCTGGGGATTACGGTCGGGGTGCGCGACAGCTCTAATAGTACATGTAGCGAGGCATCATGAACGCCCCCACCCAACAGGGAAATGTCTATCCGGTCCTGCCGCTGCGCGACATCGTCGTGTTCCCGGGCATGATCGTTCCGCTCTTCGTCGGCCGCGAAAAGAGCGTCAAGGCGCTCGAAGAGGTGATGAAGGACGACAAGCAGATCCTTCTCATCGCCCAGAAGAATGCCACCCAGGACGATCCGGGGCCGGACGACATCTACGATATCGGCACGCTCGGCACCGTGCTGCAGCTCCTGAAGCTGCCCGACGAGACCGTGAAGGTCCTGGTCGAGGGCGGCAAGCGCGTGCGCATCGCGGGCTACACGGATCGCGCCGATTTCTTCGAGGCGCGTGCCGTCGAGATGGAAGAGGCGCCGGGCGATAGCGCCGAGTTGCAGGCGGCTGCCCGGACGGTGGTGTCCGAGTTCGAGAACTACGTGAAGCTGAACA
>JAFEFG010000028.1 GCA_018240685.1 Pseudomonadota bacterium | reverse complement strand
TTTGCGGGACTGGTTCTGATTGCGATCTCCACGCCGCTCGCTGATCCCGCGCGCCTGGCCGTCCAGGCGCAATATTCGCGCCTCGTTTCAGGGCGGGTTGGGCCAGATGCCTTCGATTATGGGCTGTTGCGATTCGAGGGGGCTCGTTACGGCCGCGAGGCGTTGGAGCGGCTGGCCCGTCTCCATGGAACGCCGAGAGACAACGATATCGCGCAGCGAGCCACTGCCGCATTGGCGCTGACCGACGCGGACGATTGATCGGTCGATCGTCCTGCGGATGAGCGCTTTACTCAACGAGCACGCCTTCCTGACGAGCTGATCGGCTTCTCGCCAAGAATGAAGACCGTATAGTCACGGTGTCCGAGCGAACCTAGCGCTTCGCCAATCCGAGTGGCGTCTTCGTCTATCTCCTTTCGGTGGCTCCCCCCGTACATTCGATATCGATCCGGCAGAGCACTCAGTTTCCCTTCGAACGAATAGCTACCGTCTTCTCGAAGCACGAGCTTGCCGCCCATTTTGAGGGTTATGTTTCCAACAAGGAACCTGGAATTAAATCTGTTCCCGGCCCAGAACGGCTTCGTGCCTTCTATCGTGTACGTACCGGGCTTTCCCTCCTTTAGGATTCTCTGCACTTCGGGAAACTGCTCGGGCCTTACCGAACTTGTATCGATATCGTCGAAGCGATAGCGGACAGGTTCACCGCCACCGAACAGCCAATGCGAAAGGCCACTGAAGGGATTGGCGACTTCTGGCAGTAGTTTCCTTGCGGCGCGTTCATAGTCTGGACTTCCGGGAGGCGGTTCCACATTGGGAGCGGTTCCGCGGCGACTGTCGGTTTCTACTCGATGCTCTGCGTCCGGCGACCCAACAGCGTTCTGCGCCAGCACGATATCGGCCTCGCGCTGCTGCTGCGGATCGAGCTTCGTCCAGATCGGAAGCGGCGGGCGTTGGGTCTGCGGGCTGCCGTCGGGGGTGGGCTGGGCGAGCCAGTCGGTGACGGCGCGGGTCAGTTCGGCGCGGGCTTTGACGGCGTCGCGCTTCCTGGTGCCGAAGGCGACGTCGATGAAGTGCTGGTTGGTGGCGCGCTGGCTTGCGTTGTCGGGCCAGTCGGATTCGTTCCGTACCGTCGCGGCCTGATGCGCAGTGTCCAAGGCAGCGAGGTCCTGCGTGTCGGGCGGGGCGACGCCGTTGAGATAGTCCTGTCCGGCGAGATGCTCGCGCGGCGCCGGCGGGGGCAGGTCTTCGGGCGGGATCGGCGGGAGGAGGTAGCGAGCCATGCGGGCAATTTAAGTCCGCACCCCTCGAACCAACGATTCCGGTCCTTACCCCCCTTCATGTGCCGCGTGCAGCGTGCGACGCGCACTGCCGTAGGCGACCGGAATAGGTCGCTCCACGCGGCACGCCTATCGTCACGCGATGAGGCGCCTTCTCATCAGCGAGTTCCGGACACACGCCGCCGCGCGGGCGGCGGCAATTGATTCGCCGTTATTTAAAGCGTCACTTCCGGTAACCACCCCGTCGGCCGTGCGTCCGCGCAGCACCCGTCACGATCTCCCGTGCAAGGCTCGTCGCGGGGTCGGTTCCCTTTTATTTCCCTTTTTAAAAGCGTTACCTTTCGTAACCAAAGCCGCGCCGACGGCCCCGGACTCAGCCGCCCAGCAGGGCCGGCGCGGCCTTGAGTTCCTGGCGTTCGACCTTCTTCACGATCTCGGTCAGCTTGGCGTGGGTCGGCGCCGGCACGCCGATATAACTGCCGCGCTCGGCGATGTAGCCGTTCATGAATTCGATCTCGGTGCGGCGTCCCTTGAGGATGTCCTGCGCCATCGAGGGCCGCTGGATGTCGGCGCGCGGGTTGGGATTGGTGTTGGAGCCCGGGCGCAGGATCGCCTCGACCTCGTCGAGCGCCGCCTTGTCGCCCTCGGAGGCCTTCGCCAGCGTCTCGGGCTCGAACTTGCCGATCTTCTCGATGTGGTAGCCCAGCGCCTGGCCGACGCGCACCGCCTCGCCGCCGAGCTTGATCGAGAAGCGGCGGATCGCGTCGTTGCGGTCGCAATCGGTGCCGGTGAGGCCGGTGGCGGCCGAGACGCCGTTCTTCATGCCGTTCTGGCACAGCTTCGACCAGCGCTCGCCCCACAGGTTGGTGGTCGTCTTGGCGCTGTCGATGCGGGCCACCATCTCGCGCAGCTCCTCGACGCGCTTGGTGATGCGGCCATGCACCTCGCCGACGCGGAAGACGGTGTGCTTGTCGCCGCCCTTGGCGACGGTGCGGCGGATGCGGGCGGGCTCGTACATGTCGACCGAGATCAGCGACGCCACCATGCCGACCGTCTTGCCCCAGCCGACGATGCCGGCGATGCGCTCCTCGTTGAGGCAGTTCTGCAGCGACACGACATAGCCGTCGGGCGCGAGATACTGCCGGATGAGCGAGGTCGCCCATTCGGTGTCGTAGGACTTCATCGACACGAAGGCGATGTCGATCGGCTTCTGGCGCGACAGCTCCTGCATCTCGGTGAGATGCATGGTCTTGGCCTCGGTGACGGTGAACTTCTCCTCCGGCGTCACGCCGTCGAGTTCCAGGCCGCGCTTGCGGATGGTCTCGATGTTCTCCGGCCAGAAGTCGATCAGGGTCACGTCCTCGCCGGTCCTGGCGAGATAGCCGCCGACATAGCCTCCCAAGGCTCCGACGCCGACGACCGCGATCCGCTTACCCATGCTGCCACTCCCTTGCTACGGCTTGAGGCGCGCTTCCTGGCGCGCCCGTTCGAAATATCGATCGGCATCTTCCTGCAGGAGAAGCCGGTCCTTCTGCAACTGTTCGACGACCGCTCGGACCCTGGCGACATAGGCCGCACGGTCGGCATGGCGTTCGGCGATGGCGGGGCGGGGATCGCCCGTCTTCTCCCGCGCGGCCGCGTCGGGCGCGAAGGGGAGATAGCTGCCGTCGCGGTCCGCCAGCTCGCCGGCGGGATAGGGCGGCTTGTATTCGTTCCAGCCCGTATAGGTCGCGAGCGGCACGGCAATGTCGGGCAGGCGGATGCCGGCGATCTCGTTGCCGTCGGCATCGACGCGGCAGACGAGCGTGCGATAGGCGCGCTCGGCGGGCTGCGGATGCACCCAGTCGCCGGGCGGGGCGACCTGATTGGTGACCGTGACGACGGCGACGCCGGGAATCGGAGGAAAGCCGGTCCTGTCCGGCTCGACCAGCGTGCCGTCGCCGAGCGAGGGCACGCGGCTCGGCGGCGGCGCCGTGCCGGACGCGACCCAGGCATCGAGCGCCACCAGCAGCGCGCGCACGGCCGGCATCGGATTGTGCGGGTTGCGCGGATTCCTGTTCGGCCCGGGATCGCTGGTCGCCCCGGCGCGGCCGCCATGCTGGGTGCCGGCGATCATGTAGACGCGGGAATGAGCGGGCAGCGCGATGTCCTTCATGCCGAGCGGATCGGTATGCAGCAGCGAGGCGCCCTTCTGCCAGTATTCGGTCGAGGTGTTGGTCTCGATCAACCGCGGGTCGGAACCGTCGCCGCGGAACAACGATCCCGTCCTGCCCGTCAACGGATCCTCGAGCGTCGCCGTCGAGAAGGGGAACGCGTTCTCGGGGAAGCCGTGATCCTCGTGCTGGGTGTTGGTGCGCGCGGGCTGGCCGAACGGGACGTTGAAGAAGATGCGGCCCACCCCCGCGATATGGCTCAGCACGCCGTCGAACACCGTGCGGCCCTGCTCGTCGCGATTGAAGCCGGCGCCGATATGGTGGCGCAGGTAGCGTCCCGCCTGCGAGAAGCCGATCGCGAGGGCATGGGCGATCCGGCCGCCCGTCGCCTCGGCGCCGCGCGGGTCGTGGCGCAGCCAGCTCACCACGTCGCGCGTGGCGGCGAAGCCCAGCCCCTGCACTTTGGGGTTCTTCGCCGCGTAGGTGAATTCGTAGAGGAAGCCGGGCGTCGGCTTGAGCCCGTCGCGCAGCCTGATCGTGCGGCTGTCGAGGAACGCCCAGTCGCCCGTCGGCAGTTCCTGCGGCGGGTCGGCGGCGCGTTCGCGCACGGTCAGCCGCGCCCGGTAGGGATCGAGCGTCGCCGCTTCGTGCGACAGCCTGAACGCCTCCAGCACGCCGGCGCGCGTGCCGGAGACGAATTCCTCGCGCACCGTCTGGACGATCGGCCGGCCGTCGTCGGTGGCGATCGGCGCGGTCAGGCCGAGACCCATGTTGGCGCGCGGCGCATCCGGGTCCCAGCCGGACCACACGATCGTGTAGCCCAGCCTGAGCGGAAAGCCGTTGCCGGCGTCGGCCGCCGTGCGGGGATCGTTCACGCCCTGCGGCCCGTCGGCGATGTTGCCGAACAGCATCTTGCGGCCGCGGTTGTTCACTTCGTAGAGGATGCGGCCGTTGCCCCGGGCGGCGTCCCTGGGCCGCAGGATGAAGATGTCGGTCGCGTACTCGACCCTGCCGCGGGCATTGCGCGGCGCCTTGTCGAGGAGGGCGATGCCCTCGTTGGCGGGATCATCGGGATCGATCTCGCCATGCGCCATGCCGATGACGCGCTCGTAGGCGCCCGTATCGCCGAAGGATGCGCCCTCGGCGAACGGCTCGATCTTCTGGATCTCGATGCGGGTCAACATGGTGGAGGCGAACGAGGGAGCGAACAAGAGAAGCGCGGCCAGCGCTGCCGGCCGCGCATGATCGGCGAGAGGATGGCGTTACGGACCCGCCGGCTCGGGCGGGAAGTTCAGCTCCACGCCGACGCCGTCGGGATCGTAGAGGAAGATCTGCGTGGCGCCGATGCGCGGAAGGATCTGCTCGCGGAACGGCACGTTGTGCGCCTTGAGCCGTGCGCGCACGCCCTCGACATCGGTGGCCGCGAAGGCGATATGGTCGAAGCGGCCGGTGTCCTTGAACTTCTTCCGGGTGCCGCGCACGACGATGCCCTCGCGCGGCTCGCGCTTGCCGAGCAGATGCACGGTCGCGACGCCACCGGAATAGAGCCAGTAGCCCGGAAAGCCCAGCGGCGGGCGGTCGCCGTTCTCCAGCCCCAGGATGTCGCAGTAGAAATCCTTGGTGCGCTCCAGGTTGGACGGTTCGATGGTGTAGTGCTGCAGGGCGCCAAGCGGCATGACAGTCTCCTAGACGAAAGTAAGATCGGCCTCGGCACCCATCATCCAGGCGCCCACCGTCTCGAAATGGGAAAGCCGGCCCTGCAGCTGCTGGGTCACGGTGTGGATGTCGCGGAAGCGCCGGGCCAGCGGATGGCTCTCGAAGATGGCCGTGGCGCCGGCGGCATTGTAGGCGAAATCCACCGCCTCGCGGGCGCGGTGGATGGCGTTGGTCGAGGCCATGCGGATGGCCATGCGATGCTCGAGCGTGAGCGTGCCGCCGGTCGAGATCTCCCGCCAGATCGAGGCTACCGACTGCAGCAGGAAGGCGCGCGCGGCCCGGACGGCGACCTCGGCCTGGGCAAGGTTGGTCTGCACCACGGCATTGTCGCGGATCGGACTCCTCTGGCCGCGCGGGACCTTGTTGCGCGCCACGTCGACGAAATCGTCGAGCGCGGCCCGCGCGACGCCGAGCGCCACGCCGGCGAAGCCCACCTCGTAGCAGGTGAGCGCCGACATGCGGTAGAGCGGGCCGGGTTCGCGGCATTCCTTCTCGTAGTCGCGCGTGATCGAGTGGTCGGCGCGCACGAAATGGTCGCTGAGCGAGAACTGGTCGCTCGCCGTGCCGCGCAGGCCGACCACGTTCCAGATGTCGGTCCAGACGACCTCCCCGGTGCATACCAGCATGGTGCGCTCGGCCTGCCGTCCGTCCGCGTCCAGCCGCGGCGAGCCGTCGGCCCTGAAGATGGGGCAGTGCGCGCCGAGCCAGGTGGCGTGGCGACCGCCGGAGGCGAAGGACCACACCCCCGTCACCGTGTAGCCGGCGATCCTGCCGCCTTCCTCGACCTCGACCGCCTTCACGCGCGGCCCCGGCCCCCAGGCCAGCACCGCCCGCGGATCGTCGCCGAAGATCGCGTTGGCGACCGGCAGGGCGAGATAGGCCGCCGACATGGCGCAGCCGCCGGCCTGGCTCAGGCACCAGGCGGTCGAGGCGTCGCCGCGGGCGATGGTCTCGATCACATGGAAGAAGGTGACGGGATCGGTCTCGATCCCGTTCGACGTGCGCGGCAGCAGCAGGCGGAACAGCCGCGCGTCGTGGAGCTTCTCGAGCAGCGCCGGCGGGATCCGGCGCTTCTGCTCGATCTCGGCCGATGCGGCCTCGATCGCGGGACGCAACGCTTCGGCGCGGGAGACCAGGCTCGGGTCTCCCGCGAGGTCGGCGGAGGTCGGGATGAACGTGTCCAAGGCAGCCCTCTTCGACGCGGATCAGTCTGCGGCGGCAAGTTCGAGGTCGATCTGCTCGTGCGACTTGCCCTTGGTCTCGATGCCGAGGAAATAATAGACGATCCCCGCCATCAGGAACCAGCAGCCGAGATAGAGGAAGGCCGTCGGGATCTGCGGCAGCGGTACGTCAGGCTTCAGGTAGTTGCCGGAGCCCACGATCAGCGCCAGGCCCAGCGGCCCGATGATCTTGCCGATGCCGCCGAAGCCGTAGGCCGAGCCCATGCCGGTGGTCTTGAGGTGCGAGGGCCAGATCTCCGCTCCGTATGGTCCGACGATGGCGAAGCCGCCGTCGGCGAAGAACATCGCCGCCGCCAGGATCAGCCAGAAGGCCGAGACGCCGGCGATCATGCCGGTTGCATTGTAGCCCGCGAGGATGGTGAGCAGGCCGGCGCCGAAGCCCAGCAGCCCGCCGCTTGCCCGACGGCCGATGCGCTCGGACAGCCAGGAGAAGGAGAGCCGGCCGATGAAGCCCATGATCGTGAGCAGGATCATCATCTTGGAGGCCTGCTGCGGCGAGACCTTCAGCAGCAGCACGAACAGCGACGGCGCCCACAGCACGATGCCGTAGACGCCGGTCTGGGCGCCGGCATTGCCGAGCCAGGACACGATCAGGCTGCGCGGATACTTGAACAGGTCGGTCCAGTTGGTCTTGACCACGCGGGTCTCGGACGCGTTGGGGGCGGGCAGGCTCTGGGGATCGACCTCGAGCGCCCAGGCGAGCGACTTGCGCGCCTCGTCCATCCGGCCCTGGCGGGCGAGCCAGCGCGGCGATTCCGGCACCCACAGCCGCACCAGCAGCACGATCAGGGCCGGCAGCACGCCGATGGCGAACAGCAGCCGCCACTGGTCGGCGCCCATGAAGGCGCCCAGCACCGAGCCGATGCCGACGCCGATCGGGATGACGCAGGTCACCAGGCCGCCGACGAAGCCGCGCTTGGAGGTCGGCATGAATTCCTGCACCAGCGGCAGGTCGACGCAATAGAGGCCGCCGACGCCCAGCCCGACGAAGAAGCGCATGATCGTGAGGTAGATCCAGCCGTTGTCGGGCGTGAAGTAGAGCAGGCCGGTGGCGACCGAGAAATTCAGCACCGTGCCGATGAAGACCTTGCGGCGGCCGATGCGGTCGGCGAGCCAGCCCCAGCCGTAGGCGCCGATGATGGCGCCGATGCCGGAGGAGAGCAGCACGATCGCCGACTGGCCGAAGGTGAGCTTCCACGGCCCGATCAGGAACGCGAGCACGAAGGCGATCAGGAAGTAGTCGAAGAACTCCAGCGCGTCGCCGATGATCGCGGCGGCGAGGATCTTTTTCTGGTTACCGGTCAAACGCGTTTGTCGATCGAGTACCTCGAACATGGGTGGTATCCTCCACGGCGCGTTCTCTTTTTCGGTCGGCTGCCGCGCCAGTCATGCCGGCTGTGGCGCAAACGCTACGCCTTCGCCGTTCGCCGCGAAAGAGCATGGTCCGTGCACGTTTGCGCCTCGAAACGTCCCGCTGCACCGCAGCGAAGCGCCTTGCTAGAAGGACGGGCCGGGAGCGACGCCCGCCAACGAGGAGGAAACGACATGCACTGGACCGACCGCCGTAAGCGCTTCCGCGCCGTGCTGGGAGGCGCGCGCTGCGTCCATCCGGGGTCCGTGTACGACGCGATCTCTGCGCGTATCGCCGAGGATCTCGGCTTCGAGATCGGCATGTTTGCGGGCTCGGTCGCCTCGATGACGGTGCTGGGGGCGCCGGACCTGATCGTGCTGACGCTCAGCGAGTTCGCAGGCCAGGCCTATCGCATCAACCGCGCCGGCGCCCTGCCGCTGATGGTCGACGCCGACCACGGCTACGGCAACGCGCTCAGCGTGAAGCGCACGGTGGAGGAACTGGAGACCGCGGGCGTCTGCGGGCTCAGCATCGAGGACACCGAGCTGCCGCAGCCCTTCGGTGCCGCCAAGCCGCGGCTGATCTCCATCGCCGAAGGGGTCGGCAAGATGAAGGCGGCACTCGCCGGGCGCCAGGATCCGGCGCTCTGCATCGCCGGCCGCACCAGCGCGATCCAGATCAGCGGCCTCGACGACGCGATCGCGCGCGGCAAGGCCTACGAGGACGCCGGCGTCGATGCGCTGTTCTTCGTCGGCATCGGGACCCGCGCCGAACTCGATGCGATCTCCGCCGCCACGCGCCTGCCGCTGATCCTGGGCGGCGTCTCGGGAGAGCTCACCGACCTCGACTATCTGTCGGCGCGGCGCGTGCGCATCGCTTTGCAGGGCCACCAGCCTTTCGCGGCGGCGGTCAAGGCGGTGCACGACACGCTGAAGGCGCTGCGCGAAGGCGTGCCGCCGGCCAAGCTCCCCGGCATTGCCGACGCCGAGCTGATGAAGCGCGTCACGCGCGACGCCGATTACGCCGGATGGACGAAAGATTTTTTGTCGTAGGCCGGCGTCGCCGCACCACTAGCTGTTGAGAATTCGGGCGCGCCGGGCGCCTCGATGGACACGAGGCGATCAGCGGACAGCCCGAAAGGTGCGCAGGTGAGCAGTTCCTGAGCACCATAAGCCGAACAAATATCGCCGATTGCAATTTCAAATTTCTGGCCTTCGACACGCCTGAGTTAGCGTCCACGCGTCATCGAACGAGAAAGTTCGATCAACGCGGACGACCGGAAGAGACGACCTCTTCCGCAGGAGGCTCGAATGGCGACATCTCGGAAGGGCAGCGACAGGGCGGCGGCGGACTTTCGCGCGACTGGAGACAGGGGAGTCACGCGGCGCACACTGATGCGGGGAGGCGCGGCGCTCGCCGGCGCGGCGGGGGCGACGGCCGTCTCCGGCTTCCCGACCATCTGGGCGCAGGAAATCAAGGACATCGAGCTGCGCCATGTCGGCGTGTCCTATTCGGTGGTGAAGGCCATCGGCGACCAGGCGTCGAAGGATCTCGGCTTCAAGGTCACGATGCAGAACCTCGACACGTCGGCTGCCATCAACCGCTTCATCACGCAGCCGGCGACGGTCGACATCGCCGACGTCGAGGGATGGCAGGCCAAGCTCGCCACCAAGCGCGGCGTGCTGCAGGGCATCGAGGTCAAGAGGATCAAGGAGTTCAACAACATCCTGCCGATCTTCACCAAGGGCGAGATCGACGGCCACAAGATCCCGCGCCAGGGCATCTCGCCCTACGAAGCGATGTACATCGACAAGCCCCATTCCAAGGACCTGCACGACGGCGTCACCGAATGGATGACCTTCCTGCCGCAGGTCTACAACGCCGATTCGATCGGCTACCGGCCCGACCTCGTCGAAGGCGCGGTCACGGAATGGAAGGAGCTGATCAACCCGAAATACAAGGGCAAGGCCGCCATCCTCGACGTGCCGGCCATCGGCATCATGGACGCCGCGCTCTGCTTCGAGAGCGCCGGCCTGATGAAGTACGGCAACAAGGGCAACATGACCAAGGCCGAGATCGACGGCACGATCGACAAGCTGATCGAGCTGAAGAAGAACGGCCACTTCCGCGCCACCTGGACCACCTTCGACCAGTCGGTGCAGCTCATGGCGGCCGGCGAGGTCATCATCCAGTCGATGTGGTCGCCGGCGGTCGCCGCGGTGCGCGTCAAGTCGATCCCCTGCGTCTATGCCCCGGTGAACATCAAGAACGGCAAGGAGGGCTATCGCGGCTGGTGCAACGGCATGGCGCTGATGAACCATCTCTCCGGCAAGAAGCTCGAGGCCGCCTACGAATACCTCAACTGGTACCTGTCCGGCTGGCAGGGCGGCTTCGTGGCGCGCTACGGCTACTACAGCCCGGTGCCGTCGACGGCGAAGAAGTTCCTGACGCCCGCCGAGTGGGCCTACTGGTACGAGGGCAAGCCCGCCACCGAAGTCGTCCTCGATCCCTACGGCGTGCCGATGGAAAAGCCGGGCGCCAAGCGTGACGGCGGATCGTTCATCGAACGCGTGACCAACATCTCGTGCTGGAACACGCTGATGGACGAGGCGGCGTACATGAACAAGCGCTGGAACGACTTCAAGGTGGCCTGACCGAGAGTCGGAGGGGCGGGCCGATGGGGCTGAAGATCTTCAAACGCTATGGCGCGAGCTGGCTGTGTATTCTGCCGCTCGCGCTGGTGATCGTGCCGTTCTTCCTGCTCCCGATGCTGGTCGTGGGGGCGGCGAGTTTCCTGCAGGGCGACGGGTTCGGCGGCATCATCGCCTCGCCCACGCTCGCCAACTACGCCGACCTGTTCACCTCGAAGCTCACCTTCGACCTCTATTTCCAGACCATCAAGTTCACGGTCCTCACCTGGGCGTTCTCGCTGCTGCTCGGGTTCTTCATTGCCTACTTCCTCGTCTTTCACGTGCGCAACCAGCTGCTGGCGATCGGCCTGTTCCTGCTCTGCACGGTGCCATTCTGGACCTCGAACATCATCCGCATGATCTCGTGGATCCCGTTGCTGGGTAAGGAAGGGCTCATCAACCAGGCGGCGATGGGGATCGGCCTGACGCACCAGCCGATGGAGTTCCTGCTGTTCTCGAGTTTCGCGGTGGTGGTGGCCTACGTGCACCAGCTCACGATCTTCATGATCGTGCCGATCTTCAATTCGATGGCGCGCATCGACAAGCGCGTCGTGGAGGCGGCGCTGGATGCCGGCGCCAGCCGCTTCGACATCATGCGCCTGATCATCGTGCCGATGTCCAAGAGCGGCATCGCACTCGGATCGATCTTCGTGGTTTCGATCGTCATGGGCGACTTCTTCGTGATCAAGGTCATGAGCGGCGGCGGCTCGGCCTCGGTCGTGGGCGCCTTCTACGAGGACATCTCGGTCCTGCAGTATCCGCCCGCCGCCGCCAGCGCGGTCGTGCTCACCTTCGTCGTCATGGGGCTGGTCGCCGCGATCCTGCGGACGGTGGACATCCGCAAGGAGATCGCGCCGTGACCGTCTCCGCCACCCTCTCGACGCCGGCCCGGGCCGCCAGGGCCCGGCGCGCCGGGGCGCGACCCTGGACCTTCTATGCCCTGCTCGCGTTGTTCGTCTTCTACGTGCTGGCGCTCTACGGGCCGATGATCTGCATCTACATCCTGTCGTTCCAGGATGTGCGCGGCGGCCTGGTGTTCCCGATGAAGGGCCAGTCGCTGCACTGGTTCGTCGATCTCTTCACCCAGGTGCGGACCGGCGACGTGAAGGGCGCCTTCGGCCGCTCGATCAAGCTCGCCGCCCTGGTGACGGTCCTGACCGTCGTGTTCTCGTTCCTTGCCGGCTGGGCGTTCCGGCGCCGCTTCCCCGGCGACACGATCCTTTTCTATATCATGATCGGCAGCCTTGTGGCGCCGGGCCTCGTGCTGGGCATCGGCATCGGCCTGCTCTGCAACTTCCTCGGCATCGAATCCAGCCTCTATGGATCGGCACTCGGCGCCCAGCTTTCCTGGACACTGCCGTTCGGCGTACTGGTCATGTTCGCCGTGATGTCGAGGTTCAACGGCACCTGGGAAGAGGCGGCCCGCGATCTCGGCGCGAGTCCGCTGCAGACCATCTGGCTCGTCGTCCTGCCGATCCTCCTGCCGGGCATCGTCGCCGTCGCGCTGTTCGGCTTCACCCTGTCCTACGACGAGTTCGCCCGCACGCTTCAGACCGCGGGACCGATGAACACCCTGCCGCTCGAGATCTGGAGCATGACGCTCAACGTTACATCCCCGTCGCTTTACGCCCTCGGCACGACCACGACGATCGTGTCCTTCCTGATCATCGGACTCTGCCTCGGTGCCATCGTGGCGATCCAGCGTCGCCGCGGCGGCCGCGCGACAAGGGGCGAGTGAGGGCAAGATGGCGCGTGTGCGTGGTGACATCGAGTTGGCCGGCGTCTGCAAGACCTACGACGGCGAGGTGATGGCAGTCGAAGGCATCAACCTGAAGATTCCCGATGGCGCTTATTGCTGCCTGCTCGGCCCCTCCGGCTGCGGCAAGACGACGATCCTGCGCATGATCGCAGGTCACGAGGATCCGACCGACGGCGAGATCGTGATCGGCGGCGAGAACGTCGTGGGCCTGCCGCCGGTGGCGCGGCGCACGGCCATGATGTTCCAGTCCTACGCGCTGTTTCCCCATCTGAGCGTTCGCGACAACATCGCCTTCGCCCTGCGCGTGCGCGGCCAGTCGAAGGCCGAGCGCTATGCCGCCGTCGACCGGCTGATGGAGAAGGTGAGGCTGACCGAACTCGCCGACCGCCTGCCGGCCCAGTTGTCGGGCGGCCAGCAGCAGCGCGTGGCGCTGGCGCGTGCCGCCATCACGGAACCGCGTGTGCTGCTGCTCGACGAACCGCTTTCGGCACTCGACGAGCAGCTCCGCATCCAGATGCGCCAGGAGCTGCGGCGCATGCAGCAGGAGCTTGGCATCACTTTCGTCCACGTCACGCACACCCAGCTGGAGGCGATTGCGCTCGCCGACGTCGTGGTGGTGATGGAGAAGGGCAAGATCCGTCAGGCCGGCCCGGCACGGGACGTCTATGCCTATCCCAGGGACCGCTATGTCGCGGAATTCCTGGGCGGGCAGAACGTGCTCTCCGGCCGCGTGCAGAGCGTCGACGGCGATTCGATCGTCGTCGCATCCCCGCAGCTGCACGGCATCGAGGTGCCGCTGCGCAAGGGACTGGTTCCCGAGCCGGGCGGCGACGTCGATTTCGCCGTTCGCCGCGACGAGGTCGCGCTCGTGCGGCCGGGCGCATCCGGTCCGCCGCCCCACGGCGCCGCGATCAGCAGCCGCGTCGTCGCCGTCGAATACCAGGGCTCCTTCGTGAAGGTCATGCTCGACACGGTGCCGGGGCGGGAATTCGTGGCCTACGTGCCGGAGCGCAGGTTCTTCGACGACCCTCTCGCCATCGGCGACGTCGTGCTCGCCACCTGGCCGTCGCAGAGCGCACGGCTCCTCGACTGAGTCCATTCGAAAGTACTGGAGCAGAAGGATGAAGATAAGCTTCAAGCTGAACGGCAAGCCGGTCGAGGTCGACATCGAACCGTCCCTTCTGTTGTCGGAGCTGCTGCGCGACAAGCTCGATCTCACCGGCACGCATGTCGGTTGCGACACCAGCCAGTGCGGCGCCTGCGTGATCCATCTCGACGACGAGTCGGTGAAGAGCTGTACGATTCTCGCCGTCTCGGTGGACGGCCGCAGTGTCACCACGGTCGAGGGGCTCGCCAGCGGCGAGGGCGTGGACGGCCTGCATCCCATGCAGCGCGCCTTCCATGAGAATCACGGCCTTCAGTGCGGCTTCTGCACGCCCGGCATGCTGATGAGCGCCATCGACTTTGCGAAGCGCCATCCGAAGCCGACCGAGCAGGAGGTGCGCCAGTGGCTGGAGGGCAATATCTGCCGCTGCACCGGCTACCAGAACATCGTTCGCTCGGTGCTGGCCGGCGCGGCCGCCATGCACGCTGCAAGCTAGGAGGCGAAGCCCATGTCCCAGATCGTCGGGTCCCAGATCGTCGGTATCGGCGCTTCGCCGCTGCGCAAGGAGGATCTCCGCTTCGTCTCGGGCCGCGGCCACTACGTGGCCGACATCAAGCGGCCGGGCATGACGGCAGGCGTGTTCCTGCGCTCGCCGCATGCCCACGCGCGCCTCAAGTCGATCGACAGTGCCGTCGCGCAGGCGATGCCGGGCGTGCTGGCGGTCTTTACCGGGGCCGACCTCAAGGCAGCCAATGTGGGCGGCCTGCCCTGCGGCTGGGGCATCACCGGCAAGGACGGCAAGCCGATGAAGGAGCCGCCCCATCCGCCGCTCGCACAGGAAAAGGTCCGGCATGTCGGCGACGCCGTTGCGTTCGTCGTCGCCGAGACTGCCGAGCAGGCACGCAGTGCCGCGGAGGCGATCGTCGTCGACTACGACATGCTGCCCGCCGTGTCCGGCGTACTGGAGGCCCTGCGGCCGGGAGCGCCGGCCGTCTTCGACGAGATCCCCGGCAATCTCTGCTGTGACTGGGAACTCGGCGACGCCGCCGCGACCGAGCAGGCCTTCGCCAAGGCGGCCCATGTCGCCCATGTCAGCCTCGTCAACAACCGCCTGATCGGCAACCCGATGGAGCCGCGCGCGGCGGTTGCCGAGCACGAGCCGACTACCGGCCAGTACACGCTGTGGACCACCAGCCAGTTCCCGCACGTGGTGCGCCTGCTGATGGGCAACATGGTGCTGGGCATTCCGCAGCACAAATTGCGCGTCGTCGCGCCGGATGTGGGCGGCGGCTTCGGCGTCAAGCAGTTCCACTATGCCGAGGAGGCGGTGGTGACCTGGGCGGCAGCGAAGGTCGGCCGGCCGGTCAAGTGGGTCTGCGAGCGCAGCGAGGGCTTCATCTCCGACGCCCACGGCCGCGACCACGTGACCGAGGCGGAACTCGCCCTGGACGAGAAGGGCAAGTTCCTCGCCATCCGCGTGAAGACGCTCGCCAACATGGGCGGTTACCTGTCGACCTTCGGGCCGAACATCCCGACCAACCTCTATGCGCCGCTGCTGTCGGGCGTCTACACGATCCCCGCCATCTACTGCGAGGTGAAGGTGGTGTTCACCAACACCGTGCCGGTTGACGCCTACCGCGGCGCCGGGCGGCCGGAGGCCACCTTCGTGGTCGAGCGGCTGGTCGACATCGCGGCGATGGAGATGGGCATCGACAAGGCCGATATCCGTCGTCGCAACATGATCCCGAAGGAAGCCTATCCCTACCAGACGCCGGTCATCGTGCAGTACGACAGCGGCGATCCGGCGGGCTGCCTCGCCGGCGCGGTCGAGGCGGCCGACGTCGCGGGCTTCGCGGCGCGCAAGCAGGCCTCGCTGGCGAAGGGCAAGCTGCGCGGCCTGGGCTTCAGCACCTACATCGAGGCCTGCGGCCTGGCGCCCTCGCGCATTGCCGGCCGCCTCGGCGCGCGCGGCGGTCTCTATGAGAGCGCGACCGTGCGCGTCCATCCCACCGGCCACGTGACGGTGCTGATCGGCACCCACAATCACGGCCAGGGCCACGAGACGACGTTCGCCCAGATCGTGTCGGAGAAGCTTGGCGTGCCGTTCGCCAACGTCGACATCGTGTTTGGCGACACCGACAAGGTGCAGTTCGGCATGGGCACCTACGGCTCGCGGTCGCTCGCGGTCGGCGGCTCGGCCCTGGCGCGTGCCAGCGACAAGGTGATCACCAAGGGCAAGAAGATCGCCGCGCATCTGCTCGAGGCGGACGAGCAGGACGTGGACTTCAGCGCCGGCGTCTTTTCCATCGCCGGCACCGATCGCAAGAAGACCTTCGAGGAGGTGGCGCTCGCGGCCTATGTGCCGCACGACTATCCGCTGGAGATCCTGGAGCCCGGCCTGGAGGAACAGGCGTACTACGATCCGGTCAACTTCACCTATCCCGGCGGCGCGCACATCGCCGAGGTCGAAATCGATCCGGAGACCGGGGTCGTCACGCTTCTGAACTACACCGCGGTCGACGACGTCGGCACGGTGATCAATCCCATGATCGTCGAGGGCCAGCTCCATGGTGGCATCGCCCAGGGCATCGGACAGGCGCTGTTCGAGAACTGCGTCTACGACGACGACACCGGCCAGCTCCTGTCGGGCTCGTTCATGGACTACTGCATGCCGCGGGCCGACACCGTGCCGTCGATGAAGATCAGCACCCACAGCACGATCTGCACCCACACGCCGCTCGGTTCCAAGGGCTGCGGCGAAGTGGGCACGATCGGCTCGCCCGCGGCCGTCACCAACGCCGTCGTCGATGCCCTGGCCCACCTCGGCATCACGCATATCGACATGCCGGCCAGCCCCAACCGGATCTGGCGCCTGATCCAGAACGCAATGCTCGGCCGGGCCGCGGAGTAGAGGAGGAATCGCCCATGCGCAGTTTTGCCTACGACAGGCCGGCGACGATGGACCGGGCCGTGGCGCTTCTCTCGGGGGGGCAGGCGATGCCGCTGGCAGGCGGCATGACGTTGCTGCCGACGATGAAATTGCGGCTCTCCGCGCCCGAGGCTCTCGTCGACCTTTCGTCGGTGCCCGAGCTCAAGGGCATCTCGAGTGATGGCAAGACGCTCACCATCGGCGCCATGACGCGCCATATCGACGTCGCCCGCGCGCCGGAGGTGACGAAGGCCATCCCGGGGCTGGCCCGGCTGGCCGGCCGCATCGGCGACCCGCAGGTGCGCAACCGCGGCACGCTGGGGGGCAGCCTCGCCAACAACGATCCGGCAGCGGACTATCCCGCGGCCGCCCTCGGCCTCGGCGCGACGCTAATCACCTCGAAGCGCGAGATCGCGGCCGACGACTTCTTCCGCGGCATGTTCGAGACCGCGCTCGAGCCCGGCGAGCTGCTCACGGCGGTGCGTTTCCCGATCCCGCGCGCGGCCGGCTACGCCAAGTTCCCGCATCCGGCCTCGCGCTTCGCCCTGGTGGGCGTGTTCGTGGCCAGGTTCGCCGACGGTGTCCGGGTCGCGGTGACCGGCGCCGGCCCCGGCGTGTTCCGCTGCCCGCCGCTCGAGGCACGGCTGGCGGAGGACTTTGTGCCGGAAGCAGTCGCGGGCTATGCGGCCGATCCCAAGACGCTCAATTCCGACATCCATGCCGAGGCGGCCTTCCGCGCCCATCTGATCGGCGTCATGGCGCGCCGGGCCGTCGCGGCGGCATTGCAGCCCACTGCAGCCTAGGTGGACCGATGTCGTTGAAAATGCAGCCTGTGCGGCTTTCGCCCACGGAGGAGTGCCTCGCCCGCTTGTCGGCGACGGAACTGCTGGAAGGCTATCGCGCCGGTCGCTTCACGCCGCGCGACGTCGTGGAAGAGGTGATTGCCGCCTTGGAAGCGGTGAACCAGAGCTGCAACGTCGTCGTCACCGACATGTACGAAGCCGCTCGGGCGGAGGCGGACCGGGCCACGGCGGCCTGGCGCGCCGGCGAGGCGAAGGGGGCGCTGGCAGGCGTGCCCGTCACGATCAAGGACCTCGTCTATGTCGCGGGCGTGCCGGCCAAGGGGGGCGCGCCGATGCACGAGGATTTCGTGCCGTCGGTCGATGCCGCCGTCGTGTCGGCCCTGCGCGACGCGGGCGCCGTCCTCACCTGCAAGACCACGACCTGCGAATCGGGCTACAAGCTCACTGCTGACAGCCCGGTCTCGGGCATCACCCGCAACCCCTGGCATCTCGAGCGTACCAGCGGCGGATCGAGCGGCGGGGCGGCGGCCGCGGTCGCCGCCGGCTGCGGTCCGCTCGCGGTCGGTACGGACGGCGTCGGCTCGATCCGGGTTCCGTCGTCCTTCTGCGGCGTGTTCGGCCTCAAGCCGACCTTCGGCCTGGTGCCGCGTTCGCCGGGCTTCTTCCCGCCCTCCTGGGCCTCGCTCGCCCATACCGGCCCGATCGCCCGCACGGTCGCGGATGCCGCCCTGCTGCTGGGCGTGATTGCGCGTCCCGACGCGCGCGATCCGGGCAATGTGCCGGTCGAGGCCGGACCATTCGCGGCGAGCCCGGCGCTGCCGAGCGGCCTCAGGTTCGCCTTCAGCCCGGATCTCGGCTATGCGGCCGTCGATCCCGAGGTGCGGGCGGCTTTCGGGCGCGCAGTCGAGACGCTGCGGAGCCTTGGCGCCGAACTGGTCGACGATCATCCCGGCCTCGACCCCGACATCCTCGAGACCGTGCTCAAGCCGATCGCCTTCAGCGAGCAGGCGGCCGCGGTGGCGCACTGCCCGCCGTCGGCGCTGGCGCGATCGGAGCCCGACTATCTGCGGATCGTTGAGCAGGCACGTCGCTACAGCGGCATCGACTACGTCGCCGCGAGCCACCGGCGGGCGCAGCTGCGTGGCCGCTTCCTCGATCTCTTCAATCGCGTCGATGTGCTGGTGACGCCGACCGTGGCCACCACTGCCTTTGCGGCCGGGACGCTCGGCGCCGGCGAGATCGACGGCCGGGAGGTGGATTCCCACCTCGGCTGGTCGCCCTTCACCTGGCCGATCAACCTCGCCGGGTTGCCGGCGGCCAGCCTTCCCTGCGGCTTCGACCGCGACGGCCTGCCGATCGGGCTGCAGGTCATCGTTCCTTGGTTCAAGGAGAGGCTGCTGCTGTCCGTTGCCGCCGCCTTCGAGCGTGCGGCGCCGTGGGCGGCTACGTGGCCGGCGCTGTCGGCGTGAGTTCCCCGGGCTCGGCGAGTGCTGCCGGGCCCTGATCCGGGATCGGCGTCCAGCGCCGGTCGAGATATTCGCTGAGATAGGCGTGCAAGGCATTGGCGGCCGGGGAGATCGAACCCGATGCCTTGTAGAGCAGCAGGTCCACCTTGGGCAGGGCGGGGAACCCCTCTGCCGGCCCCAGTTCGCGCATGCCCGGGACCAGGGCGCTGCGGCCCAGCACTGTCACCGCCATCCCGGCGAACACAGCCGCCTGCAGTCCGCCCACGCTTTCGCTCACGCAGGCAAGGCGCCACCTCTTGCCGCTGCGCTCGAGCTGCTCGATCGCATGGTCACGGTAGATGTTGCCGGGGGGCAGGAGCGCGAGCGGGATCGGCTCGTCGAGATGGGCGCGCGATCTATCGCCCACCATCCAGACGAGCTGTTCCTGGCAGACGACCTGTCCGCCGACGAAGTCGTTCATGCGCGTGACCAGCGCAATATCGACGTCGCCGCGCTGGACCAGCGCCACCAGCGGCGTGGAGAGTGAGCAGCGCAGTTCCACTTTGATGCCGGGGAAGGCCGTCTTGAAGACGCCCAGGATGCCCGGCAGCACGTAGGCTGCGTAGAGATCGGGCGTGCCCAGCACGACATTGCCCTCGATCTCCGTCGAGCACAGGCGGGACAGGAGTTCGTCGTGCAGCCGCAGGATCGACTTGGCGTAGGTCAGCACGGTATCGCCGTCCGGGGTCAATCCCAGCCGCCGCCCCTCGTGCGAAAACAGGACCTTGCCGCTGAGCTCTTCCAGCTTCTGGAGCTGCAGGCTGATGGCAGGCTGCGTACGGCCCAGGCGCCGCGCCGTCTCGGTGATGCTGCCGGTCTCGACCGCGATCACCAAGGAGCGCAGCATCCGGATGTCCAAGCTGATCGAATTCATGATCCACCGGTCAGCCATCGGGCTTTCCGATGAAGCACGCAAATTTCATGCCGCCTCCGGCCCTCCTGGCCCGATGGGGACGGAACCGGACGAGGGGCGGGCAGGTTCTTGGCTGCAGGCGGGTCTGCTAGCGCTTGCCCTTGCCCGCGGCCTTGCGTGCGGGCGTGGCGGCCTTCGCCGGCTTGGCAGGGCGCGGCGCGGGCGCGAGCATGCGGCGGACCGCAGCGTGGATTCCGGGATTGATCTTTTCGGCAACAGGCTTGGCCATGACGACACCGTGCAAAGAGAGAGCCGCCTTATAACGCCGCTCTCGTTGCTTGTGCATAGGCGTCGCTTGTTCGGCGCGAAAAAAGTTCCAGCCGGAAGCAAGCGTCATGATGTCGTCGTAACAAAACTCCGCTGGCTGCGGGACGGGGCCTCAACTAGCGTCGCCGCACCGGCATGCAGAATCAGGGGGAGACCATGGCGAAGACTCCGACAGTCTGTGAGTATGTGCTGCAACGGCTGGCCGATCTCGGCATCGACCGCGTGTTCGGGGTGCCGGGCGACTACTCGTTTCCCATCGACGACGCCATCGAGGCCAACCCCAACCTGGAATGGATCGTCTGCGCCAACGAGCTGAACGCGGCCTATGCCGCCGACGGTTATGCGCGCCGCCGCGGCGCCGCGATCCTCACCACGACCTACGGCGTGGGTGAGCTCAGCGCCATCAACGGCATCATGGGCGCCAGGGCCCATTCGCTGCCGGTCTTCCATGTCGTCGGTCAGCCCAGCCTGCGCATCCAGAAGCGCCGCCTAGTCACGCACCACACGCTGGGCGACGGCACCTATGGCAACTTCATCCCGCTCTCGGCCGCGACGGCCTGCGTCTATGCCCAGCTCACGCCCGACAATGCCATCGCCGAGATGGAGCGCGTGATTGCCGAGGCCCTGCGCCAGAGTGCGCCAGCCTACATTACCATTCCGCAGGACCAGCAGTGCATGCCGGTGGTCGGCACGCCCATCAAGGGCCAGCCACTGGCCGCCCTGAAGCGCCACGCCAGCGCTGCGGCCGAGATCGAAGGGGCGCTGGCTGAGGTGCTCGGCCGCCTCAAGCAGGCCAAGCGTCCCGTGATGCTGCCGACGGCCGCGATCCAGCGCTACGGCCTGCAGGCGAAGGTGACGGCGCTGCTGGACCGCACCCGCATTCCCTTCGCCCTGGCGCCGATGGACAAGGGCGTGCTGGACGAATCGCATCCGGGCTATCTCGGCCTCTATGCCGGCGAGGCCTCGGCACCGGCGGCGGTGCGGCAGGCCGTCGAGGAGGCCGACCTGATCCTCGATCTTGGCGGCCTCGTGTTCGAGGATCTCAATACCGGTTACTGGAGCGACCGTCTCGGCGACGACCGCCTCGTCACCCTGGGGGCCAGTTTCGTGGAGGTCGGTGGCAAGCTCTTCACCGCCGCGACGCTCACGGACATGGTCGAGGGACTGCTGGCGGCCGCGCCGGTGTTCGGCAAGCCGGCGTTGCCACAGAAGGGGGCGCTGGACCTGGTCGGCGCGCCGGGAGACAAGATCGGCTCGGCGTCCTTCTATCCGCGCCTGCAGCGCCTGCTGCGCAAGAGCGACGTGCTGGTCATCGAGACCGGCACCGCCTCGGCGATCCTGCCGAAGCTGCTGTTGCCGGCCGGCGTCTCGTGCGAATCCCAGACGCTGTGGGGTTCGATCGGCTGGGCCACGCCCGCCACGCTGGGCGTCGCCATGGCGGATCTGTCCCGCCGCGCCGTGCTGGTCACGGGCGACGGCGCGCACCAGCTCACCGCCAACGACATCGGCGTGATGGGGCGTTACGGCATCAAGCCGGTGATCTTCGTGCTGAACAACGGCATTTACGGCGTCGAGGACGTGCTGAGCGAGCGCGGCCACGTCTATGACGACATCGCGCACTGGAACTATCATGCGATTCCGGCGGCGATGGGCTGCAAGGGCTGGTTCACGGCCCGCGTCGCCACCGTCGCCGAGCTGGAGCAGGCCATCGCCACCGCCCAGAGCCACGACGGCGGTTGCTACATCGAGGTCATGATCCCCGAGACCGAGAGCCAGCCGCTGCCGCGGGCGATGATCGACCGCATCTACAAGGCCCCGGCGCCGCGGTAGGCGCCCTCCGGACGGTCCGCTGAGGGAGCGGTCGCTACTCCGTCGGCATCAGCGTCACAGCGACGCCATAGGTATGGGCGTCGCCGCCGAGGATGACGCCGCGCAGCGGGCTCACGTCGGAGAAGTCGCGCCCCCAGGCGACCGCGACATGGTCCTCGCTGGCGACCAGGTCGTTGGTGGGGTCGAGATGGATCCAGTTGATGCCCGGTCCGCACCAGACCGCGACCCAGGCATGGCTGGCATCGGCACCGCGCAGCACCATCTCCTCGCGCGAATGCACGGTGCGGATGTAGCCCGAGACATAGGCAGCGGCGACGCCATGGGCGCGGCAGGCCGCGATCATGACGTGGGCGAAGTCCTGGCACACGCCCGCCTTGCCGCGGAAGACGTCGGCAAGCGGCGTCGAGATGTCGGTGGCGCCGGGGTTGTACTCGAAGTCGGCCTTGATGCGCCGGCAGAGGTCGCGCGCGACGGCGAGGATCGGGCGGCCGGGCGTGAAGGACGCGGCGCCATAGTCGCGTAGCGTGGCGTCGATCGGCACCAGCGGCGATTCATGGATGAACTCGCAGGCTTCGATGGGGTCGGGGAAACCATTTCCCATCAGCATGGTGCGGACCGCCTCCCAGCCGGGCGTGTCGGCATCGGGCGGCGGGGGCGGGAACTTCACCTCGACCGCCGCGCGCACCTCGATGTCGAAGCGCTGGTGGGGCTGGTCGATGCGGTAGATGTCGATGTGGTTGCCGAAATAGTCGAGGTGCTGAACGGCCAGCGCCGGTTCGGGATTGGTGACGATCGATATCGAGGTCACCTTCTGGCCGGGAAACTCACGCGCGCGCAGATGGGCGATGTGATGCGCCGAGTCGACGCTCGACGCGTAGCTGTAGGAGGTGCGATGGGAGAGGAGGTAGCGCATCCTAACGTCCCATCGAGCCGACGGATTGTGCCGCGGGCACGTGGCTGAAATAGGCGCGGGTGATCGCCTCGGAGAGATCGTCGAGGCGGCGTTCGGCATCCTCGACGATCTCGCGCAGCACGGCGAGCGCCAGGCCCTCGTGGCGCCAGCTCCGCTCTTCGCCCGTGAACATCTGGACCATGCGCTCGAAGTCGATGTCGAGCTCGTGCAGCATGTCGGGCACGCGGGTGCCGGAGGCCCGGCCCAGCCGTTCGAGATGGCCGCGGATGGAATGGAGCTGGAAGGCGAGTGCGCGCGGGTTGCTGTCGTCCAGGACTACGAGGTCGAGGACGGGGGCGGGCTGGAGCTGGCCGAGATAGCGGGTACGGTAGGTGATGGTGCTGTCGCAGAGTTCGAGCGCCAGCCGCATCGAGGCATCCCAGTCGATCGGCGAGACGCGGAAGGGGCCCAGAGCCGACCCGAGGATGAACTGCGAGCGCTCGATACGCCGGCCAAGGTCGAGGAACTGCCAGCCCGTGCCGCGCGTCATGTTTTCCTGTGCAAGGCCCGACAGCGTGGCGACGAAGCGCACCAGCTCGTCGAGGGCGGCCAGCAGGGGGTCGAGCTGGCCGCGCGCGGCCAGCAGGCGGCCACGCACGTCGGCCATCAGCGGGCCGACGGCGGACGTCATGTCGGCGGAGAAACGGTCGCGCAGCGTGTCGGTGAGGCGTTGGATCGCATCAAGGATGGCGGCGAGGCCGCGCCGGTCGGAGGCGACCGAGGCCAGGCCCTGCTGGAAGGCGGCGCTCTCGGGCATCGCCAGCGCCGCGGTGGTCGGCATCAGGTTGGCGCGGTCGATCAGCCGGCCGAGCTGGCGCAGTTCCGCCGAATCGCGTGGGCCGATGACGCCCTGTGCCACGCGGCTGACGGCGGTGCGCAGCAGGCGCGCGTCATTGTCGAGCCGTTCGATGTAGCGTCCCAGCCAGAAGAGATTGTCGGCGACGCGGCTCTGCAGGTCGGCGCCGCCGCGCTCGACGCTGAGCTGATGGAAGCGGCGCGAGGAAGGAAGCTGCACGTCGGAAGCGTCCTCGGCCAACACCCACACGTCCTTCAGCGTGCCGTTTAGTCGGCCGAGCGAACGCAGCGCCGTGTCGCCGGCCGGCTCGCGCGCCAACCCGCCCGGCAGCACGCGATAGGAGTGGCCCTCGGCGATCAGGAAGCAGCGCAGGACCACAGCCGCCGGAGCGAGCGTCTCGCCGTCCCACTTGGGACTGAGCGACGGCGTGACGGGATACTGCGCCACGAAGTGGCCCGGCTGCGCAGCCATGCGCTTCACCAGCGCGTCGCGATCGGCCGGATCGAGCATGCCGACCACGATCGGCTCGCGATCGGCGCCGAGACAGGGCCGCACGATCATCGAATCGAGATGGGCCATGGCGAAGGCGTAAGCGGTGGGTTCGCCCAGCCACCACACATCGAGCGACGGCAGTTGCAGCGGCTGGTCGAGCACGCGCTGGCACAGCTGGTCGAGGAAGGGCATCAGCGCCGGCGTCTCGGCCACGCCCGAGCCCAACGCATTGGCGAGCGCGATCTTGCCCGTGCGCGTGGCCTCGACCAGGCCGGTGACGCCGAGCGCCGAATCGGCCCGCAACTCGAGGGGATCGGCGAAGGCGCTGTCGAGACGGCGCAGCAGCACGTGAACGGGCCTGAGGCCCGCCAGCGTCTTGATCGAGACCTCGCCGTCGCGTGCGACGAGGTCGCCGCCCTCGACCAGTGGCACGCCGAGCGCGCGAGAGAGATAGACGTGCTCGAAGTAGGTGGCAGAGAGCGCACCCGGTGTCAGCACCGCCATGCTGGGCCGCTCGATCTCGGCCGGCGCCATCGAGGCGAGCGAGTCGTTCCAGCGGTCGACGAAGGGGCGCAGGTGGCGCACCGGAATGGCGCGGAAGGCTTCGGGCAGGCTGCGCGCCTGCACGCGGCGGATCTCCAGCGCATAGCCGATACCCGACGGCATCTCGGTGTGATCGGCGAGCACATGCCAGCGCCCGTCGCCCAGGCGGACCAGGTCGACCGCATACTGGCCGAGGTAGCGCGGCGGCGCCTTGGCGTCGGTGACCTTGCAGGAGCGTTGGAAGTGCCGGTTGGCGTGCGCCAGCATCGGCGGCACGAGGTGGTCGCGCAGCAGCTTCTGCGGGCCGTAGACATCCGCCAGGAGTGCATCGAGCAGCCAGGCACGTTGGACCAGCCCGCGCTCCAGCGTCTGCCATTCGTCCGGTGCGATGACGAAGGGCAGGGGATCGAAGGTCCAGTTCGGTGCCCCGCGGTCATCCAGAAGATTCACGGTGGCGCCCGATTCCTCGAGCTGCCGCCGCGCGCTTTCCACGCGCTCGCGCAGCCCGCCGCCCGGCAGGGAGCGGATGACGCTCAGGATTCCCTGCCAGTGATAGCGGATCGACTTCTGGCCCGTAACCAGCTCGTCGTAGGCGCTAGCCGGCGTCGAGGTAAGGCCGCGCAACGACTCCATGGGCTCGCGGATAGTGTGAACGATACGAGGGGCTAAATTCCCTCATTTTGTTCTCCGCCGCTAGGGGGAGAGACCAGATGAGCCGGCCTCGAAGGCCGTGCGTCATCTTGTTGCCCCTCTACTCCCCCGGGCCGGGGAATAGAGGGTGAACTCCTAGGCCCGCCGCAGATCGAGCGTCAGCGGATGCTCGGGATTGTCCAGCGGCATCGGCTCCGGCGCGGGGCCGGGCGTGTGGCCGATGGGGAAGAAGCGGGCCCGGCGGCGGGCCTCCGCCTCGTTCGCATTTACCGGTACGCGATCGTAATTTCTGCCGCCCGGATGGGCCACATGGTAGGTGCAGCCACCGATCGCGCGGCCACTCCAGGTGTCGTGGACGTCGAACACCAGCGGGGCATGGACGCCGATGGTGGGATGCAGCGCATTGGACGGCTGCCATGCGCGATAGCGTACGCCCGCCACGTATTCTCCGGCGATGCCCGTCGCATGCAGGGGCAGGCGGTAGCCGTTGCAGGCGATGATGTGCCGGGCGTCGTTCAGGCCGGCGACCTTCACCTGAAGGCGTTCGACGGAACTGTCGACATAGCGCACCGTGCCGCCGCCGCCCGGCTCCTCGCCCAGCACGTGCCATGGCTCCAGCGCATGCCGAAGCTCCAGCTCGACGTTGCGCTGGGCGATCTCGCCGATGCGCGGGAAGCGGAACTCGAAGTGCGGCGCGAACCACTCGGGCTCGAAGCGGTAGCCGGCCGCGGCGAGATCCTCGAGCACGTCGGTGAAGTCCTGCCACACGAAGTGCGGCAGCATGAAGTCGTCGTGCAGGCGCGTGCCCCAGCGGCTCAGGCGCTTCTCGTAGGGGTGCTCCCAGAAGTTAGCGACCAAGCCGCGCAGCAGCGCCTGCTGCGCCACGCTCATCCGCCAATGGGGCGGCATCTCGAAGGCGCGCATTTCCAGCAGGCCGCGCCGGCCGGCGGCGGAGTCCGGCGTGAAGAGCTTGTCGATGCAGAACTCGGTGCGGTGCGTGTTGCCGGTCGCATCGACCAGCAGGTTGCGGAAGATGCGGTCGACCAGCCAGGGCGGCGCCTGCCGGCCCGGCTCGATCTGGCGGAAGGCGATCTCGAGTTCGTGCAGCGCATCGTTGCGCGCCTCGTCGACGCGCGGATGCTGGCTGGTCGGGCCGATGAACAGGCCGGAGAAGAGATAGGAGAGCGAGGGATGGTTGAGCCAGTATCCCAGCAGGCTCTTCAGCAGATCGGGCCGGCGCAGCAGCGGCGAGTCGGCCGCTGACGGACCGCCCAGCGTGACGTGGTTGCCGCCGCCGGTGCCGGTATGGCGGCCGTCGATCATGAATTTCTGGGTGCCGAGCCGCGTGTTTCGCGCTTCCTCGTAGACGATCTCGGTCTTCTCGACGATCTCGCGCCAGTCCGCCGAAGGGTGGATATTGACCTCGATCACGCCGGGATCGGGTGTGACGCTGAAATGGATCAGGCGGGAGTCGCCGCCGGGCGGCGGATAGCCTTCGATGAAGACGGGCTGGCCGAGCTCCTCCGCCGTGTCCTCCACCATCGCCACCAGTTCGAGATAGTCCTCGGTGCGCTCGGTCGGCGGCATGAAGACGTGAAGGTGCCCGTCACGCGGCTCGAAAGCCATGGCCGTGCGCACGATCCAGGCCGGCGATGAGCCGAGGCCGGGCTTCGACGCGAGGTCGGGTGCCAGGGCGCGCCGCCATGCCTCACGGCGCGCGGCCTCGCCGTGGAGCCCGGCTCTGTCGTCTTCCGGCACGCCATGCTCCTGGCGGCGCAGGATCGGCGCGCGGCGGAAGGCATCGATCGGCGGCAATGCCGGATGGCTGACCATGGGATCGGGTTCGGCCATGAAGCCCATGTCCGTCGGCGCCGCCCACGGCAGCGAGTCGAGCGGCAGGCGGTAGCCGATCGGCGAATCGCCGGGGATCAGGTAGCACTTCTCCGAGCGCAGGAACCAGGGCCCGCTGCGCCAGCGGCCTCCCTTGCCATTGCTGGGGCCATTGTAGTCGCGCACGATCGGCAAAACGGTACCGACGGGCGTCTCCAGTCCCTGCTCGAAGACGCGCGCGATACGCTCGCGCTCGAGCGGGTCCTTCACCTTGGACTCGTCGACATCGACGTTGCTGGGCAGGCGCCGTTCGCGCCAGAGGTAGTACCAGGTGTCCTCGAAGGCCTGGAACAGGTAGCCGGGATCGAGCTGCAGCCGCTCGGCAAAAGCGGCGGCAAAGCGGTGCGCGATGTCGGCGTCGGCGCCGACCGGCTTGTCCTCGATCGCGGTCAATGCCGGGTCACGCCAGATCGGCTCACCGTCCTTGCGCCAGTGGCAGGCGAGCGCCCAGCGCGGCAGCTGCTCGCCGGGATACCATTTGCCCTGGCCGAAATGCAGCAGTGGCCCGCTGGCGAAGCGGTCGGCCAGGCGGCGGAACAGCAGGCCGGCGCGGCGTCGTTTCTCCGGCCCCAGGGCGAGCGTGTTCCACTCCGCGCCGTCCATGTCGTCGATCGACACGAAGGTCGGCTCTCCGCCCATGGTGAGGTTGAGACCCGACTTCACGATGTCGCGTTCGATCGCCTTGCCGACGTCGAGCAGGGTGTTCCACTGCTCCTCGGTGTAGGGCTTGGTGCTGCGCGGCGTCTCGCGCACGCGCGTCACCTTCATGTCGTAGGAAAAAGTGACCTCGCTCTCGTCGACCCCACCCTCGATAGGCGCCGCGCTCGACGGCTCGGGCGTGCAGGCGAGCGGGATGTGACCTTCCCCGGTCAGCAGGCCGGAAGTGGGATCGAGTCCGATCCAGCCGGCGCCCGGCAGATAGACCTCGCACCAGGCGTGGAGGTCCGTGAAGTCATGCGTCGGCCCTTCCGGTCCCTCCAGCGGTTTTTCGTCCGGCGTGAGCTGGATCAGGTAGCCTGACGCGAAGCGCGCCGCGAGACCGAGATGGCGCAGGATCATCACCAGCAGCCAGGCGGTGTCGCGGCAGGAACCCTTGGCGGTCTCAAGCGTCTGTTCGCAGGTCTGCACGCCCGGTTCGAGGCGGATGACGTAGCCGATCTCCTTCTGCAGCCGGGTGTTCAGGCCGACGAGGAAATCGATCGTGCGCTGCTGACTGCGGTCGACCGTCGCCAGCCACCGTTCGAGCCGCGGCCCGAGCGGTTCCAGCTTGCGGAACGGTGCGATCTCTTCCGCCAGAGAAGGGTCGTAGGCGAACGGCCAATGTTCGGCCTGCGGCTCGAGGAAGAAATCGAACGGATTGATCACCGACATGTCGGCGACCAGGTCGACCGTCACCTGGAACCTGGTCGTCCGTTCAGGGAAGACTAGGCGAGCGAGATGATTGCCCTGAGGATCCTGCTGCCAGTTCAGGAAGTGGTCCTTGGGCTCGATCTTGAGCGAATAGGAAAGGACCGGCGTGCGGCTGTGCGGCGCCGGTCGCAGCCTTACGACCTGGGGTCCCAGCATGACCGGGCGGTCGTAGACGTAGGTGGTCCGATGATGCAGCGCGACGTGGATGCTCATGCCCGGCCTTGTCCGTTCCGCTCATCAATACACTTAGCAAGTGACATGCCAGTGTCCAACCGACGGTGTTCCGGTCTAACCTTGGCCAGAAGTAACGAAGCATTCACCGTCGTCCGAAGCGTAGCGGGGAACCCATGCCGGTTGCACTAGGTGGCGTCTCCTTTCTCTTTGTTTGCGACGAAAAGACAGGGGCGGAAGCCAATGACTGACCTGTTCGACCTGACCGGAAAAGTTGCGCTCGTCACCGGTGGTAGCCGCGGTTTGGGTTACCGCATGGTCAAAGCCTTTGCCGAGAAGGGCGCGGACGTCTTCATCACCAGCCGCAAGATCGAGACGTGCGAGAAGGTGGCTGCCGAGGTGCGGACCCTGGGCCGCAGAGCCGTGGCCTGCGCCTGCAATATCGCCAACTGGGCGGAGCTCGATGAAATGGTCGAAGCGGCCTATGCCGCCTTCGGCAAGATCGACATCCTGGTGAACAATGCCGGCTCTTCGCCGCTTGCGCCTTCGTCTCTGGAGACTTCCGAGCAGCTCTTCGACCGTATCGTGTCGCTGAACTTCAAAGGCCCGTTCCGCCTGATGTCGTTGGTGGGCAGCCGCATGGCGGCCGGCGAAGGGGGCTCCATCATCAATATTTCGAGCGCCGGCGCATTGCGCCCGCGGCCGCAGATCGCGCCCTATGCCGGCGCCAAGGCCGCGCTCAACGCCATCACCGAAGCCTTCGCCTTCGAATACGGGCCGAAGGTGCGGGTGAACGCCATCTCTCCCGGTCGTTTTCTCACCGACGTGAGCAAGGCCTGGAGCGAAGAGCACAAGCTCAACAGAACGGCCGCCCTGCAGCGCAGTGGCCGGCCCGAGGAAATCGTCACGGCCGCTCTCTATCTCGCCTCGCCGAGATCGAGCTTCACCACCGGATCGGTCGTGCGTGTCGATGGAGGAATTGCCTGATGAAAATGAAAGCCGGAGTCCTGACGGTCTGTGGTGCACCACGCCCGTTTGCCAAGAGCAAGCCGATCCAGATCCTCGAGGTCGATCTCGATCCGCCGGGCGAGGGCGAGGTGCTGGTCAAGGTGGGCGGCGGCGGCCTCTGCCATTCCGATCTTTCACTGGTGAACGGCGACCGTCCGCGACCGACGCCGATCGTGCTGGGCCATGAGGGCGCCGGCGAGATCGTCGAGGTCGGGGCCGGCGTGCACGACGTGAAGCCGGGCGATCATGTCTGCTTCACCTTCAATGTCAGCTGCGGCCGCTGTCGCCGCTGCCTCGAAGGCCGGCCCTACATCTGCGAGCGCTCAGTCGCGCCGCGCGCGGCCGGCCAGCTCCTGAGCGGCCATCATCGGCTGCACTACGAAGGCAAGCCGGTGAACCACCAGTCCGGTGTCTCCTGCTACGCCGAATATGCCGTGGTCGATCGCGGCTCGGTCGTGGTGATCGACAAGAGCCTGCCGCTCGACATCGCAGCCCTGTTCGGCTGCGCCGTCGTGACCGGGGTCGGCGCTGTCGTGAACACGGCACAGATCCGGCCCGGCAGCACGGTCGCGGTCGTGGGGCTGGGCGGCGTGGGCCTGAGCGGCCTGCTCGGCGCGGTGCTGGCCGGTGCGAGCCGCATCGTGGCGATCGATCTGTCCGACGAGAAGCTCGGCCTCGCGCGCCAGCTCGGCGCCACCGACACCGTGAACGCCAAGGATGCCGACCATGTGAAGCAGGTGCGCGATCTCACCGACGGCGGGGTCGACTATGCGTTCGATCTTGCCGGCACCATCAAGGCGATGGAGACGGCCTACCTGGTGACGCGTTGGGGCGGCACCACGGTTTCGGCCGGCCTGTCTCCGATCGCGGCCGACTTCTCGTTCAAGCAGAGCGCCCTCGTCAGCGAGGAGAAGACGATCAAGGGCAGCTACATGGGGAGTTGCGTGCCCGTGCGCGACATCCCGCGCTTCATCGCGCTCTATCAGCAGGGCAAGCTGCCGGTGGACCGCATGATGAGCCAGCGCATCGGCTTCGACGACTTGAACGAGGGGTTCGACCGCCTGCAGGACGTGGCGACCGTACGCCAGATCCTGGTGCCCCATGGGTGAGGCAGGACATTAGAAGAATATCGGCAGGTCGAGCGTGTCGCCCTTCTGCTCGATCGGGCCGATATCGGGGGTGGCATACTGGATGAAGCTTTCCGGCAGCGGCGCCCCCCAGTAGGTGCCGGTGCCGCGTTCCTGCTCGTTCCAGGTCACCGGCTGCCAGTCCGGTGCAAGCACGAGGTATGAACCGGAATAGACCTCGACGCGATTGCCGCCAGGCTCGTAGGAGTAGAGATAGAAGCCCTGCGAGTTGTTGTGCTTGGAGGGACCGGCCTCGATGAAGATGCCGTTCTCGACCAGGATGTCGGCGGCGCGCAGCACGTCCTCGCGATTGTCGACCCAGAGCGAGATGTGATGCAGCCGGCCATGGCCGCCTTTGACGTCGGCGACGTAGGCGAGCTGGTGGTGGATGGCGTTCGGGCTCATCCAGGAGCCGATCTCGCGCTTTCCCTGCTCGAACACCACCTGCTCGCGCAGCTGGAAGCCCATCGTCTCTTGGGCGAAGCGACGATTGCGGCCGACGTCGGCCGCGAGCAGGGCGAGATGGTCGGTGCGGCGCACGCCGATGCCGCGACCAGTGTATTTCTGCGGTTGGTTCTTGAGGGCGGAGCGCAGCTCGGCGGGCGGCTTGTACTTCTGCTCCTCGTAGTAGATCTCCATCAGGTGCCCGTCGGGATCGCAGAACCGGAACGATTTTCCGCGGCCGAAGTCGCCGTTGGTCCAGCCGATGGCCAGTCCTTCCGCCGTGATCGCTTCGGCGCGGCGCTCAAGCGCCTGTGGGCTTGTGGCCCGCCAGGCGATGCAGCCGACACCCGGCCTGTCGGCGGTGGTGAGCTTGAGCGTGCTTGCGGCGTGATCACCCCAGGCGCGGAGATAGGCCGACGCGCCGTTCTGGTGGACGATCTCCATGCCCAGGAGATCCCGGAAGTACCACAGGCTTCGCTCGAAGCGGGGCGTGAACAGCTCGATTCCGCCCAGATGAGCAATGTCGTGCAGGGGTTCCGCGAAGGACATGGTAAAGGATGGGAAATACCTGTCGATGCAGGCTTTGATCTCCATCAAGGAAGCCGGAAAAATGTCATTGGGGCCTCACGGCTGGATGCTTGCGAATTTTGCCTTGGCGACCTTCATGGTCGGTCTGACGGTCACGATCCATTTCGGCGGGCTGCTGGCGTTGCTGTGGCTCCTGCGCGAACGGGGCCGTCGCTTTCGCCCCAATGAGAGCGCCGCCGGGCAGGGGGCGGTGATCCTTTTCGTGGTACTGGGCCTCGTGGCGACTCATACGATCGAGATATGGCTTTACGCCGTCGCGTATTTCCTCATTGGTGGCATGCCCGACTTCGAGACGGCGCTTTACTTCTCGACCACCAGCTTCACGACCCTCGGCTATGGAGACGTCGTCCTCGACCATCACTGGCGTCTGTTCGGCGCCATCGAAGGTGCCAATGGCCTGCTGTTGTTCGGCTGGTCGACGGCCTTTCTTTTCTCCGTCACAGCCCGCCTGCGGGCGCTGGAGCATAGCTGGCTGGAACGGGAAGACCGGCAGTAGCGGCTGGACCGTCCCGATCGTCCGGGAACAAGCGGCATTCCCGGAGGCGCTGCGCCTTGAGGTATGGGAACGAGCCGCCGCGGTGCGAACGTCGCTTCCGAAACGCCTTGCGAAAGGCTAAAGAAAAGACGATCGACCCTAGCCGGTCGTAAGACCTTCGAGGCGACCGATGCGCGTTCTGCCCTGGTTGTTCGGATCCTTCGCGGTGTCTGCCGTGCTTGCGGTGGGCGCTCAGGCGCAGCAGCAGTCGCCCCTCCTTCCGCCGTCCGCTCCCCTTATCGGTCTGGACGGCAAGTCCGGCCCCGCCTCCGCGCGCGAAGCGCCCATTCCCGATGCGAAGGGCGGTGCCGGTCCGCAGCGGCCGGAGAAGGGCCGCAGCCTGGAACCGCCGCATCCGCCGGTGCAGCCGAGGCAGCAGTAGTTCGGGCTAACGGATCTCGAATCCGAGGCTGGCGAGGACCATACGCAACTTCTCCCGGCCGTTCATCGATCTGATCGGTCCCAGGCGATTCAGCACGCGTTGTGTCCAGGTTCCGGCCTGCAGCTCGTGGCGCTGCGAGAATTTCTCCATCTCGGCGTCGTAGGCGCGGCGCTCGGCGCGCTCGTTCGCGGCGTCATAGCGTTCGAAATGCAGCACGCTGGCCTGCGGCAACCGGGGCTTGACCTCCCCGGCGCCGGCTTCGGTGGCGTAGCCGACACACAGGCCCACGACGACGAAGGACTGGCGTGGCAGGCCGAGAAGCTTGGCGACCCGTACGGGATCGTTGCGCATGGCGCCGATATAGACGGTGCCGAGCCCGAGCGATTCGGCGGCGACCACCGCGTTCTGCGCCGCAAGCGCCGCGTCTATGCAGGCCACCATGAACGTCTCGAGCCAGGGCATGCTTTCGAACTCGACCTTCTCCTGTTCCGAGATGCGCTGGTGGCGCGCCATGTCGGCGACCCAGGCGATGAAGAGCGGACATTGCTCGATGTGCTTCTGGCCGCCGGCGACCTCCGCCAGCACCTTCTTCTTCTCGGGATCGGTGATGGCGATCGCCGACCACCATTGCATGTTGGAACTGGTGGCCGCCGACTGTGCGGCCGCGATCAGCGTCTCGACCGTACCTGTCGGCAGCGGATCCGGCTTGTAGCTGCGCACGGAGCGGTGCTCGAGCTGGCCCGCGATCATCGCGTTCCAAGGCCCGGCTGCCGGGATGGCGGCGCCGTACCGGCGGGCAAGCGCCGCCTGCTTGTCGAGGGGCTTGGAGGTCAGCGTGTCCATGGCGGTGTTCCTTGCGGTTTGCGGCGCGTGACGGCGGTCACCAGCGCGAGCAGGATGAAGACGACCACGATCGCGTAGATCATCCGCGGCTGCCCATGGTCCATGAGCCAGCCATAGGTCAGCGGCGCGATCATGCCGCCGAGATTGAAGCCCGTGCTCACGAAGCCGAAGACCTTGCCGAAGGAACCTGGCGGCGTGACGGCGCGAACCATCATGTCGCGCGAAGGCTGGATCATGCCGTTGAGCAGCCCACCCACCGACATGACGAGGATGAGCACGAAGCCGGGCATCGCCGTCCAGCCCATGAGGATCGCCATGGTGGAGGTACAGGCAAAGCCGACGGCGGCGACACGCTCGTGGTGCGGCGTGCGGTCGGCGATGACGCCGCCCAGCAGCACGCCGAGCGCGCTCATCAGCAGGAAGCCGGACAGGGCGACGTTGGAGATCGCGGCCGGCGTGCCGTACAGCGCCTGCTGGCTAACCACCGTGTAGGTCTGGATGCCGCCATTGGCCATGGCGAGGCAAAGGAAGAAGAAGAGGTTGCGCAGGATCGGCGCGCTCAGCAGCAGATCAAGGCCGACCTTCTGATCGTCGCGCACGGCCGCAGCCGCTTTGCGCGGCGGCTTGGGCAGCACATGGCCCGCCACCACCAGCAGCATTGCCGCCGCGAAGGAGAGGACGGCTGCGGCAAGGAACGCACCCTGCCATCCCCAGATCGCGGCACAGCCGATGACGAAGGCCGGCGTCACGCCGCCGCCCGCGTAGCCGGCGAAAGTGTGGATCGAGAAAGCCTTGCCGATGCGCCTGCCGTCGATGGTGGCCGAAAGGATCGAGTAGTCGGCCGGATGGTAGACGGTGTTGGCCACGCCGAGGAGACCGTAGCCGATGATGAAGGCCCAGTAGTGCGGCAGCAGGGCGGCGATCGTGATGGCCATCGCGCCGACCAGCAGGCCGCAGGTCAGCATGACGCGCGGACCGATCCGGTCGACCAGGAAGCCGGCCGGGGTCTGCAGCAGCGCCGAGGCGACGTTGAAGGCGGTGAGCGCGAGTGCGATGTCGGTGTAGCTGACGCCGAAGGCTTCGCGAACCTGGCCGAAGATCGGCGGCAACAGCATGATGTGCACGTGACTCACGAAGTGCACGGCGGCGATCAGCGAGACGACCCTGGCGTCTCGGCGCCAGCCCTCGGGGGCCTGGGCGGACGACGCAAGGCCGAGAGATTCACTCGTCGACGACATTGACGTTCAAAGTCCCGATTCCGGAAATCTCAACCTCGACCGTATCGCCGGCCTTCATCCAAAGTGGCGGCTTGCGGCCCAACCCCACGCCGTCCGGCGTGCCGGTGGCGATGACATCCCCGGGCTCGAGCCGGGTGATGGTCGAAAGATACTCGATGATGGCCGCGACGTCGAAGATCATGTGGTTCGTCGTGTCGTGTTGCACGACGGAACCGTTCAGTCGTGTCGTGAGTTCGAGCGCCTGCGGATCGGGAATGATGTCGGTCGTCACCATCCAGGGGCCGAGCGGGCCGGTGGCCGGAAAGTTCTTCCCGGCCGTCACCGAATGCTTCTGGAAGTCGCGCACGCTGGCGTCGAGGAAGCAGGTGTAGCCGGCGACCACCGAAAGCGCCTGCGCTCTCGGCACATGGCGGCAGCGCTCGCCGATGATGATCGCCAGCTCGCCCTCGAAATCGAAGGCGATCGACGCCTTCGGGCGCACGATCTGCCCGCCCTGCCCGACCAACGTGTTGTGCAGGCGCGAGAAGATGCTGGGTTGCGGCGGCGGCTCGCGTCCAACTTCGCTGGCATGGCTCGCATAGTTCACGCCCACGCAAAGGACTTTGTCGGGATTGGGAATGACGGGCAGCAACTCGACAGAGGCGAGGGCGATGTCGGCCGGCTGGCTTTCGATCATCGTCCCGAGTTCGGCCAAGCCCTTCGCGGCGATGGCGTCGCGCAGGCTCGGCCAGCGACCACCGGCCCGGGCCGACAGATCGACAATGCCGCCGTCTACGATCGCGCCGTATTTGTGCGCTCCCGCCTGGCGAAAGCTGACCAACCGCATGAAGCCGACCATGCCAGCGGGCCTCGATGTGTCAAGGCACGGCGCCGTGATCAGGCCCTTGGGCCAACGGTCGATACGAGGGCGGCCGTTCCGCTTCTAGCCCAGCAGCCGGGCAAGGGCCGGCGACAGGCCGACGCTCTCGACGGGAGCTGGAGACGAGAAGGGACCTGCTTTCGCCTTGGCGGGCTTCTGCCGGGCGAGGCTCTCGGCCATCGAGATCGCACAGGCCACGCCGTCGAGCAGCGGCACCTCGACCGCGTCCTTGAGCTTGGCGGCGAGACCGGCCAGGCCCGCGCCGCCCAGGATGACGACATCGGCGCCATCGTCGCGCACGCAGGCCCGGCATCCCTTGGCGAGCAGAGCCAGGGCCGCTCTGGGGTTGCGGGCGATGTCGGCGCCCGTCGGCGCCACCGTTCGTACCGAGGCGAGGCGGGAGGACAGCCCGTGGCTCGCCACGAACTCCTCGAGCATCGGCTTCCAGCGTTCGCCGCCGGTGACGATGGAGAAGCGCTGCCCGATGGCGCAGGCCTGCAGGATCGAGGCGTCCGCCATGCCGACCACGGGGACCTTGGCGATCTCCTTCAAGGCCGCCAGGCCGGGATCGCCGAAGCAGGCCAGCACGACGGCGTCCTTGCGCCCTTTGTCCCTGGCCAAAGCATCGACGGCGGCGTGGCCCGCGATCGCATATCCCACGCGGGAGGCGATGTAGCGCGGCCCGAAGGCGCCGGTGACCGCACGCAGGGTCGTGTCCTTGCCGGCAAAACCCTTTGCCGTCCTCAGCACCAGTTCGGTGATCGACGCGGTGGTGTTGGGATTGATCAGCAGGAGTTCCGTCATGGCTGCATGATCTCCTTCAGCCGGGCCACGTCATGGTTCTCGCCGATCGAGAGCGCACAGATGCGCGAGATGTGCGTCATGGGCAGGCCGCTTTCCTTCTTCCAGGCATTGAGCTGAGTTTGCGCGGCCTTCAGATCCTTCTTCGACGTTGCGGTCGCGCTGAGCGGAACGCCAGCATCGCGCAGGCATAACAGTACATCACCCGACAGGACGAAGGCGTCCCATCCCAGGAAGCGCAGCAGGTACTGACCGCTCCAGCCGCCCAGTCGCGAGCCGCGCTTGGCCAGCACGTCCAGCAGACCGACCTGATCGTCTTCGGGCCAAGCGGCGAGGAACTTGCCGAAGCTGCCATGTTCGGCCGCGATTTCGGTCACGAACCTCGCGTTCTCCTGCACCGAACGGATTTTCTGCGGGTTGCGCACGATGCGCTTGTCCGAAGCGAGCTTCTCCCAGAACTCGGCGGGCTGGAACAGCAGCCGCTTGGGGTTGAAGCCGAGGAACGCCTCCTCGAAGCCGGGCCACTTCTGGTCGATCACGCTCCAGACAAAGCCGGCGGAAAAGACACGGCAGGCCATCTCCGAGAGCACGCGGTCGTCGGCGAGTTTGGCCACTGCCTTGCGGTCCGGCTTCTTGGGCAGGAGGCTTGCCAGGATCTTGTCGCCGCCCTTTCGCTTGGCCGCACGCTCCCTGATCCGCTTGAAGGGAATTCCCGCCATCTCAGTCCAGCCAGCCGTCGAAGAAGTCGAACACGCTGGCCTTGAACAGGCCATGGCCGATCAGGGAGAAATGATCGCAGCCCGGCACGGCGACGGCCTTGGCGCCGGGGATGGCGTCGGCAAGAGCCTGTGGTGGGCCGGCGACCTGGTCGCGCACGCCTGCGATGACGACGGTGGGGCGCCGGATCGCCATCACGGCGTCGGGCGTGAAGGGGCTGCGAGGCCCGCGCGAGCAGGCCGCCAGCGCCAGGCGATCCTCCTTCTGCTCGTCGGCGAATTGGCGGAAGCTCCTCAACATCGGATCGGCAATATCGTCCGGCGTGGGCGCCTCCATCGCCTGGGCCATGGCCTCCGGCTCGCGTGCGGGCTCGAAGATCCGGCCACCGACGCCCGCCAGGACCAGGTGATCGATCCGGCCGCCGTCGAGCAGTGCCGCCGTGAGGGCGATATGCGCGCCCATGGAGAAGCCGAGCACGTGCGCACGCTCGATTCCCACATGATCCATCAGGGCAAAGATGTCGCGGGCCATCGCGTCGCGTGCATACTTTTCCGGGTCGTGAGGTTTGGCGCTCTCGCCGTGACCGCGATTGTCGAACGCGAGGCCGCGCAGGCCCTTTGCCGCCAGTGCGTCGTACCAGCCCATGCGCTTCCAGTTCTCGTGCCGATTGGCCGAAAAGCCATGCACCAGCACGATCGCCTTGCGCGCCTCGCGTGGGCCGAAGTCGTCGTAGGCCAGCGAAAGGCCGTCCGATGTGAACTGCGCCATGTCTTTCCCTAGCCTGCGTCCGGGAACGGGACAAGGTTGATCCGGTACCGCAAGTAGCGGAGAAGGGATGAAACGGAAGGGGGAGTGATGACGGGCAGGATTGGCAAGACGGTCGGCGATTCCCAGCCACATTGGCCGGAAGGTCCCAAGCGACCGCCGGGGCTGAAGAAGAAGGGAGCGCCCAACATCCTCGTCGTGCTGTTCGACGATGTCGGCTTTTCCGATTTCGGTTGCTACGGCTCGCCGATCGAGACTCCGACCATCGACGCCATCGCCGGCCGCGGCCTGCGCTACACGGGGTTCCATACGACAGCCATGTGCTCGACCACCCGGGCAGCGCTGCTCACCGGTCGCAACCATCATTCGGTCGGCGTCGGCTGTCTCGCCAACTTCGATTCAGGCTATCCCGGCTACAGGGGCAAGATCGCCCGCGAGGCCGGCACGTTGGCCGAGATGCTGCGGCCCCATGGCTATCGCAACTACATGCTGGGCAAGTGGCACGTGACGCCGCTCACCGAGTCGGGGGCGACCGGGCCTTTCGACGGCTGGCCGCTCGGCCGAGGCTTCGACCGCTATTACGGCTTCATGGATGCCGAGACCGACCAGTACGCCCCCGAGCTGGTGCGGGACAATACGCCGGTCGATCCGCCCGGCACCTTCGCCACCGGCTATCACCTCACTGCCGATCTGGTCGATCAGGGCATTCGCTATATCGCCGATCATGTCGCCGACAACGCCGACGTGCCGTGGCTCACATGGCTTGCCTTCGGCGCATGCCATGCGCCGCACCAGGCGCCATTCGACCTCATCCGCAAGTACGATGCGCTCTTCGCGGAGGGATGGGATGCCGAACGCGACCGCCGCCTCGCGCGCCAGAAGGAAACGGGAATCGTGCCCGGCGAGACGCGGCTGCCGCCCCGCAACGACATGGTGCGGCCCTGGTCGGAGCTGCCGGAAGGCGAGCGCCGGCTCTATACGCGCCTGCAGGCGGCCTATGCGGCCATGCTCGACCATGCCGACCAGCATCTCGGTCGGCTCGTGAAGTTCCTCGAGGAAGCGGGTCAGCTCGACAACACGATGATCATCGTCATGTCGGACAACGGCGCCAGCCAGGAGGGCGGACCTTTCGGCATGATCAACGCCATGGGCCCCTACAACCTCCGCCGCGAGCCGCTGGAAGAAAAGATCGCGCGCATCGACGACATCGGCGGGCCCGACACGCATTCGAACTTTCCGCTGGGTTGGGCGATGGCGTCGAACACGCCGCTGCGCCGCTACAAGCAGAACACGCATGGCGGCGGCATCCGCGATCCGCTGGTGATCTCCTGGCCCGGGGGCCTCACGGGGCGCGGCGAACTGCGCCATCAGTTCTGCCATGCCGCCGATCTCGTACCGACGTTGCTCGACGTGGTGGGCGTGAAAGCCCCCGCTGTCGTCAACGGCCTTCAACAGATGCCGATCGAGGGCACGAGCTTCGCCGCGAGCCTCGAGGACGCCGACATGCCGGCAAAATCAGCGCCGCAGTATTTCGAGATGTTCGGGCATCGCGGTCTCTGGCAGGACGGATGGAAGGCCGTGGCATTCCATCCGCCGGGCAGCGATTTCGAGAAGGATCAGTGGGAACTCTATCATCTCGATCGCGATTTCAGCGAAACCGACAACCTCGCCCAGCGCGAGCCGGAGCGCCTGAAGGCCATGATCGAGGAATGGTGGCGGCAGGCCGAGCGCTACAAGGTGCTTCCCCTCGACGACCGGTTCGGTCCGCGCTTCGCCGACAACGCCAAGCGCTTCCATGGCCCGCGCAACCGCTTCGTCTTCCATGCCGGCATGGGCCATGTCCCGACCGATGTCGCGCCCGACGTCAGGAGCCGGACCTACACGATCGAGGCCGACGCGCGCATCGACGGCGCGACGACGGAAGGCGTCCTGATCGCGCACGGCGACATGACGTCGGGCTACGCGCTTTACGTCAAGGACAGCCGGCTCACCTACGACATGAATATCGGCGGCGTGCACCATGTTGCGGTTTCGGATCGTCCCGTTCCCGCCGGCAACCGCCGCCTTGGCGTGCGCATGAGGCGGAACAAGGGAAACAACATCGCGACTCTTTTGATCGACGGCGAGCCGGCTGGCGGCTTCGAGACGCAGCTCGGCTTCGTCAGCTTCATCTCCTGGTCGGGGCTCGACATCGGTCGTGATCGGGGCAGTCCGGTGTCTCACTACGAGGCGCCATTCGCCTTTACCGGCAAGCTGCGCAAGGTCACCGTCGTCCTTGACGATGATCAGGCGCTCGACAGCGCGGCGGCAGCATCTGCCGCTGCCGGGCGGGAGTGATCGAGGCAATCGATCTTCCGGCCTCGCCGATCGATCCTTCCACACCTGGCGGTGGCTGCGACCGTCAGCCGGCGCTCAATCGGCAGCATCCTTGCCTGGAAGATGCGGGCGGCGTGTCCAAAGGCGTGGTCCTGATGCTTCCGCTCCCGGAGGAGGCAACCGGTCGCAGGCCTATGACCGCACTTTAATTAAGGTCTTTGATCCATATCAATCGGCCAGTCGATTCGGCGTGGCATTCGAGTTTGGATTGCGTTTTTCCGGAAAGATGACGATGCCCAACGCCCTTCGGATGATCAAAGACCGACAGAAAGCGATGTTTTCGGTGCTTTTGGCCGTTCGCACGATCGCTCGCCGCGCCATGCGATCGGATGGCAAGGCCGACTTCCCGCACCTGAAGAGCCTGCTCGAATATCTCGACCGTTTCCCAGAGAAACTTCATCAACCGAATGAAGAGCGCTACCTTTTCAAGGCGATCCTGAGCCGCGAGCCGAGCCTTTCGCGCGTCGTGGCTCGCGCCCAACGCGATCATGCCGCCAGCAAAGGCTATCTGGTGCGTCTTCGGGCTGCCCTGCAGGACTGGGAAGACAATGTGGAAGGCGGCATGTCGCAAACGGCGATCGTGGCCGATGACTATGTCCGCTTCGCGCGGCGTCATGCGCGTATCGAGGAACGCGATCTCCTTTCCGTCGCGCGCAAGGTCCTGAACGAGAAGGATTGGCAGGAGGTCGAACGGGTCTTTTCGGCTGCTGCCGACCCGCTGGCCGCGTCCAAGAGCCGGCAGGAATGCACCATGGCGGTTCGGCAGTTCTCGGGGCTTGCCGCCTAACCCGGCGGCTTGTTTCGGTCTCGCTCCTTTTCGTTCAGCCGTTCAACTCGCCGCTTGAGAACGAAAGGGAGGGCCAAGTCCCGATAAAACATGTCGACCGCGTCGGGCGTGGCCCGGCGCATCGCAAGGACGGTCCAGTAATTGTCCGGATTGCGTTGGGCCTGGCAATGCCATGCCACGGCTGCTGCCACGATATCGGCCGGGCTAATGCGGTCATCGAATTGATCCACCGAGGCAGCGAAACAATTCATCAAGGCCGTACGCTGATCTTTCAGCATGAGTGCGCGTAGTTCGTTGGGTAATTTCTCGCGATCGTCGCTCTGGGCAAGGGCAATGCCGGATATGATGGTTCCGGCGAGGAAGACGGCCGCCGGCAGCCTGGAAAGTCTCCGCGCCCGATGAGCGATTGATACCCAAACTGAGCCGGGCCGGTGCCGCGTCTCAAAAACCCCCTTCTTCTCCGCCATTTCGCTTCGATTCCTGTCCATTTGATCTGGATCACCGCGCGCCTGTCGATCTTGCTGCTCAATATCAAGAACAAGGAGAAGTGCAATGGCAACGATCGAAGGCGGTCGGCAGCAGAACATGGGGCGAGCGGTTCTTGCGTCGCTCGTGGGTGTTCTTCTTCTGGCGGGCTCGGCTTTGGCCGAGGACGTTTCACGTCAGGATCGAGGCTGGAAGCTCGAGCCGGGCGTGAATCCGCCCAGCTATGCGGTGATCGAGCCGGCGAGCAGCAATCTCAATACCGAGGCCTTGGTCCTGACCTGCGAGCCGGCGGGTGACAGGCGCGTCCTCCAGTTCCAGCTCTATCTGTCGGAATCCGGCCCCTTGATGCCCGTTGGAGCCGATCCTCGCACGCTACGGCACGATCCGCGTGCCGAGATGGTGATCGACGGTCATGTCTATCCGGTCGGCATGTACTTCGCTGAGGATTTCGTCGTCCTCGCCGATGCCGTGACCGATCGTGTTCCGTCCGTTTCGAACCAGCTGCTCGACAGCGTTGAACACGGCAAGACCATGGTGCTTCGTTTCAGCCTGCTCGCGCGGCACGACGACAAGCCGCAGCCCTCATTCGACGGCGAGGCGACCATCGATCTCGGGGCGGCTCACGGCGGGGCGGCCGTAGCCTCGGTGCGGCGCTGTGTGGAACCGGAGGCCCGTCCAAGCGCGAGCGCTGCTTTTCCGCAACTCGCGCAGGCTGACGTTCGTCACTGAGTCGGTCTCACTGAATTCGGGAGGGCGTTCAGGCTGCACCAAGCGGAAGGGGCGGAATCTGCTGCGCTGGATATTGACTTCGATCAAGGTTCGCCGCGTCTGGCCGTCGATGATTGTCGCCGCGATCGGGTCGATCGTTGTTCCTTGAGAGGAGATGACAATGGCCAACCAGGTTTCCAAGCCCATGCAGCCATCCACGCCCTCCGCGTTCCCGTGGGTGGGAATGGATTTCGACCAGTACTTCAATCGCCTCATGCGCGGCAGTTGGCCCTTCAAGTGGCCAGAGTCGATCTCGCCGGAAACGCCGCGTGCGTTGCGCGCCTTCGAGCACATGCCGCAGGTCGAGGTGAAGGAAAACGACAAGCAGTATACCGTCACTCTGGAACTGCCGGGCCTCGACGAGAAGGATGTCAAGGCAACGGTCGAGGGCGATACGCTGACGATCAGCGGCGAGAAGAAGGTCGAACGCTCCGACGAGAAGACCCACTATTCCGAGCGGAGCTACGGAAGCTTCACGCGTTCGTTCACGCTGCCGGACGATGCGGATCGCAACAGCGTGACGGCGAATTTCTCGAAGGGCGTTCTGTCCGTGGCGATTCCCAAGGTGGCCAATGTACCCCAGCAGGGGAAGCAGATCGAAATCAAGGGCGCCTGATCGCGCCGGCTGCCAGGCACCAACTGGCGCCGCACTGTTTTGCAGAGCAGGGCTGGCGCCAACTGGTGGGACTTCTTGTCGGGGGTTGTCGGGCCGCGCCGTTGGCGCGGCCCGTTTCATTTGACCGCTGGGCGTGGCGTGGCGTTCCATCGGCGAGGACGCGGTCGCCCCCGTCTGCAAATGTTTCCGTCCGATGCATTCCGTTGATGCAGGTCAACGTGCTGGAAGGAAAGGCCAATAGCCTGTTTCCGCTCAAGCCCACGCGAGGCTCGTGACGAGATGAAAGCAGCTCCTGCCCGCCTTGCGATGGTGATTGACAGTCAGATTGGGCAATATGGGTGATTATTCGATGCGCGATCCCGAGAATCCTTCACCAGAACGCATGCTGCCGCGAGACTTCGTCTGGGGGGTGTCGACGTCGAGCTACCAGATCGAAGGGGCGGCCCAAGCCGATGGACGCGGTCCCAGCATCTGGGATCTCTACGCCAAGGTGCCGGGTCACATCGCCAATGGCGACACGGGCGACGTGGCCTGCGATCACTATCACCGCTACCGCGAAGACATTGCTCTGATGCACCGGATGGGAGTGGGTGCATACCGATTCTCGGTTGCCTGGCCGCGCGTCCTGCCGCAAGGACGCGGGGCACCCAACGAGGCGGGCCTTGCCTTCTACGATCGCCTGATCGACGGTTTGCTCGCGGCCGGTATCGAGCCGTGGCTTTGCCTCTACCATTGGGATCTGCCGCAGGCGCTCCAGGAAGAGGGCGGCTGGCAAAACCGTGAGATCGCACACTGGTACGCCGACTATGCCACCCTGGTGGCGAAGCGCTATGGCGACCGTGTCCGGCGCTTCGTGACTTTCAACGAGCCGTCCGTGTTCAGCCTGTTCGGTTATGGCCTTGCCTGGCATCCGCCGGGCATGAAGGATGCGGCGGCACTCCATCAAGCCATTCATCACATCAACCTTGCGCATGGCGCCGGCGTCGACGCCATTCGGACGGAAGTGCCGCGGGCGTTGGTGGGCTGCATCCATAACGTTCAGCCGAGCCGTCCGTTGACCGACTCGACGGAAGATGCAGCAGCAGCGGAGCTGCTTGATGCCTATTGGAACAGGGCATTCCCCGAGCCACAGGTGCTCGGCCACTATCCCGAGCTGCTGGCCAAGCGGATAGAGCCGTATGTGCAGGCCGGCGATCTCGAGCGGATCCAGCGACCGGTCGACTGGTTCGGGGTCAACCACTATTCGCCGATCTTCGCGCGTGCGGACGCGGCGGCGCCCCTTGGCTTTGCCTGGGCGGACGCCCCGGCCAATGTGCGCCGGTCTCCGATCGGCTGGCAGCTCGATCCCGAGGCCTTTCGTGACGTTCTGATCGAGGTTTCGCGTCGTTACGGGCTGCCCGTCTACGTGACGGAGAACGGGGCGGGGGCCAACGAAGCGCCGGATCAGAACGGCCAGATCCTCGACCCGGAGCGGGTCGACTACCTCAAGGCCTACACATCGGCCTTGCGCGACGCGTTTGCCGCCGGGGCCGACGTACGCGGCTACTTCGTTTGGGCGCTGCTCGACAATTTCGAGTGGGGGGCGGGCTATGCCAATCGTTTCGGGCTGGTCTATGTCGACTATCCGACGCAACGGCGCATTCCCAAGGAATCGGCGCACTGGTATGCGCGACTCATCCACAGCGAGGCGATGAGGGGCGTTTCATGACGCGGCTTCTGCTCGCCGACATAGGCGGCACTTACGCGCGCTTCACCTTCGCATCCGGCCGGACGATTGGGCCGACGTGGTCGACCGAGGTCTGCGAGCGCCGTAACGTCGCCGAGGCGATCGCCGCGTTCATCAAGGCCGACGGCGGCGCCCGGCAGATCGACGGGGCACTTCTCGCGACGGCCGGGCCGGTGCAAGGCGGCCGTTGCCAGCTCACGAACGCCCCCTGGATCATCGACGAGGAGGAACTCGCGCATACCTTCGGGCTTCCCTGGGTGCGTGTCGTGAACGATCTGGAGGCCGTGGCGGCCGGTCTCCCGGACCTGCCGCTCGCCCAGACGCGATTGATCGGGCCGGGTACCGGCATGCCTGGCGCACCGATGGCCATCATCGCGCCGGGCACTGGCCTCGGCATGGCCTGTCTCTTTGCCGGGCCGGGAGGGCGATGCGTGCTGCCGAGCGAAGGAGGCCACGCGGCCGTGGCGCCGTTCGACAAGGAGTCGGAGGCGATCGTCTCGCTGTTGCGGCTCCGCTATGGACGCGTGTCGGCCGAGCGTATCCTGTCGGGGGCGGGCCTGAGCAACCTCTATGACGCGATCGTTGCGTTGGAAGGCGGCAACACCCGCACGCGCACTCCCGTCGAGATCACGACGGGAGCCTTCAACGGGTCCTGTCCGCCCTGTCGCACGACGGTGGACATGTTCTGCGCCTTTCTGGGGGCCGTGGCCGGCGACATGGCCTTGATGTTTGGGGCACTCGGAGGTGTGTTCATCGGCGGCGGCATCGTGCCGCGTTTTGTCGATCATCTCGCGCGTTCGGGCTTTCGCAGCCACTTCGAGGCCAAGGGCCGCCTGCAGCCTTATGCGGCACGCATTCCGACCCGCGTCATCCTCCACCCCAATCCAGCCTTCATCGGCCTGTTGAGTTTTGCCGAAGGCGCCCGGTCGATGCGCCGCTCGACCACGTCGTCGTGAGCGAAGCAGGGTCCGTTTCCCATTTTGAGACTGGACGCGTCGCGTTGCGGCGCTTCTGGGAGACCGCACGCGGCTTCTGGCGCGGACCCACGGCATGGACGCTGATCGCGATGCTGGTGGTCTGCGTCATCCTGCAGCTCGTGGTGCAGTACCGACTGAATTTCTGGAACCGCGACTTCTTCAACGCGCTCGAGGCCCGCGACGGCCGCCAGATATGGCATCAGGCGCGCGTGCTGGTCGCATTGGCCGCATCGAGCATCGCCCTCGCGATCTTCGCCGTGTGGGGCCGCATGACCTTCCAGCGTCTGTGGCGCGACTGGCTGACGCGATTCCTGATCACGCGCTGGCTGGCGGATCAGCGCTATCAGCGTCTCGGCTTCGTCAACGGGCAGCGCCAGAATCCCGAGTATCGTATCACCGAGGATGCTCGGCTCGCGACGGACGCGCCGATCGATCTTGCCGTGGGCCTCCTTTCGTCGCTGCTCGCCGCTTCCGCCTTCATCGTCGTCCTGTGGAACGTGGGCGGCGCGCTCGAGGTCCGCATCTGGGGCGGAGTAGTGGCCATTCCTGGCTATCTCGTGATCGCTTCCGTGGTTTATGCCACGACTACGACGCTGGGCATGATGGTCATCGGCCGCAACATGGTCGAAGTGATCGAGAACAAGAATCAGGCGGAGGCAGACTTCAAGTATGTCGTGGCTCGGGTCAATACGCGCACGACCCTGAACCTGCATCCGGAGGATGCGTCGATCCTTGCGACAGCGCAGGCTGCCGTCATCCACCAGTGGAAACGTCTGTGCGGCCAGCACATGCGCACGACCCTCGTCTCCCACGGCAATACGCTCCTGGCTCCCGTCGTCGGCCTTCTCTTTTGCGCGCCCAACTACGTCGCCGGCACGGTGAGTCTGGGCGAGGTGACCCAGGCCGCCGCCGCTTTCGCCTCGGTTCAGGGTGCCTTCAACTGGCTGGTCGACAACTATCCACGGCTCGCCGAGTGGATGTCCTCGGCCTACCGGGTCGGCATCCTTCTGAAGGCCTTTGACGAGCTCGACAGCCAGATTCTTTCGCCCGAGCCGGTTCCGGAGGATGCGGAAATCCTGCCCAATTCCCAGGCTACGTAGAATCCCTTAGGTCAATCCCTGAATGGTGAGCACGCGAGGCGGCGTCGTAGTGAGAGTGCGTCGCTATTGAAGAGGAGAGACCGATGCCCGCTTACGCCGCTTCGCCCCGCCCCGCTTCCCCGGCCCGTGTTCCGGCGGGTTATCTCGCGATGCAGGGCAATGCCGTCCT
>JAFEFG010000027.1 GCA_018240685.1 Pseudomonadota bacterium | reverse complement strand
TTCGGCCGGTCTTGCGCAGCGCCTCGACGCGCTTCTCGCCGGTGCCCTTCACCTTCACCAGCGCCAGCTCGCGCTCGACATGCGCGCCCTCGATCGTGAGGTCGCGCACGCGATGGACCGGCACCAGCCGGTCGAGCTGCGCCTTGATCTGTTCGATCACCATCGGCGTGCCGGCGGTGACGATGGTGATGCGCGAGAGGTTTTCCTTGGCGTTGGTCCTGGCCACGGTCAGGCTCTCGATGTTGTAGCCGCGGCCGGAAAACAGGCCGACCACCCGGGCGAGGATGCCGGGCTCGTTGTCGACCAGGACGGAGATGGTGTGGCGCGAGGCCGTTTCGATCGCGTTCACACCAGCACCATGCCTTCCTCGGACACGGGTTTGGCGGCGCGGTCGTTCGGCCCCAGCAGCATGTCGTAGTGGGCCGCTCCCGACGGGATCATGGGGAAGCAGTTCTCCGCCTTGTCGACCAGAACGTCGACGATGACGGGCTTGTTGATCTTGATCATCTCCTCGATCACGCCGTCGAGCTCGGCGGGATCGCCCGTGCGCAGGCCGACCGCACCGAAGGCCTCGGCGAGACGGATGAAGTCGGGCAGCGCCTCCATGTAGCTCTCGGAATAGCGCCCGCCATGCAGCAGCTCCTGCCACTGCCGCACCATGCCCATGTACTGGTTGTTGAGGATGAAGATCTTCACCGGCAGCCGGTACTGCGCCACGGTGGAGAGCTCCTGGATGTTCATCATGATCGAGGCTTCGCCGGCCACGTCGATCACCAGCGCCTCGGGATGGGCGATCTGAACGCCGATGGCGGCCGGGAAGCCGTAGCCCATCGTGCCGAGCCCGCCCGAGGTCATCCAGCGGTTGGGCTGCTCGAACTTCAGGAACTGCGCCGCCCACATCTGATGCTGCCCCACTTCCGTCGTGACGTAGTGGTCGCGGTCCTTGATGTGGTGATAGAGCCGCTCGAGCGCATATTGCGGCTTGATCGTCTCCTTGTCCTGCTTGTAGGCGAGGCAGTTGCGCGCCCGCCAGGTCTCGACTTCGGCCCACCAGGCCTTGAGCGCCTTCTGGTCGGTCTTGGGCTGCTTGGCCTTCCAGACGCGGATCATCTCCTCGAGCGCATGCGCGGCATCGCCCACGATCGGCAGGTCGACACGCACGTTCTTGTTGATGCTGCTGGGGTCGATGTCGATATGGATCTTCTTCGACTTCGGCGAGAACTCGGCCAGCTTGCCGGTGATGCGATCGTCGAAGCGCGCGCCGATGTTGATCAGCACGTCGCAATTGTACATGGCGAGGTTGGCCTCGTAGGTCCCGTGCATGCCGAGCATGCCCAGGAACTGCCTGTCCGAGGCCGGGAAGGCGCCAAGGCCCATCAGCGTGCTGGTGATGGGATAGCCCGTCATATGCACGAACTGGGCGAGCAGCTTGCTGGCCTTGGGGCCGGAATTGATCACGCCGCCGCCGGTGTAGAAGACCGGACGCTTGGCGGCCGCGATGATCGCCACCGCCTCCTCGATCTTCCGGGGATCGGGCTTCACCTGCGGACGGTAGCTCTTGTGCTGCACCGGCTTCTTGGGCGCCTCGTACTCGTGCTTGTTCATCAGCACGTCCTTGGGCAGGTCGATCACCACCGGCCCCGGACGGCCCGAGCGCGCCACGTAGAAGGCCTCGTGAACCGTGCGCGCCAGATCGCCCACCGCCTTCACGAGGTAGTTGTGCTTGGTGCAGGGCCGCGTGATGCCGGTCGTGTCCGCCTCCTGGAAGGCGTCGTTGCCGATCAGGTGCGTCGGCACCTGGCCGGTCAGGCACACGATGGGGATCGAGTCCATCAGCGCGTCGGTGAGACCCGTCACGGCGTTGGTGGCGCCCGGACCGGATGTCACCAGCACCACGCCGACCTTGCCGGTCGAGCGCGCATAGCCTTCCGCGGCATGCACCGCCGCCTGCTCGTGCCGCACCAGCACATGCCGCAGGCGGTTCTGCTTGAAGAGCGAATCGTAGATCGGAAGGACCGCGCCGCCGGGATAGCCGAAGACGACCTCGACTTCCTCGTCGATCAGGGCTTTCACCAACAGATCGGCGCCAGTCGTGGCGGACTCCTCGGGCTTCATGACGCGGGTCTCCTCTATGACAAATGCGCCGCAAAAACGGGTTTTGCGGCGGCGCGGACCATAGAGGCGAGGGTTCAGGGGGTCAACGGAAATCGGCACGAAACGTAAAGTTTCAGACCTTCATTTTGTCCAAAAATTTCTCAACCGACCCCAAAACGGGATTTGAAGATGGATCCACCACCAGATCTGGCGTCATCTGGTGCCGGAACCACGTCATCTGGCGCTTGGCATATTGGCGTGTATGGTCGATGGCGATTCGCCGCGCCTCTTCGAGGCTGAGGTCGCCGCGGAAATGGCGGAAGAGTTCCGGCGCTCCATGCGCCTTGAGGCCCGGCCAGGCAGGGTCCGGATGGCGCTCGAACACCGCCCGCACCTCGGCCAGAACGCCCGCTTCCAGCATGGCATCGAACCGCGCCTCGATCCGCGCGCGCAGCCATTGACGGTCGGGCGCGAGCAGGAGGGTCACGAACCGCCAGGGCGCCGGAGCGGCCCTGCCCTGCTGCCAGGCGCTGAGCGGCTTTCCCGTTCCCAGCCAGATCTCCCAGGCGCGGACATGGCGCTGGCGGTCGCCGGGCTTCAGGCGCGCGACGATGGCCGGATCGTGTTGCGCCAGCCGGGCGCGGAACGCCTCGGCGCCCAGGCGCTCCCACTCCTCGTTGGCCTGGAGGCGCAGCGCTGGCGGCACCTCGGGAATGTCGGAAAAGCCCTGCATGAGCGCGCGCAGATAGAGGCCCGATCCGCCGCACAGGATCGGCGGCCGGCCCGCGGCCCGGGCGCGCACGATCTCGGCTTCGGCGAGCGCACGCCAACGCGCCGCCGACAGGGTCTCGCTGAGCGGCAGGATGCCGTAGAGAAGATGCGGCACCGTCGCGCGCTCCGCTGCCGTCGGCTGCGCCGTCAGGATCGGGAACGCGTCGTAGGTCTGCATGGCGTCGGCGTTGATCACGACGCCGCCGCGACGTTCGGCAAGTGCCAGCGCCAGCGCCGACTTGCCGCTGGCGGTGGGTCCGGTGACGACGATGACAGGCGACCCGGCCATGTCCTGATTGGCCATGCCTTGTTTGGCCATAGGGGCGCGGCGTTTGCAAATCCGCCGGCGCGCCGCTAGAGGCGGTGGCGTGAAAAACGTCCTCGTTCTGATCGCCAATCCCGCCCAGCCGACGCTCGACGCGGCCCTCGTCCAACAGGCCGCCGACGCCCTGCATGCGGCCGGTGCCACGGCCGGTGCGCCGGACTGGCTGGCCGACGGCATCGCCTGCGACCTGCCCTTCGACGGTCCGGCAGCCGATCCCGCGCTGCCCGGAATAGATGCGGTGGTCGTGCCGGCGCGCGCGCGCCGCAAGAGGCTGCTGGTCGCCGACATGGAATCGACCATGATCGAGAACGAGATGCTCGACGAGCTCGCCGAGTTCCTCGGCCTGCGCGACAGGATCGCCGCCATCACCGCCCGCGCCATGAACGGCGAGATCGATTTCGCCGGCGCGCTCGAGGAGCGGGTCGGACTGCTGAAGGGCCTGCCCGTCACCCGGCTCGACGAGGCCGCGCGCCGCATCCGCTACACCCCGGGCGGCGCCACGCTCGTGGCCACCATGCGCCGCCACGGCGCCTTCTGCGCGCTGGTCTCGGGCGGCTTCACCTACTTCACGTCGATGGTGCGCCAGGCCCTGGGCTTCGACATCGACGCCGCCAACGTGCTGCGCCACGACGGCCGGACGCTGGTCGGCTCGGTCGAGCCGCCGATCCTCGGCAAGGAAGCCAAGCTCGCCACGCTTGGCCGGCTGTGCGCCGAGCGCGGGGTCGATGTCGCCGAGACGATGACGGTGGGCGACGGCGCCAACGACCTGCCGATGCTCCAGGCGGCCGGGCTGGGCGTGGCCTTCCACGCCAAGCCGGCGGTCGCCGCCCAGGTCCCCGCCCGCATCAGCCACGGCGATCTCACCGCCCTGCTCTACCTGCAGGGCTATCGCCGCCGCGACTTCGTCGAAACGCCCAACCCGTGAAGGCATCGTCCATGACCCAGGCCCTGCAGATCGTCCTCGCCAAGCGCCCCGCGGGCGACGTCACCGAAGACTGCTTCCGCGCCGAGAGCGTCACCCTGCCCGCCCTTGGCGAGGGGCAGGTCCTGATCCGGCAACGGTTCCTGTCGCTCGATCCCTACATGCGGCCGCGCATGACCGAGCTGCGCTCCTACACGCCGCCGTTCGAACTCGACAAGCCGCTGACGGGCGGCTCGGTCGGCGAAGTGGTCGAGTCGCGCAACGAGCGTTTCGCCAAGGGCGACACCGTGATGGGCATGCTGAACTGGGCCACCCACACGGTCCACGACGGCAAGGGCCTGCGCAAGATCGACCCGTCGATCGCGCCGCTGTCCGCGCATCTCGGCATCCTCGGCATGCCGAGCTTCACCGCCTGGTACGGCATGAAGCACATCTGCAAGCCCAAGGCGGGCGAGACGGCGTTCGTCTCGGCGGCCACCGGCGCCGTCGGTCAGGTGGCAGGCCAACTGGCCAGGCTCGCCGGCGCGCGCGTCGTGGGGTGTGCGGGCGACGACGACAAGTGCGCCTGGGCGGTGCGCGAGGCGGGCTACGACGCCTGCTTCAACCATCGCCGCGAGAGCGACTACGGCGCCGTCCTCGACGGGCTGTGCCCGCAGGGCATCGACTCGGACTTCGAGAATGTCGGCGGCAAGATCTTCCACGCCGTCTTCGCGCGGCTGAACAATTTCGGCCGCGTCGCCTTCTGCGGCGCGATTTCCGAGTATCAGGACAAGGAGCCGATCGCCGGGCCGCCCAAGATGTTCACCATCGTGCAGCGGCGCCTCACCATCCAGGGCTTCATCGTCTCCGACCATGTCGCGCTGATGGGCGACTTCGTGAACGAGGTCGGCGGCCTTCTGAAGGCGGGCAAACTCAAGAGCCGCGAGACCGTCGTCGACGGCCTCGCCAAGGCCCCGCAGGCCTTCATGGGCCTGCTCGAGGGCCGGAACTTCGGCAAGCTGGTCGTGAAGATCGACGGCTGACCGACGGCGCGCCGCCGTCCCGGCCGGCTACTTCGCCAGCCTGAGGGCGGCGAAGCGCGGATCGCCCTGGCGCTCGACGAACAGCAGGACCGAGCGCTTCTTCTGCGACTGCAGCTTGGTCACGATGTCGCTCACTTCCTGCGGCGTGGTCACGGCCTTCTGGTCGACCTCGATGATCACGTCGCCGGGCTGGAGCTGCTTCTCCGCCGCCGGACTGTCGGGCGCCACGCGGGTGACGATCACGCCCTTGACGTTGTCGCCGAGGCCATACTTCTCGCGCAGTTGATCGTTCACCTTCTGCAGGGTCAGGCCGAGCTGCTCGACAGTGGAGGTGACCGGCTTGTCGCGGTCGATCGGCTTCTTGGGCGCGGCCGAGCCCTGCGCCGAGGCGTTCTGCTTCTCAGCCTCGTCCTGCTCGCCGATCTTGATCTTCAGCGTCTGTTCCTTGCCGCCGCGCCAGACCACCATGTCGACGGTACTGCCGACACGGGCATTGGCCACCAGCCGCGGGAAATGGCGCAGGTCGATCACGTCATGGCCGCCGAAGGTGAGGATGATGTCGTTGCGCTTGATGCCGGCCTTGGCCGCCGGGCCGTCGGCCACGACATTGGCGACCAGCACGCCGCGGGCCTTGTCGAGGCCGAAGCTGTCGGCGATGTCGTCCGTCACGCTCTGGTAGCTGACGCCGATCCAGCCGCGCCGCACGCGGCCGAACTCGCGCAGCTGCTCGGCAACCTGCTTGACGAGATTGGACGGGATCGAGAAGGCGAGACCGGCATTGGTGCCGGACGGCGAGTAGATCGCCGTGTTCACGCCGATGACTTCGCCGTCGGCATTGAACAGCGGGCCGCCGGAATTGCCCTTGTTGATGGCCGCGTCGGTCTGCAGGTAGTCGTCGAGCGAGTCCGACAGGGCCCGGCCACGGGCCGAGATGATGCCGGCCGTGACCGAGTGGCCGAGGCCGAAGGGATTGCCGATGGCAATCACCCAGTCGCCGACCCGGACCTTGTCCGAATTGCCGAACTTGACCGCCGGCAGCGGCTTGCCGCCCGGCGGGTCGACCTTGAGCACGGCGAGGTCGGCGCGACTGTCGGCACCCACCAGCTTGGCCTTGAGCTGGGTGTCGTCGCGCAGGATGACGGTGATGTCCTCGGCGCCCTGGATGACGTGGTTGTTGGTGACGATGTAGCCGGAGGGGTCGATGATGAAGCCCGACCCGAGCGAGGTGCCGCGGCGGCGCTGCTGCTGCTCCTCCCCGCCCTTGCGGTCGAAGAACTCCTTGAACAGCTCCTCGAACGGCGAGCCCGGCGGAAGCTGCGGCATGTCCCTCAGGCGCGGCCCCTGCTGCGGCAGGTTCTGGGTCGTCGTGATGTTGACGACCGTCGGCATCAGCGTGTCGACCAGGTCGGCAAAGCTCGTCGGCGCCTCGCGCGCGGCGGCCGGCGGCGCCACGATAGGTTGTGCCAGCACCAGCCCGACGGCGGCGACGGCCGCGATTGCGCCCCTCGAAAATCCTTTCAAATCCACAAGATTCACGCCCGACCTCCAACGGCGCTCGAAGCCCACAAGTCGGAACGGCCAGCGCCGGGCCTATAAATTTGCTCTCTCTATGTGCGCCGATTGTGGCGCAAATAAAGAGCGTAATATGTAGGCCTGTTTCGGGCGGTTTTCAGCATCGCGAAAAAAGAAACCGGCGGCGTGGCAGACCTGCCACAGCCGCCGGCTTTGTCGTTCCGCCGTCGCCTACTTCTTGGTGGTCACGGCCCCCGCCGGCGGCTCGTTGAAGTAGCGGAAAAAGGAGTTCTCCGGGCGGAGGACCATGGTCCCGCCCGACGCGAAGGCCTGCCGGTAGGCCTCCATGCGCCGCCAGAAGGCGTAGAAGTCCTTGTCGCGGTCGAAGGCCTCGGCGTAGATCCGGGTCGCCTCGGCATCGCCCTCGCCCATGGTGATCTGGGCCTGCAGCCCGGCATCGGCCTTGATGACGGTGACCTCGCGGTCGGCCGTCGCCCGGATGCGCTGGTTCTCCTCGTCGCCCTCGGCGCGCAATTGCCCGGCCTCGCGCTCGCGATCGGTCTTCATGCGGCTGTAGACCGACTGGGAGTTGGCCTGCGGCAGGTCGGCCCGCTTGATGCGCACATCCACGACCTGGACGCCGAGGTCCTTGGTCTTGGCGTTCACCCGCCTGGTGATGTCGTCCATCAGGACCGCGCGCTGCTGCGTGAGCACGGCGTGCAGCGGCACCGAGCTCAGCACACCGCGGATCTCCGAGTTGATCAGGGAGTCGAGCAGGCCGCGCAACGCCGTCTCGCCGGCCGGCACGCGCTCGGCGAACAGACGGGCGTCGTTGATCCGGTACATCGCATAGGCGTCGACCACCAGCCGCTTCTGGTCGCCGGCGATGATCTCGAATTCCTCGGCCTCGTAGGCCATCAGGCGCCGGTCGATGCGGACGATGTCCTGGATCAGCGGGATCTTGGCGTAGAGGCCGGGCTCGGTCTTTGGCTGCCCGACCAGGGCGCCGAACTGGCGCACCAGGACCTGCGTCGTGGGATCGACGCTGTAGAAGGTCTGCGTCAGCAGGAAGACGACGACCGCCAGCGAGACCAGGCCGAGGATGGAACGGTTGCTCATCGCGTGGCTCCCTGGGCAGGCGGGCTCACCCGCGGCGGCAGCGGCGGCGCCGGCTGGCCGGACTTGACCTCCGGCAGCGGCAGATAGGGCAGCACGCCCGGACCGGCAGCGTCCTTGTCGACCACCACCTTGGTCACCCCGCGCAGCACGTCCTCCATCGTCTCGAGGTAGAGACGCTCGGTCGTGATGTCCTTGGCCTTGGCGTACTGGTCGTAGACTTGGCTGAAGCGCTGTGCATCACCCTTGGCCCGGGCCACGACCTGGGCCTTGTAGCCCTCGGCCTTCTGGACGATGGCCGCCGCCTCGCCCTTGGCGCGCGGCAGCACCTGGTTGCGGTAGGTGTTGGCCTCGTTGATGTTCTTTTCCTTGTCGGCGCGCGCCGCCTGGACGTCGCGGAAGGCGGCGATCACCTCCTGCGGCGGGTCGACCCGCAGCAGCTGGACCTGGGCGATGAGGACGCCCATGCCGTATTCGTCGAGGATGCGCTGCAGCAGTTCCTTGGTGTCCTGCTCGATCCGGGTACGCCCTTCGGTCTGGGCATATTGGAGATTGGACTTGCCGATGATCTCGCGCATCGCCGCCTCGGCGGCGGCCCGCACGATCTCCTCGGGATTGCGCACGGCGAAGGCGTACCGGAACACGTCCTTGATCTGCCACAGCACGGCGAACTCGATGTCGACGATGTTCTCGTCGCCGGTCAGCATCAGATTCTCCGTCGACGTGGCGCGCGCGCTGCGGTTGAAGGCCGCGGTGTTGCGCGAGCCGATCACCGTGCGCCGCTGGTCCTGCACGTTGACGATCACGACATGGCCGATCGGCGCCGGCAGGTTGTAGTGCAGGCCGGGGTCGACCGGACCGCCGTAAGGCTTGCCGAAGATGAGCTGGATGGCCTGCTGGTTGGGCTGCACGCGGAAGAAGCCCGTGATCAGCCACACCACGATCACCGCGAGCGCGATCAGAACCAGGCCCTTGAACGAGCCGAACCCGCCCGGCAGGAGATTGCGCAGCCGCTCCTGCCCCTTGCGGATCACATCGTCCATGTCCGGCGGGCGCCGCGGGCCGAACGGTCCGTTGTTGCGATTGCCTCCGCCACCGCCCCAAGGTCCTCCGCCACCACCACCACTTCCGCCGCCGCCCCACGGGCCGCCGCTATTGTTGTTCCAGGCCATCCATCACCTCAGGGCCACAGCGGGACTTTGCTTTAATGCCGGGCTGCATATATGTGACGGCAGCTATACCTTCAATCAAGCGGCGACAGAATATTGCCGCAGGCGGCGGAGAGGGGCGGACGTGGCGGAAATCACTGAGTCGGCGGTACGCAACGTTCTCGCAACGGTCATCGACCCGGTTACGGGCAGGAATGTGGTGGCCCTGGACATGGTGAGCGGCATCGCCACCCGCGGCGGTCACGTGGCTGTCACCCTCGACGTCGATCCGGCGCGCGGTCCCGCTCTCGAGCCGCTGCGCCAGGCGTGCGAGCAGGCCGTCCGTGCCATGCCGGGCGTGCTCTCGGCAACCGTCGTCATGACGGCGGAACGAGCCGCCCCGCCGCCACCACCGCCGCCTTCGGCCCGGCCGGCCGGTCCCGGACGTGCCGGTCCCGGCCACACCGGCCACGGCCATGGAGCGGCGCCCGGCGGAGGGCGGATCGACGTGCCCGGCGTGAAGCACATCATCGCCGTCGCCTCCGGCAAGGGCGGCGTCGGCAAGTCGACCACGGCCGTCAACCTGGCGCTCGGTCTCGCCGCTCTCGGCGTGCGCACCGGCCTGCTCGATGCCGACATCTACGGGCCGTCCATGCCGCGGATGCTGTCGGTGAAGGAGAAGCCCGAATCGACCGACGGCAAGCAGCTCAAGCCGATCGAACGCTATGGCCTGCGCACCATGTCGATCGGCTACATCGTGGCCGAGGACACGCCGATGATCTGGCGTGGCCCGATGGTGTCGAGCGCACTCGAGCAGATGCTGCGCGACGTGCAGTGGGGCGATCTCGACGTGCTGGTGGTGGACATGCCGCCCGGCACCGGCGACGCGCAGCTCACCCTCGCGCAGCGGGTCGCGCTGTCGGGCGCAGTGATCGTCTCCACGCCGCAGGACATCGCCCTGGTCGATGCGCGCAAGGGCCTCAACATGTTCCGCAAGGTCGCGGTGCCGGTGCTCGGCGTCGTCGAGAACATGAGCTACTTCCTGTGCCCCAAGTGCGGCGAGCGGTCGGAGATCTTCGGCCATGGCGGCGCCCATGAGGAGGCGGACAAGCTTGGCGTGCCATTCCTGGGCGAGATCCCGCTCCACCTGGACATCCGCACCACCTCCGACAGCGGCCATCCGATCGTCGTGGCCAAGCCCGACAGCCCGCACGCGCAGATCTACAAGGAAATCGCCGCCCGGGTGTGGAACCAGCTGGCGGCCAACGAGCGGGGCCCGCGTCCGGCGCCGCGCATCGTGACGCGCTAGGCGCCGCGCCGCCGCGGGCATTCCCGTTAAATAAATGGCGGAAAAACGGGAAAGGTCCCGTTTCGGTCCCATTCGGCTTCTCCAGCGAAAGCGCCCAGACTAGCGTCGGCGGGCGCCAACCGGCGATTCCGGTCCCTACCCCTTCTTCTTCCGGGCGGCGCGCCTCTTCTTCGGCGACGGCTTGCCGATCATGCCGTGCACCCCGATCATCGCGCCCGCGACCAGTTCGAGGGCGAGGAAGCGCCGCTCCTCGACCCATCCGGGAAGCTGGATGTTCAGGGCCAGATCGCGGCGGAAGCCGAACTGATTATAGTACTCCGGATCGCCGACCAGGATGATGCGGCTGTGGCCCTGCATGCGCGACTGGGCCATGGCATGCCACATCAGGGCCTTGCCGTAGCCCAGGCCGCGCAGCTCCGGGGCGATCGCGAGCGGTCCCAGCAGCACCGCGGGCCACCGCTCGTTGATCAGGATCGGCCAGTTGCGGATGGAGGCCACCAGCCGCCCCTTCTGGTCGAGCGCGACGAAACAGAGGTCCCTGATCGGCGCCACCTCCTCGCGCAGGCGGTAGACCGTCTTGTGGAACCGGTCGGGCCCGAAGGCCGCCGCCGTCATCTCCTCGATGGCCTCGACGTCGCGCGGCCGCTCGCGCAGCAGCCGCAGCCGGCCGGGATCGCGGACAGCAGGCGCCGGGGTCATTGCTCGGCCAGGCCGAGCGCCGCCAGGAGCTCACGCCACTCGCGCGGATTGAGGCCGCTCGCCTTCTGGTCGACCTTCTCGCCGGCGATCATGCGCTTCACGGCCGCCAGGCCGGTCCGCGACAGGTGGGCGCCGCCCATCCGGTATTCCATGAACGCGTCGTGGCAGATCGGGCACCAGCGCTTGAGGGTGTCGATCATCGCCTCGGCATAGACGCGGATCTCGTATTGCGCATGCGCATCGGCGCGCAGCGACAGGAAATGCATCAGATTGTGGAGGTTCGTCTTCCAGTACCACTGGGTATAGAAGGCGAGCGACAGGTTCATGCGCGCCAGCTCGCGCGCGAGGCCGGACCGCTCCGGATCGAGCGGCTCGCCCGCCTCGCCCTCGTTCAGCATCTCCATGTAGTGCTCGTAGACGAGCTCGGCGTCCTTCCTGAGGAGGGAGAAGACGCGCTCGGCCTCCTTGCCGGTCAGTACCTGGTCGCGACCCTGGCGGTTGGACTTGCTCTGAGCGGCCAGATGCTCGGGCTTCGGGATGTAGAACTCGTTGTCGAGGATCGAGTAGCGCGCCGAGTATTCGTTCACGTTGGCCGTGCGATGGCGGATCCACTGCCGGGCCACGAAGATCGGCAGCTTCACGTGGTACTTGATCTCGCACATCTCGAACGGCGTCGTGTGGCGATGGCGCATGAGATAGTTGATGAGGCCGCGGTCTTCGCTGACCTTCTTGGTGCCGCGGCCGTAGCTTACGCGCGCCGCCTGCACGACGGCGGCATCGTCGCCCATGTAGTCGACCACCCGGACGAAGCCGTGATCCAGGACCGGCAGCGCCTGGAAGAGGATCTCCTCGAGCGCCGGCGCCACGGGACGCAACGTCCTCGTCCCCTCGGCGCGCGCCTGGTCGATTTCAGCCTGCTGGTCGGTCGAGAGGGGCATGGCGGTCTTTCGTCGTTCTTCGGCGTCGTTCTTTGGCCGCACTTTAGCGTCCGCGGCGTCCCTGCCAACGGCTCACTGGCGCTCGCCGCCCAGTTGCCCACATCGGATTTCGCCGCCGCAAGTTTCGTCACCGGGCCTGCGCCGAAGGCATGTCCAAACCCCGCCTTCAAAATTACGCGCCGGATGCCTATATTGGGCGCGTCGGGCAACCGACTATGGCGATAAACGCCGCGTGGCATAAGCGTATCGGACCCGGGGGCGGTACCCGGCGCCTCCACCATTCTCTCCCGCTCGACGAGCGGGATCGATGGGGGCGAAACAGGATCGACGAGCGTGGTAAAGGCGCGGTTTTTGCCCGGCATGGTTCCGCCGTAAAGGGCCACACACAAGTGCCAACGATAACGACGTTGCACTCGCTGCTGCCGCCTAAACAGCGGACGTAAGCGCGGTTTCGGGAGGGGCACCGGGCAACAGAAGCCCCTCCCACTTCATCGCTTCGTTTCGGGTTCCCCGCGATTGACTCTCGTGGTACGCGGGCCGATGCTTCCTGAAAATTCCGGCAAGTCATGAACGATCGATTTCACTACGACGCTCTCGTCGACGACGCGCTGCGCAGCGTGGTGCGGCGCGTGCTGACTCAAGTGGCCGACAAGGGATTGCCGGGCTCACACCACTTCTACATCTCGTTCCGCAGCCACGATCCCGGCGTCGAGCTGCCCGAGTACCTGCGCCAGAAGTACCCGGAGGAGATGACGATCGTCCTCCAGCACCAGTACTGGGACCTCATCGTCACCAACGACACCTTCGAGGTGACGGTCAGCTTCAACAAGCAGCAGGAGCGCATAAAGGTCCCCTTCGCTGCGCTCTCCGCCTTCGTCGACCCATCAGTCCGCTTCGGCCTGCAGTTCGATCGCAAGGAGAAGGCGGCGGCGCCGGCCGAGAAGCCGGAGTCCGTGCCGCCTACGCCCTTGCCGGCGCCGGAGAAGCGGCCCTCGCTGACCGGTCCCGCGCCGGCGCCCGGGACAGCCGACGGCGAGGCCAAGACCGAAGCCACGGAGGCCGGCGAGACGGCCAAGGGCGAGGATGCCGCCTCCAAGGTGGTCAAGCTGGACAGCTTCCGAAAGAAGTAGGTAGACGCCGCGCCCGGCTTGCGGCAGGGATGCGCGCTTTCCAAGCAGGCGCCAGGAGAGAGTCGCATGCCCGAGTTCCAGTTTCAGGAGATGTTCCCGAGCGGAAAGGACACCACGCCCTACCGCAAGCTCTCGTCGGATTTCGTCGGCACGGCCAAGTTCAACGGCCGTGACGTGCTGACGGTCGAGCCGGAAGCGCTGACGCTGCTGACGGCTGCCGCCTTCCACGACATCTCGCATCTCCTGCGCCCCGGCCATCTGGCGCAACTGAGGACCATTCTCGACGACGCCGAGGCCTCCGAGAACGACAAGTACGTGGCGCTCGAGCTCCTGAAGAACGCCAACGTGGCGGCCGGCGGTGTGCTGCCGATGTGCCAGGACACCGGCACGGCGATCGTCATGGGCAAGAAGGGCCAGGCGGTGTGGACCGGCGGCGGCGACGAGGCCGCGATCGCCAAGGGCGTGTTCAAGACCTACACCGAGACCAACCTGCGCTACAGCCAGGTGTCGCCGATCTCGATGTTCAAGGAAGTGCAGACCGGCACCAACCTGCCGGCGCAGATCGACATCTATGCGACCGACGGCGACGCCTACAAGTTCCTGTTCGTCGCCAAGGGCGGCGGCTCGGCCAACAAGACCTATCTCTACCAGCAGACGCCGGCGGTGCTGAACGAGGCCTCGCTGCTCAAGTTCCTCGACGCCCAGATCCGCACGCTCGGCACCGCGGCCTGCCCGCCCTACCACCTCGCGATCGTCATCGGCGGCACTTCCGCGGAGCTGAACCTCAAGACGGTGAAGCTCGCCTCGACGCGCTACCTCGACGACCTGCCGAGCGAAGGCAATGCCAAGGGCGTGGCCATCCGCGACCGCGAGATGGAGCAGAAGGTGCTGGAGCTCACGCGCAAGATGGGCATCGGCGCGCAGTTCGGCGGCAAGTATTTCTGCCACGACGTGCGCGTGATCCGCATCGCCCGCCACGGCGCCTCGGTGCCGATCGGGCTCGGCGTCTCCTGCTCGGCCGACCGCCAGGCGGTGGGCAAGATCACCCGGGACGGCATCTTCCTCGAGCAGCTCGAGACCAACCCGGCGCACTACCTGCCCGAGGTCGAGCCGCAGCAGCTCTCCGGCAACGTCGTCTCGGTCGATCTCGACAAGGGCATGGCCCACACGCTCTCGGTGCTCACCCGGCATCCCGTGAAGACGCGCGTGAACCTCACCGGCACGCTGATCGTGGCGCGCGATTCAGCCCACGCCAAGCTCAAGGAGCGGCTCGACCGCGGCGAAGGGCTGCCGGAATACTTCAAGCAGTTCCCGGTCTACTACGCCGGACCCGCCAAGACGCCCGACGGCATGGCTTCGGGCTCGTTCGGTCCGACCACGGCCGGCCGCATGGATTCCTACGTCGATCTGTTCCAGGCCAACGGCGGCTCGATGGTGATGCTGGCCAAGGGCAACCGCAGCAAGCAGGTCGTCGACGCCTGCAAGGCGCACAAGGGCTTCTATCTCGGCTCGATCGGCGGTCCGGCCGCCATCCTCGCCAAGAACTGCATCAAGAAGGTCGAGGTGCTGGAATATCCCGAGCTCGGCATGGAAGCGATCTGGCGCATCAAGGTCGAGAACTTCCCCGCCTTCATCGTCACCGACGACAAGGGCAACGACTTCTTCAGCGAACTGAAGATCTGAGATCCGACGAAGAGCAGGAAAAAACCCCGGGAGTTGCCTCCCGGGGTTTTCGCTGCTGTCCCGCGGCGACCGGCACAATTCCCAGAATGCCGGTCCCCGCTTCCCGAAACTGTCAGCCGGCGCAGCCTTCCCGGCGGGCGCACCAGCGGTCGATCCAGACGTTGCCCTGCCGCGCATTGATGACCTGCAGCAGGTCGTCGCGGCAGCCCAGCACGCGGAACTTCTGGTTCTCGCCCTGCAGGCTCGCCGTCACATAGCCCAGCAGGCCCGGCCGGCTATAGAACGTGACCTTGCCGTCCAGGCGCGTATCGACCGCCAGCAGGTCGGCCGGAACCCAGCCGTAGCTGTGCGCGGCGCCGTCGGCCGCGGTGTAGTCCGGCGAGTCGAGCACGATGCGCGCCCAGCCGCTCCGGCTGCCCGTCAGCGTGACGACCGAGATGACAGGCCCCTCCGCCTTCGCCCGCGTCGCCAGAGCGCCAACGACCGCGCCCGCCGGCGTCGGCTCAGCGCGCACCGGAACCGGCTCGCCCGGCTGCAGCAAGGCATAGGCCTGCAAGGCCTTGCACGATCCCCCCGGGCTCGTGCTGGCGTCGCTCGACGTCTCGACCACGGCAAAGCCGGCGAGTACGGCGACCGTGCCAATGATGGCGCGAATCATCGTAGATCCTTCCCACATTTTACGTGACAGCGGATCCCCATCCGCTGCCCCCTTCACCCACGCCCGTTCTAGCAATCCCGTCGAGGCGGAGTCCGGGCAGCGTTTGTATGCTTTGTATCCACACCCGGGCGGCACGTCTGGGCTACACTGGCGGCCATGAAACTCGCCAAGCAGCACCTCGATGTCGGTCTCTTCTCCAACAAGCGCGACGAGCAGCTCGCCTTCTGGCAGCAGACGGTCGGCCTGCCCTACGACCACATGGGCAAGCTGGGCGGCGGCATGCAGCAGCACCGCCATGACATGAACGGCTCGATCCTGAAGATGAACCATGCCCGCGATCCGCTGCCGACGCTCGCGCCGTCGGGCATCATCGGCTTGCAGATCGCCCGCGAGGGGCTATCCACGCCGGTCGAGCTCGCCGATCCCGACGGCAACAAGGTGACGCTCGTCCCCAAGGGCCGGGATGGCGTCGAGGGCATCGCGGTGCTGCTGCGGGTCAACGATCCCGCCGCACACGACCGCTTCTGGACCGAGGCGATGCAGTACGAGCGCGTCGGCGAGGGCCGCTACCGCTGCGGCGACTCGCTGATGGTGATCGCCGAGCAGGGCAAGGTGGAGCATCGCGGCACGCTCTGGCGCGGCCCGGGCTATCGCTACACCACGGTTCAGGTGTTCGACTGCATCGCCGAGTACGAAGGCATCCTGGCGCGCGGCGGCACCTCAGGCGGCGAGGTGCGCGTGCTGGGCGACACGGTACGCTATGCCTTCGTCTGCGATCCCGACGGCAACCACATCGAGATCAGCCAGCGGGCCAGCCTGACGGGCGGCACGCTCTAGGCGCGAGCGTGCCGCAGGCCCGGTCCGGCGGTCGTTACTCCGCTGCGGCGGCCGCCTGCTTCTTGGCGCGCTTGCGGTCCTCGGGATTGAGGAAGCGCTTGCGCAAGCGGATCGACTTCGGCGTGATCTCGACCAGCTCGTCCTCTTCGATGTAGGCGATCGCCTGCTCGAGCGACATCTTGCGCGGCGGCGTGAGGCGCACGGCCTCGTCCTTGCCGGCGGCGCGGATGTTGGTGAGCTGCTTGCCCTTCAGCACGTTGACCTCGAGGTCGTTGCCGCGCGAATGCTCGCCGATGATCATGCCGGCATAGACTGGCACGCCCGGGTCGATGAACATCGGGCCGCGATCCTCGAGCTTCCACATCGCGTAGGCGACCGAGGTGCCCTCCTCGTTGGCGATCAGCGCGCCATTGCGGCGGCCGGCGATCGGGCCGCGATAGGGACCGTAGGCGTGGAACAGGCGGTTCATCACGCCGGTGCCGCGCGTGTCGGTGAGGAACTCGCCGTGATAGCCGATCAGGCCGCGCGACGGGGCGTAGAACACCAGGCGGGTCTTTCCGGCGCCCGACGGACGCATGTCCTGCAGCTCGCCCTTGCGCAGCGAGATCTGCTCGACCACGGCGCCGGTATAGGCGTCGTCGACGTCGATCACGACTTCCTCGATCGGCTCCAGGCGCTGGCCGGTCGCCGGATCGGTCTTGAACAGTACCTTCGGACGGCCAACGGCGAGTTCGAAGCCCTCGCGGCGCATGGTCTCGATCAGCACGCCGAGCTGCAGTTCGCCGCGCCCGGCAACCTCGTAGGAGTCGGCGTTCTCGGTGTCGCTGACCCGGATCGCCACATTGCCCTCGGCCTCGGCCATCAGGCGGGCGCGGATCATGCGGGTCGTGACCTTGTCGCCTTCCTTGCCGGCCAGCGGCGAGTCGTTGACCATGAAGTTCATGGCCAGCGTCGGCGGATCGATCGGCTGCGAGGCCAGCGGCTCGGTGATCGTCAGATCGCCGATCGTGTCGGCGACGGTCGCGACCTTGAGGCCGGCCAGCGCCACGATGTCGCCCGCCTCGGCCGAGTCGAGCGCCACGCGCTCGAGGCCGCGGAAGGCCAGGATGCGGGTGATGCGGGTCTGCTCCAGCTCCTTGCCGTCGCGGCCCAGCGCCTTGACCATGGTGTTGGGCTTGATCGTGCCCGACTGGATGCGGCCGGTCAGGATGCGACCGAGGAAATTGTCGGCCTCGAGCGTCGTCACCAGCATGCGGAAGGCGGGGTCCGGATCGACCTTCGGCGCCGGCACGTGCTTCACCAGGAGCTCGAACAGCGGCGTCATATCCTCGTGCTCGGCCTCGAGCGAGGTCGCGGCCCAGCCCTGGCGGGCCGAGGCGAACAGCGTCGGGAAGTCGAGCTGCTCGTCGTTGGCTTCCAGCGCGGCGAACAGGTCGAACACCTCGTCATGCACCTGATGGGCGCGGGCGTCGGACCGGTCGACCTTGTTGATCAGCACGATCGGCTTCAGGCCGAGGCGGAGCGCCTTGCCGAGCACGAACTTGGTCTGCGGCAACGGGCCTTCGGCCGCATCGACCAGCAGCACCACGCCGTCGACCATCGACAGGATGCGCTCGACCTCGCCGCCGAAGTCGGCGTGGCCTGGCGTGTCGACGATGTTGATGCGCGTGCCCCTCCATTCGACCGAGGTCGCCTTGGCGAGGATGGTGATCCCGCGCTCGCGCTCGAGATCATTCGAATCCATGGCGCGCTCGGCCACCTGCTGGTTTTCGCGGAACGTGCCGCTCTGCTTCAGCAGGCAATCGACGAGGGTGGTCTTGCCATGGTCGACGTGCGCGATGATCGCGACGTTGCGGATGTCCATATTGTCTTCCGGAGGGGGTTGATGGCGGCGGTATATACGCATGAGGCGTGCCACCCGCAAGGCGGGTTGAGCCGGCGCCTTGCCGCTGCCACAGTCCGGCAATGCGTAAACGCTCCGTCACAATCGACGGCCACCGGACCAGCATCTCGCTGGAGGACGCGTTCTGGGAGGAATTGTCGGCCATCGCCGACACCCGGAAGTTGTCCCTGAACGCCCTGGTGGCGGAGATCGACCACGCTCGCGGCACGGCGGGCAACCTGTCGAGCGCCCTGCGCCTCCACGTGCTGGAGACGCTGCGCCAGCGGCTCAGTCGAGCTTGAAGCCCTTCGCGCGCACGAAAGCGCCGAAATCGGCTCGCTCCGGCACCGAATATTGCCGGGCCTTGTCCTCCGACCAGCCATAACTGTCGCTTTCGCCGAAGGCCGCGGTATAGCGCTGGCTCTTGTAGGGCTGCACCGCCTCACGCCGCCGGTCGTAGGTGGCGATCCTGTCGCGCAGGCCGCTCTCGTCGTAACGGTCGCGGTGGACCGTGACATCCAGTCCCAGCCGCGGGCTCATCACCCCGGCGAAGGACGGCCAGCCCACGCCCAGCGCCGCCACCGGAAAGACATGATCCGGCAGGCCGAGAATGCCGGAGACCGCTGCGGCATGATTGCGGATGGCGCTGATCGGGCAGGACCCCAGCCCCGCCCGGTCCGCCGCCATCATGAAGGTCGCCAGCACGATGCCGGCGTCGACCGAGGCGTTGAAGAAGGCGTCGAGATGATCGTTGACGAACGGCCGGCCACGCCATTCGAACAGCAGCCGGTGGCGCCGGTTGTTGCCGCAGAAGACGAGGAAGACCGGCGCCGCCTTCACCCACGGATTGTCGGGCAGCAGCGCCTCCAGCTTCTCGCGCTGGCCCTTGTCGGACACGATCACGATGTCGGCCTGCTGCAGGTCGCTCTTGGAGGGCGCCGACAGCGCGACGGCACAGAGCGTGTCGACCAGGGCGGGATCGACGGGCTTGTCGAGATAGCGGCGCATGACACGCCGGTCGGCCATGTCGGCCAGCACGTCGACGCCCCGGGGCGTTTCGGCAAGGGCGGGGGCGGAGCCGAAGCGCGCCTTGAGCGAAGCAAGCAGTCGATCGAGCAAGACGTCCTCAGCGGCCGAAGATGTTGGGAATCGGGAGGTTGGGCACGTTGGGAACCGGCACGTTGGGCAGGATCTGCCGCACCGGCGCCGTGACATCGCTGGCGCCCTTCTCCAGCGTATTGACGAAGCCCGGCGGATCCTTGGCGGTGCCGCGCGACACGCCGAACGACGGCGAGGACAGGGATCCGCGCACCGTGGCGATGATGTAGGGCGCCGACGGATCCTCGGCGATCACGAAGTTCACCGTCGTGGCCGTGGTGGAATGGATCAGGTCCGTGCGCGTGGCGATGTTGGCCGTGGCGCGGTCACCCTGCACGGCCAGCCCCTTGTCGGTCAGGATGCCGCCGGCGATGTCGATGCGGCCCGAGACCGGGTTGTCGCGATTGACGAAGCGATTGAGGATCAGCGAGGCGGCGTTCAGCATGTTGCTGACGCCGACGCCGCCCTTCTGGCCGACAATGCCGAGCGCGCTGCCGAGCGTGTTGTCGATAACGCCACCGACCACGCCGGTGGCGGCGGTGCCGAGCGTGGTGAGCGCCTTGTCCGCCCCGACGAAGAGGTGGCCGCCGAGCTGCGCGCCGCCGGCCATCGAGGACTTGAGCTGCTCGGGCGTCGACCCCTTGCCCTTCAGTCCGATGCCGCTGACGTTCAGCCGGCCGTCGACCGTGATCTTGACCGTACCGCCGAAGATGTTGGTTCCCGACATGTTGCGCAGCATCTCGCCGACATAAATGCTGCTCGCATTGCCCTTGACGTCGAAGGCAAGCGCGGGCTGCGTGGCATCGACGGTGCCGGAAAGATCCAGGGTGCCGCCGAACAGGCCGCCCTTGAACTGCGAGACGGTGAGCACGCCGTCCTTGAGGCTGGCCACGAGGGTGACGCCGCTGAGCCGCAGCGGCGAACTCACGAAGCTGGTCGCGACGAACTTCAGCGAGCCGTCGACGCTGCGAAGCGCCGACGTGTCGATCGCGTTGCTGGCCGGCTTGGCGGCGGCCTGGCCGCGGGATGCGGCGGGCTTCGGACTTGGGGAACCATGCGTGAGCTTGTCGAGGTCGAGCGCCGCCGTCCTGAGGTCGGCGGTGACGTTGGGCCGGCCCTGGAGCTTCGCGTCGACCGAGCCCTCGATGGTCTGGCCGTTCAGCACAACGCTGCCCTTGTAGCCCACCGAATGCGGCATGCCGCCCGAGGCCCCCGGCATCGACAGCGTGCCGTTCGCCTTGATGCTTTCGCCCATTGCGGTCACGGCGAGATCCCTCACCGCGAGCTGCTCGACATTCCCCGCGATGCCGCCGCTCACGGCGACACGGCCGAGGTCGGCAGGCCCGGAGGCACCGACGGCCTTCAGGAACTGCGCCATGTCGGTGGCCTCGAAATTGAAGGCGATGTCCGGACGCGGAACCTCGGAACGGAAATCGGCCACCCTGCCGCGGACAGCGAAACGGGCCGTCGCGAAGTTCGCCACCTTGAGGTCCTTGATCTCGAGCGTGTCACCCTGGAGGGCGGCGTCGACCTCGACTCCGCTCGCCGTCTGCTTGTTGTAGACGAGCTTGGCGATCCGGGCCTTCACGCCCAGGATCGGCCCGGCCACCGCGGGACGGGCGGCGGAAGCCGGCACCGCCGCGGGCTTCGCCGCGCCCTGCCCCGCTCCCTTCTGGCCGCCACCGGCACCGCCGGCCAGGAGCGTGTCGAGATCGAGCGTGTCGACGTCGATGCGGGTCGTGATCGAGAGCGGGACGCCGAACGCCACGACGATGCCGCCCGTTGCCTTCATGTTATCGAACTCGATGGTGGCGTCGGGCACCTGCACGTCGCCGCGGCTGGACGTCATGCGGCCCTTGATGCTGAACCGCGTCAGCTTGTCGGCGGGTACGGCCGAGGTATCGACGGCGAGCCACTTGAGCGTCTCGCGCAGCTTGGGCGCGACCAGGCTGAATTCGCCCGATGCGGTCGGCCGCGTCGCGTCGCCCGAGAGGGTCGATCTGGCCGCGAGGACAGCGTCGCCCGGCAGGGTAGCGCTGAGCTTGGGCACCGCGACCACTCCGCCGCGCGCCTCGAGCTCGAGCGAGACGTTGCGCACGGCCTGCCGGTTGTAGGTGATCTCGCCCGCTTCGATGGCAATCTTCGCGTTGACCGTCGCGAGGATGCTGTCATTCGACGCCGGCGCGGCGGATGCCGCCTGAGAGCCGCCGGCCTTGCCCGTGTCGCCGGCCGGCGCCGCCGAAGCAGTCGGTTGCGACAGCGCGGCGAGCCAGGCGTCGAGATCGAGCTTTGGAATGGTAAGCCGGCTCTCGACCGCGAGTGCGGGCTTGAGCGTGATGGCAAGCGAGCCCGAGCCGCTGTCGCTCCCCAGCGCGATCTTGAAGTCCTTGGCAGCGAAGCCCGTCTGGGAAAGGTCGACCCCGCCGTCGAAGCTGAACTTGCCGGCCAGCAGCGGCGGCAGCGGGGGAGCCTTCTGGCCCGCCATGCCGAGCAGCGTGGCGGTGAAGCCCGAGAGCGAGGACGCCGACACGTTGGCCGAGCCCGTGAGCCGGGCGGCCGGGCCGAGTTCGCTCAGCTTGCCGGCGAAGGAGAGCTTGCCATCGGCGGTCGAGAGGGCGAGATGGCTCGGGTAGCCGTCGCTTCCCTTCGCGTCGAGCCCGACATCGAAGCCGACCGGGGTGCCGTTGACGGTGACGTTGCCGGCAACGCGGTAGGGACCGTCGAGCGAGCCGATCGAGGCCGAGAGGTTCGCCTTCTCCGCCATGACGGAGAGCCCCTGCGTGGCGTCGACGAAGCTCAACGTGCCGTCGCGGATCACGAGTGCCCCGAGCGAGAAGGAGCTGGCCGTGCCGGACTTGGAGGCTGCGGACTTGGATGCCGCGGGCTGGGACGCTGCGGGCGCGAATTCCCAGTTCGGCTTTCCGTCGGCCGTCACCTCGAGCGCGATCCGGGGCTGATCGAGCACCACCTCGCTCAGCTCGATGCGACCGGCCAGCAGCGCGAACAGCGACGGCCGCACGGTGACCGACCGCACCTCGACCATGTGCGGGTTCTTGGCGCCCGGCAGGTTGGACAGCGTGATACCGGTCACGCTCACCTTCGGCGTCGGCAGGATCGACAGGCTGATGGGCCCTTCGATGACGAGATCGCGACCGGTCGCCTTCTTCACCTCGGACACGATCTCGGGCTTGCGGCCGTTGAGATCGACGAAGGCGGGAACGAGCAGCAACGCCACGATCACGAGGCCGAGGATGCCGCCCGCACCGATCAGCAGCTTCTTGCGCGTGGAAGGGCTCATCGTTTCCCCCCGTAGCTCCGACTAATGACTTGGCGCGAGACTAGCGCAACGACCGGCAGCGCGGCATAAGGAAATGAGGGAGCCCTGCATGGCCGAAATCGTCAATCTGAGACGCAGGCGCAAGGAACTGGTGCGGCGCGCGCGCGAGAACGAGGCGCAGGCCAACCGGCTCCGTTTCGGACGCACCAAGGCGGAGAAAGCAGCCGACACGGACAAGGCCGTGCGCGAGCGCCGGACCCTCGACGACAGGCGGCTCGACACGCACGAAGACGAGGAATGACGCGCGGCTAGCGACCCGCTGGCCGGCTCAGCGCCAGGCGATCGAAGAAGTCCCGCGTGGCCTGTTGCGCGCCCGGACCGGCAACCGCGCGCACGTTGGTGAGCTCCAGCCTCCGGCCGGTGATCGCATCGATCAGCACCGGCTCGAGAGGATGACCGTCCGTCCGGTCGACCAGATCCATGGGCTTGCCGTTGCGCGAGGCGGCGCCGTAGCGGTCGCCCCACTGCTTGAGGCCGACGATGACGGTGAACAGCGCCGCGCCCTTGTCCGTGAGACGATACTCGTGGCGCAGCGGCCGCTGGCGATAGGCGAACTTCCGGAAGATGCCCGCCTCGACCAGCTTCTTCAGCCGTGCCGTCAGCACGTTGCGCGCAATGCCGAGGTTTTCCTGGAAGTCATCGAACCGGCGCACGCCATAAAAGGCGTCGCGCACGATCAGGAGAGTCCAGGGTTCGCCCACGACGTCGAGCGCCGAGGCGATCGAACAGTTCATTTGCTCGTAGGAGGTCCGCCGCATGGCTGAAAAGTATAGGCCGCCCTCGCGGCCGCGCAATCTTGGCCGTCATGCGCGATTTGCGACCTGCTTTCAGCCGGCGGGCGCGCTCCGCACAAAGCGCAGTACCGCCCAGCCGGCAAGCGCCGACAGGGTCGACCCCGACAGGACGGCCAGCCGCACCAGGCTCTGGTGCTCCTGGCTGTCGAACGCGAGCGTGCCGATGAAAAGGCTCATCGTGAAGCCGATGCCCCCGCAAACGCTCACGCCATAGAGCTGGATCCAGCGCACCCCGGCCGGGAGGCGTGCGAGCCCCAGGCGGATCAATCCCGCCGCGGCACTGAAAATACCGATCTGCTTGCCGAAGAACAGGCCGGCAACGATGCCGACCGTCACGGGGTCGCGGACCATGTCGGCATTCATCTCGGAAAGGCGTAGCCCGGAATTGGCGAGCGCGAACGCCGGCAGCACCAGGTACGACACGTAGGGCGTCAGGGCATGTTCGAGGCGGATGTAGGGCCGCCGATCCGGCGCCGGCGACGGATAGACGAGCGGCAGGCAGAAGGCCAGCACCACACCCGCCAGGGTCGCATGGACGCCGGACTTCAGAACGCACACCCACAGCACGATCCCGACCAGCAAGTAGGGGCTCACGCGCCGCACGCGGGCGATATTGAAGCCGATCAGGACCACGATGCACAGCGCCGCCAGCGCCAGCGACAGCGTCGACAACTCGGCCGTATAGAACACCGCGATGATGATGATGGCCGCCAGGTCGTCGACGATGGCCAGCGTCAGCAGGAAGAGCTTGAGGCTGCGCGGCACCCGGCGGCCAAGCGATGCCAGCAGGGCGACGGCAAAGGCGATGTCGGTAGCGGATGGGATCGCCCAGCCATGCAGCGCGACCGGGTCCTTCCAAGTGAAGGCCGAGTAGATGAGCGCCGGCACGGCGATCCCGCCGAGCGCTCCGGCGACCGGCAACGCCACCTGGGCCGGCCGGGAAAGTTCGCCTTCCAGAACCTCGCGCTTGATCTCCAGGCCCACCAGCAGAAAGAAGACGGCCATCAGCCCGTCGTTGATCCACAACAGCAGCGGCTTGCTCAGCCCGACCCCGCCGAAATCCACGGTGAGCTTGGTGTCGAGCACCTCGTCGAGCAGCCACTCCAGGGGCGAGTTGGCGATCACCAGGGCAAGCACGGCCGCCGCAAGCAGCGGAAGGGCAGTGCCCAGGTCGCTCTCCAGCAGCGCCTTCAAACGCTTCATACCGTCAGGCCTCCGATAGCAAAACGCCCGGGTCTTCCGGCCCGGGCGCCTACATTGGTCAAAAGGTGGTGGACTAGTCGCGCTGCTGTCCCATGAAGCTCATCAGGAACTGGAACAGGTTGATGAAGTCCAGGTAGAGGCTGAGGGCGCCGAAGATGGCGACCTTGTCCTGCATCTGCGTGCCCCAGGCATCGCTGTACTGTTCCTTGATCTTCTGGGTGTCGTAGGCGATCAGGCCCGAGAAGATCAGCACGCCCAGGATCGAGACGATGAACGCCATGCCGCTCGAGTGCACGAACATGTTCACCAGGCTGGCGAGGATGATGCCCACCAGGCCCATGAACAGGAACTTGCCGAACGCCGTCAGGTCACGCTTGGTCGTGTAGCCGTAGAGGCTGAGCGCACCGAACGCCGCCGCCGTGACGAAGAAGGTCCGCGCCACCGAGGCGCCGGTGTAGCGGAACAGCAGCAGCGACAGGCTGATGCCCATCAGCCCGGTCACGCCCCAGTAGATCGCCTGCAGGCCGCCGACGCTGATCTGCGCGGCGCGGAAGGACGCGACCATCAGCAGGCCGAGCGGCGCCAGGATGGCGATCCAGCCCAGGATGTTCATGCCGACCGGAACGACCGCGCCGCCCGGGGTCACGCCCATCTGGAAGAAGATGCTCTGCAGCTGGGGCGAGCTGAACAGGCCGAAGGCGACGATGCCCGACAGCGCCAGGCCCGATGCCATGTAGTTGTAGACGCGGATCATATGGGCGCGCAGGCCGACATCGAATGTCGCCTGGTCGGCAACGCCGCCCATACGGCCGAAACTGTTGAAGTTCTGGTTCGCCATCTTCCTAAGCCTCCGAGAGGGGTCTCCTTGTCGAGCCCCTTTGTTCGACAATTTGGGCACGCCGCCCCAGCGAATCAAGCACTGTTACACTAGAGATGAATTGTGCCTAAACCGTGAAATCCGCTGCCTATTCGTTGCGCAGCAGAGCGAGCGGCCGCTGCCGAAGGGCGGCCAGAGTCCCGGCCATGCCGAAGGCCAGCGTGAGCGCCATGGCGCCCACCGCGACCGCGAGGGCGACGGTCGGCAGGAACGTCCACTGCAGGCTCATCAGATAGCGCACCACGCAATAGGCCGCCGCCGTCCCCACGCCCAGCGCGGCGGCGGCGGTCGCCAGACCGAGCATCGCGAACTCCCAGGCGAAGATGCCGGCGATCCGCAGCCGCGTCGCCCCCAGCACCTTCATGACCACCGCCTCGTGCACGCGCCGCCGCTGTGTCGCCAGCATGGCGCCGGCCAGCACCAGAAGGCCGGCCAGGATGCTGAGCAGGCCGATCAGCCGCGTCGCCAGGCCGATATTGCCCAGCACCTCCGAGGCGGTCCCGATCGCGTCGCGCACGCTGATCACGGTGACGTTGGGGAACCGATCGGTGACCGCCTTGAAGATCGCCTCCTCGGCCTGCGGCGTCGCCTTGACCGTGGCGAGGAAAGTGTGCGGCGCGCGGTCGAGGATGCCGGGCGAAAAGACCATGACGAAGTTGATTGCCAACGTCTGCCATTCGATGTGGCGCAGCGAAGCGATGCGCGCCTCGATCTCCCGGCCCAGCACGTTCACCGTGATCGTGTCGCCGATGCCGATGCCGAAGTCGTGCGCCAGCGCCTCGTCGAACGAGACGAGCTGCGGGCCGCGATAGTCGGCAGGCCACCAGTGTCCCTCGACGAGGTGCGCCCCTTCCGGCAGCGTCGCCGCGTAGGTCACGCCGCGGTCGCCGTCGACCGCCCACCGCGCACCGGGCGGGATGACGAGTTCGCTTACCGGCCGGCCCCCGATCTTCACGATGCGCCCCCGCAGCGACGGGACCTTCTCCAGCGCGCCGGCGCCGGGTATCGCGGCGACCGCCTGCTCGAAAGCAGGCATCTGCGTCGACTGGATGTCGACGAAGAAGAATGCCGGCGCATCCTTGGGAATGCGCTGCGTGATCTGCTCGCGGAGATTGCCTTCGATCAGTGCCGTCGCCACCAGCACCGTGAGGCCGAGCCCGAGCGACAGCATCACGACCGGAGTCGACGAACCGGGCCGGTAGAGATTGGCGAGCGCGAGGCGCAGGGCGGCCAGGCGCGGCTTGCCGGCCCGTGCCGCGGCGGCCATGACGGCACGCGCCAGCAACGGGAAGGCGACGAAGGCGGCGAGCGCCCCCACCACGAAATAGGCGGCAATGCGACGGCTGCCCGCGGTCTGCACCGCGAAGGCGGCGAGAAGCAGGGCCACGCCCGCGACCAGCGCGATGTCGCGCCAGCCCGGCCGCAGCCGCTCGACCACGCTGCCGCGCATCAGCGTGGCCGCCGGAACACGGCGCGCATGGATCAGCGGCAGGAGCGCGAACAGCAGCGACACCAGCAGCCCGAAGACGGCGGCGATGGCGAGCGGCTGAAAATAAAAGGCGACGCGCGCCTTCACCGGCAGCAGGGCGGCAATCGACGACTGCGCCAGGAACGGCAGCGCGGCGCCCAGCACGATCCCGGCCGCCACGCCCAGCACGGCGAGCGCGCCGAGCTGGACGAAATAGGTCGCGAAGACGAGGCGCTGCGGCGCCCCCAGGCACTTCATGGTGGCGATGGTGCGCATGCGCCCGGCCAGGAAGCTCGACACGGCATTGCCGACGCCGACACCGCCCACCAGCAGCGCCGATAGGCCGATCAGGCTGATGAACTGGGTCAGCCGGTCGAGCCAGAAGCGGATGCCGCCGCCGGCATCGGCAAGATCCTGCACGCGCCAGCCGGCATCCGGGAAGCGCGCCGTGATGGCTTCCGCCACCGCCTTGTCGGAGTGCTGCGGCGGCAGCTTCAGGCGGTATTGCCAGGTCAGCAGGCTGCCCGGCTGGACCAATCCCGACTCGCCCAGCGCCGCGAGCGGCATCATCAGGCGCGGGCCCAGGCTCGCGAAGGCGTTGAGGCCGCTGTCGGGCTCGCGCGCGATCACCGCCCGCACCTGCAGCGTCGCCTCGCCCACCTTCACGAGATCGCCGATCGCGATGTTCATGCGCTTGAGCGCCGACTCCTCGACCGCCGCGCCCCAGACTCCGTCGCGCCGGGCCAGGGCGTCGGCCAGCGATCCGCCGCCCTTCAGTTCCACGGCGCCGTACAGCGGATAGGCAGGCTCGACCGCCTTGAGCTGGATCAGGGCCGCATTGCCGTCGCCGTTCGCCGGCCGCGCCATGGAGCGCATGTCGACCCAGCGCGCCAGCACGCCCTGATCGCGCAGGAAGGCCAGCTGCTCCGGCGTCGCCTCGCGGTAGAGCAGCGAGATCGCCACGTCGCCGCCCATGAGTTCGCGGGCATCCGCCCGCAGGCCCTCCTCGATGGCGCGGCTGAAGGACAGGATGGCCGCGATCGCACCGACGCCGAGCGCAAGGCAGGCAAGGAACAGACGGAAGCCGCCCAGTCCGCTGCGCATCTCGCGACGCGCCAGCCTGAAGGCGAGCGTCGTCACGCCGGCCTCATTGCGCGGCGAGCGCCACGCCGGAGGTCCGGCGGTCGTCGACCACCAGCCCGTCGGCAATGCGCACGATCCGGTCGCAGCGCTCCGCGAGCGCCATGTCGTGCGTGACCAGGATCAGCGTCGCGCCCTCGGCGCGGGCAAGCTCGAACAGGAGATCCATGACCTGCTTGCCGGTCGCCCCGTCGAGATTGCCGGTTGGCTCGTCGGCAAGAAGGAGCCTCGGCCGGCCGACAAGGGCGCGGGCGACGGCAACGCGCTGCTGCTCGCCACCGGAAAGCTGCGCCGGGTAGTGGGCGAGCCGAGGCGCCAGTCCGACGCGGCCGAGCGCCGCCTCGGCCACCTCGAAGGCATCGCGCCGGCCGCCGAATTCCAGCGGCAGCGCCACGTTCTCCAGCGCCGTCATGGTCGGGATGAGATGGAAGCCCTGGAAGACGATTCCGATATGTTCGCGGCGCAGCCGCGCGCGCGCATCCTCGTCGAGCGGCCCGAGATCGCGGCCCGCCACCTCCACCCGGCCGGCCGTCGCCCGTTCGAGACCGCCCGCCACCATCATCAGGCTCGACTTGCCGGCACCCGACGGCCCCACCACCGCGGCGATCTCGCCCGCTGCCACCTCGAGCGTAATGCCGCGCAGGATATTGACCATGCCGGCATCGCTTGCCATGTCGAGATGCACGTCGGTGAAGCGGACGATGGGCGCGGCGGTCACTGAGGCTCCGGGAATGACGAGGCGATGAGGCTCGACGAGGGATATGGTCGTTTTGCGGCGATGGTCAATTCGCTGCTGATGCTCCTTTTCTGCCTTGCGCCCACGGCGCATGCACAGACCGGACCGGATTCCGGCCCCCTCAAGCTCGCCATCCTGGGCGACAGCCTGGCGGCGGGCTATGGTCTCGCCCCCGAACAGGCCTTCCCGGTTCGGCTTCAGGCGGCGCTCAAGGCCGAGGGCCGCAATGTGACGATCCTGAACAACGGCGTCTCCGGCGACACCTCCGCGGGAGGCCTGGACCGGCTGGACTGGATGCTGGGCGACAAGCCCGACATCGTGATGGTCGAGCTCGGCGCCAACGACGCGCTGCGCGGCATCGACCCGGCCAGCACCGAGCGTAACCTTTCTGCAATCATCGAGAAGCTGAAGGCCGCCGGCGTTACGGTATGGCTGGCGGGCATGATGGCGCCACGCAATTTCGGCCCGGACTATGTCGCCGCCTTCGACGGGATCTACCGCCGGCTTGCAGACAAATACCAGGTGCCGCTCTATCCCTTCCTGCTCGACGGGGTGGCGCAGGACGCCGCGCTCAACCAGGCCGACGGGCTGCATCCCAATACCCAAGGCGTGGCGGTGATCGTCCGCCGTCTTCTTCCCTTCGTCACCAGGAACCTCGACCTCTATGCCGCGTCTGTTCATCGCCCTGCCCGTCCCTGAGGAAGTCGCCGCCGACCTGACGGCGCTGCAGTCGGGCGTGCCCGACGTGCGCTGGACGTCGCCGGAGAATTTCCATGTCACGCTCTGCTTCGCGGGCGAAGTGCAGGGCGCGACGATGCGCGACCTGGAAGAGGAGCTGAGCGACGCCGCAGGGCCGAAATTCACCGTGACGCTGGCCGGCGTCGAGCAGTTCAGCTCGGGCAAGCAGCCGCGCGCGCTGGCGGCGCTGGTCGAGAAGAGCGAACCGCTCGACCGGCTGCAGCAGAAGGTCTCCACGATCGCCCGCAATTGCGGCGTCGAGGTCGAACGTCGCAAGTTCCGCCCGCATGTGACGCTTGCCCGCTTCCGGCCCGGCGCCGAGACCGGCCATCACATCGCGCAGTTCATGTCGAGCCATGCGCAGTTCCGCGCCGGCCCCTGGGTCGCCGAGCACTTCTCGCTCTATTCCAGCCGTCCCGGCCGCAACGGCTCGATCTACGTCGAAGAGACGGCCTACCACCTCACCTATTGAGGCAGGCCCGCGCCTCTGACCGATATCAGACGAAGGTGAGCAGGCGGCGCGGGTTGTGCACCAGGATGGCGTCGATCTCGTCCTCGCTGTAGCCGCGCCGTCCCATCATCGGCACGACGTTGCGGAAGATGTGGCCGTAGCCGTGGCCGCCGAAGCTGGCCAGCCGCGTGCGATAGCAGATGTCATGGCTGATCACGACGCGGTCGAGATGGCCGTGATCGATCAATGCGCGGATCAGCTTCAGCCGCGTCGCATCGTTGGGCATGTCGATGTCGGAAAGGCCGTAGTAGCTCGACTCCTGACCGAACAGATCGAACTCGATCGTGACGCCGGTGTCGGCAAGCTTCAGGAGCCGCGCCTCGTCGAAGATCGTGCGGTCGATATGGCTGATCACGACCCGGTCGGTGGGGTGGCCGGCAGCGGCGATGAAGTCCGCCACCTCCTGCGGCTGGTCCGGATTGCGGCCGGGATGGACGTTGACGGCGGCACCAGTCTCGGCCGCCGCAATCAGCGCGGCCTGCATGACGCGCTTCTCGGTGTCCGTCCACGGTGCCTGGCAGCCGATCTCGCCGATCATGCCGGCGCGAACGTCGGTTCCCCAGGCACCGTGCCGGATCTGGCCGATCATCTCCTGGGCGAAGTCCTCGACCGTGCGCTTGTGGTTGCGCGGATCCTGGTAGTCGTTGACGTAGTAGCCGCAGCCCATGATGAGATGCACGCCGGTGCCTTCGGCGATGCGCTTCAGCCCGGTCGGATCGGGCGAGAGCCCGCCGCAGGTGAGCTCGACGATCGCGTCACCACCCTCGTGCTTCATCATGCGGACCTCGCGCGTGGCGACGTCCTCGAGGTCGAGCATGTACTTGCGGCCGGCACGCTTGAGACCGTGGCCGTAGTTGAGCTGCCAAACGTTCTCGAGCGTGATCTCGGGGCCGAGATCGTTCTCGCCGCGCGCCTCCGGCGGGCGGATGTCGCACAGAACGTGCTCGTGCATCAGCGTGCGGCCGAGTTCCTCGGGCGCGATCGGCCCGAGAACGGTCTGGATCTTTCCCTTGAGCGGACGGGCCGTCATTGCGGCGTCAGCTTGGCGGCTTCGACGACCTTCTTCCACTTCGCGGTCTCGGCCGACATGTGGCGGGCGAGATCCTCCGACGAGCCGCCCAGCTCCGCCGCACCGGCGTCGCGGATGCGCTTGATCACCTCGGAATCTTTGGAAGCCTTCACGAGCTCGTCCGAAAGCTTCTTGACGATCTCCGGCGGCGTGCCCGCGGGGGCCGCCACGTACCACCACGGCGCGGCGTCGAAGCCGGCATAGCCGCTTTCGGCGATCGTCGGCACGTCCGGCAACGCGAACCAGCGCTTGGACGTGCTGACGCCCAGCGCCCGCAGCGTGCCCGACTGGATGTGCGGCAGGTAGGGCGGCAGGTTGTCCATGGTGCTGGGAATATGACCGGCGAGCAGATCCTTCAGGACCAGCGAGCTGCCGCGATAGACGACGTGCTCGACCTTGAAGCCCGCCATCGATTCGAAATACTCCATCGCCAGATGGCCGCTGCCACCGATGGCGGGCGAGCCGAAGGTCACCTTGTTGTCGCCCTGCTTCTTGCAGTAGGCGACATACTCGGCGACCGTCTTCACGGGCAGGCTTGGATTCACCGCCAGCACGTTGGCGACCTCGCCGAACAGCGCCACGGGCGCGAAGCTCTTCACGCTGTCGTAGGGCATGTTCTTGTAGAGAAACTGGTTGGTGACCGCGGTCCCGATCGTCCCCAGCAAGAGGGTGTAGCCATCCGGCGCCGCCTTGGCGACGATCTCGGCACCGACATTGCCACCCGCCCCGCTCTTGTTGTCGACGACGACCTGCTGCCCCAGCGTCTCGGTCAGGTACTGGGCGGCGATGCGGCCCAGCAGGTCCGTCGTGCCGCCGGGCGCGAAGGGAACCACCATGCGCAGCGTCTTGTTCGGATAGCCGGACTGGGCCCAGCCATTGCGTGCCAGCATGGGCGCGGCGACGGCCGCCGACAGAACGGCGCGCCGGCGAATTGTCTTGATCACTTACTTTCCTCCCTCAACTACACGGTCTCGACCCGGACCAGCGGCTTCAGATGTGCAAGCAGGCCTGCACACCCCGCTTCGATCAGGTCGAGGGCGCGTTCATAGCCCTGCGCCGGCCCGCCGTAGGGATCGGGAACCTCCACGACACGCGCCTGCGGGGCGAACTTCATGAACATCTGCGGGCGGTCTGACAAGGCGCGCGGCGCCATCCAGCGCATGGCGACGAGATGGCTGCGGTCCATGGCGAGCGGATAGTCGAACTTCTCGATGTCCGCGTTGGTCAACAGCCGGGCCCGATGACTGGAGAGGTCGTAGCCGCGCCGCCTGGCCACCTCGAGGGCGAGCGGCGATGCGGTTTCCCCCACATGGCCCTCGTAGGTGCCTGCGGAATCGATCGTGAAGGCCTGCGCCAGGCCTGCGCGGCGAGCCATTGTGCGAAACACGCCCGCCGCGGTGGGCGAGCGGCAGATGTTGCCGGTGCAGACGAACAGGACGCCGATGCTCATGGCGGCGCACACTAGCATGAGGCTACAGTCACCACGCATCTGGAATCCTGGGAGGGATCATGCCCGACATGTCTTTGATGGCGCACGGCGCCCACTACATCGCGCCGGACGCGCACGGCCAGAACTTCTACGCCATCGACCGCCAGTTCCAGGATCTGCTGTCGCTCTATCTCGAGCCCGGGCTGCGCCAGGCGATGACGCCCCACTTCGAGCGGCTGGGCGAGCTCGCCGGCAACCGCCTCGACGATCTCGCGCAGACCGCCGACAAGCATCCGCCCGTGCTGCAGCCGCGCGACCGCTTCGGCCGCGACGAGGACTGGATCGACTACCATCCCTCCTATCGCGAGATGGAGAAGATCGCCTTCGAGGCGTTCGGCATGCATGCGATGAGCCATCGCGCCGGCGTGCTGGGGATGGCCGAGCCGGCGCATCCGCTGGTCAAGTACGGCATCACCTATCTCTTCGTGCAGGCCGAGTTCGGCCTCATGTGCCCGGTGTCGGTCTCCGATACCTCCAATTTCGTCATCAAGCGCTACGGTTCCGACGCGCTCAAGAAGCTGCTGCTCGACCGCCTGCTGTCGACCGACCCGGCGACCATGCTGAAGGGCACGCAGTTCATGACCGAGAAGGCCGGCGGCTCCGACGTCGGCGCGATCGAGACCGAGGCCGAGCGCGTGGGGATCGGTGCCGACGGCGTCGAACGCTGGAAGCTCCATGGCCAGAAGTGGTTCTGCAGCCATGCCGATGCCGATGTCGCGGTGCTGCTGGCACGGCCGCGCGGGGCGCCTCCGGGCACGAAGGGGCTGGGCATGTTCGCCTTGCCGCGGCGGCTGGAGGACGGCAGCCGCAACAGCTACCGGATCGTGCGGCTCAAGGACAAGCTCGGCACGCGCTCGATGGCGTCGGGCGAGATCATCATGGACGGCGCCACGGCCTACCTCGTCGGCGAAGCCGATCGCGGCTTCAAGCAGATGATGGAACAGGTGAACCTGTCGCGGCTGAGCCACGGCGTGCGCGCCGCCGCCATGATGCGCCGCTGCCTCAACGAGGCGCTGGCCGCCGCCCGCGGCCGTCGTGCCTTCGGCCGCTCGATCGCCGAGTATCCGCTGCTGCGCCGTCAGCTCATGAAGATCATGCTGCCGACCGAGCAGGCGCTGTCGATGTACGCCTTCTCCGCCGATGCCATGGGCCGGGCCGACAAGGGCGACCGCGACGCGGCCAACCTGCTGCGCATCCTGACACCGGTCTACAAGTTCCGCGCCTGCCGCGACAACATCCCGGTGGCGAGCCAGGCGCTCGAGGTGCGCGGCGGCATCGGCTACATCGAGGAATGGGTGACGGCGCGGCTGGTGCGTGACGCGCAGATCGGCACCCTGTGGGAAGGCACCTCCAACATCAACGCGCTCGACGTCGTGCAGCGCGCCGTCGGCAAGGCGCAGGGCCACAAGACGCTGACCGCGGCACTCAAGGACAAGTACGAGCCCTCGGGCAGCCTGCCCGGCCAGTACAAGGGCCTGCTGGGCGCAACGCTGGAGCGGGTGGAGCGCTTCGTGGAGGCCGTGGCCGCCGATCCCCGGCACGAGAAGCGGGCGCGGCTGGCGTCGGGCGCGCTCTATCATGCCGCGTCGGCGGCGCTGCTGGCCTGGGAGGGCGCCACGCTCGGCGCCCAGGGTGGCGACGCGCGCCGCCTGCTGCTGTCGCGGCTGGTGATCGAGCACCGCCTCGCGCCGCAGGATCCGCTGTCGCTCAACGAGTCGCCGTGGGAGCAGGAGGCGATGGACCTGCTGCTGTCCGACCGTCCGGTGCCGCTGGCGAAGGCCGTCAGCCTGCTTTCCTAGCCGGCCGCGATTCGGGCGGGCGCACGCCTTCGAGCACCTCCTCCGTGTGCTCGCCCAGCAGCGGCTCGCGGTAGAGCGGCCGCGACGGCTCGTCCCTGAACCGCACGACGGGGGCGAAGTGCTGGCGGCCCTCGTCGTCGACCAGGACCGCGCCGCGCTTCAGGAGATTGGCGTCGGCGATCGCCTCGGGCAGGGTGTTGACCGGCCCGTAGCAGATATCGAGCGTATCGAGCCATTGCAGCCAGTGCGCCAGCGGCTTCTGGCGGAAGGTCGCCTCCAGGAATTCCATCACCGGCTTCTGGTGCGATCCGGGCCACTCGCAGAGCGGCGCCATCTCCGGCCTGCCGAGCGCGCCCAGCAGGTTCTTCACGAACTTCATCTCCTGCCCCGCCAGCACGAGCTGGCGGCCGTCCGACGTGTCGTAGACGCGATAGAAGGCGGAGCCCCCGGTGGTTCGCTGCTGCTTCACGTCGGGCTGGCGGTTCTCGGCGAAGGCGGAGCCGACCACGTTGGCGCAGGAGGCCATCAATGCCTCGTGCATCGAGACGTCGATGTAATCCCCCTTGCCCGTCGCGTGGCGGCGCAGCAGCGCCATCAGAACGCCGCTCAGCCCATGCAGGCCGCTCACCACATCGGCGACCGGAACGCCGGGAATGGCGGGCCTGCCGTCGTCGCCCAGGGTCAGGCTGAGCACGCCCGTCATCGCCTCGAGCGCGAGGTCGTGCGCGGCACGGCCGGGATAGGCGCCGTCCTGCCCGAAGGCCGAGATCGAGCAGTAGACGATGCCGGGATTCTTTTCCCGCACCGCCTCGTAGCCGATGCCGAAGCGGGCCGCGACGCCGGGACGGAAGGATTCGACCAGCACGTCGGCCGCACAGGCGAGCCGGAACAGGTCGGCCCGGCCCTGCTCGCTCTTGAGGTCCAGCACGACGCTCTTCTTGCCGCGGCCCATGTTGCGGAAGAACACGGAGGTGCGCGCGTCGGGCGGCCGGATGTGGCGCCCCGGATCGCCGTCGGGCGGCTCGACCTTGATCACCTCGGCGCCGTGATCGGCCAGCGCCGTGGTGAGGTAGGGCCCCGGCAGGAACCAGGAGAGATCGACGACCTTGATGCCTTCGAGCTTCATGTCGGTTCATCCAGATATGTCGCGTTATCGCCGCCCAGCGGCGAACAGGCCGCCTGCACCGGCCGCTCTCCGTCGACGCGGATCGGATTGGCCAGCACCCGCAGGGTTCCTTTCACCGGATGCGGCACCGAGGAGACCATGCCGGTGGCGCGCGCGAAGGCGCTGTCGAGCGCCGCATCCAGGCGATAGACCGGCGCCGCCGGCAGCAGGCCGTTGAACCGCGCCAGCCATTCCGCCGTCGTGCGCTGCCGGAACGTCGGATCGAGCGCATCGGTGAGTTCGGCGCGGTTGCGGGCGCGGGCATTCGGATCGGGGAAGCGCGGATCGGCCGCGAGATCCGGCCGGCCCATCGCCTCGCACAACGCCAGCCAGAACTTCTGCGTCATGCACATGACGAAGATCCAGCCGTCGCGGGTCGGAAAGGTCTGGACCGGCGCCAGCGACAGGTGCGCGCTGCGCGGCACGCGCGGCGAGACGTCGCCTTCGTTGAGGTACCACACGCCCGGATAGGTGAGCTGGTGCATGGCGACGTCGTAGAGACAGGTATCGACGTCGCAGCCCTGGCCGGTCGTGCGGGCCTGCAGCAGGCAGCTCAGCAGGCCGACGATGCCGGTGAGGCCGCTCATGCTGTCGATCAGCGACACGCCGACGCGCGTCGGTGCCCCGTCGGGCTCGCCCGTCAGTTCCATCAGCCCCGCTTCCGCCTGCATCAGGAAATCGTAGCCCGGCCAGTCGGCCCGCTCGTTGGCGCGGCCATAGGCCGAGATGTGCAGGCAGACGATCGACGGCTTGAGATGCCGGAGGCTCGCATAGTCGATGCCGAGCTTCGCCGGCTGGGTGCCGCGCAGGTTGTTCACGACGCAGTCCGCGGTCTTCACCAGCGCCTCGAACTGGCGCCGCCCCTCCGCCGTCTTGAGGTCGAGCGCCACGCTCTTCTTGCCGAGGTTCCAGGCCTGGAAATATTCGCTGTCGGCGCCGCCGAGCTTGTGCGGCCCGACATGGCGCGACGGATCGCCCTCGGGCGGTTCGACCTTGATGACCTCGGCGCCGAGCTCGGCCAGGAACATCGTGCCGTAGGGGCCGGCGCCGAACTGCTCCAGCGTCAGCACCCGCACGCCCGCGAGCGGCCTGGCGCTCATGTGGCGGCGTTCCGCTTGACCCATTGCCGCGCGATGATCAGGCGCTGCATCTCGTTGGTGCCCTCGCCGATGCAGGTGAGCGGCGCGTCGCGGTAGAGGCGCTCGATGTCGTATTCCTTGGAGTAGCCGTAGGCGCCGTGGATGCGCATCGACTCGGTGCTGTTCTCCAGCGCCGCCTCGGAGGCGAAGTACTTGGCCATCCCCGCCTCCATGTCGCAGCGCTCGCCGCGATCGAAGGCGCGTGCCGCGTCGAGGGTCAGCAGCCGCGCGGCCCGGGCGCGGGTGGCCATCTCGCCGAGCTTCAGCGCGATCGCCTGGTGCTCGAAGATCGGCTTGCCGAAGGTCTTGCGGATCTGGGCGTAGTCGGTCGCCAGCCGCAGCGCGCCTTCGGCGATGCCGACGCCGCGCGCCGCCACGTTGATGCGCCCCAGTTCGAGTCCGCCCGCGACCTGGGTGAAGCCGCGCCCCTCGACCTCGCCGATCAGGTGATCGGCCGGCACCTTGTAATCCTCGAAGATGAGCTCGCCCGAATCGATCGACTTGTAGCCGAGCTTCTCGAGCTTGCGCCCGACCCGGAAGCCCGGCCCCTTCGGCGCGATGAAGAGGCTCATGCCTGAATAGCGCGGCTGCGCCTCCGGGTTCGTCTTGACCAGCAGCGCGAAGCAGGAGCCCTCGATGCCGTTGGAGATCCAGGTCTTGGTGCCGTTGATCACGTAGTGGTCGCCCTGGCGGCGCGCCGTCATGCGGATGCCCTGCAGGTCGGTGCCGGCATCCGGTTCGGTGAGCGCCAGACCGCCCCGGATCTCGCCCGACGCGAACTTCGGCAGCCAATGCCGCTTCTGCGGCTCGGTCCCGAACTTCTCCACCGCGAGTGCCAGCATCAGATGCGAATTGAAGATGCCCGTGATCGCCATCCAGACCGAAGAGATGCGCATCACGATCTCGGCGTAGGTCGCGGCCGGCAGGCCGAGCCCACCATATTCGGGCGACACCGTCGCGCCGAACAGGCCGAACTCCTTCATCTGTTCGACGATCTCGGCCGGCCACTTGTCAGCATGGTCGAATTCCTTCACGCGCGGCGCAACGTCGCGCGCGATCCAGCGGTCGATGGTCGCGAGAAGCTGCGCCTCGTCCGCGGCGTCGATCTTGTGCATGTGTTTCCTCCCGGACCAATCATGCCCGAGGATCGGCGGCCGACAAGCGCCCCGCGACCGGGCGTTTCGCTAATGCGACAGACCCGCCGCCCCCGAGCCCCGAGCCAGCCTGTCAGGGATCCCGGGACTGGGGCATGATCGGCGCATGCGCCCGTGCGTTCCGTTCCCGTCTCCGGCCTGCGGCCGATGAAACATCTGGTTCCCGATCTGCTGGCACCGGGCCTCGATCTCGTCTTCTGCGGCACGGCGCCCAGCCCCGCCTCCTACGCCGCGCGCGCCTACTACGCCAATCCCGGCAACGCCTTCTGGGCAACGCTGCACGCGGTCGGACTGACGCCGGAACGGCTGCCGCCGCAGCGCTATCCCGAGCTGCTGGCCTGGCGCCTGGGCCTCACCGACCTCAACAAGACCGAGTACGGCTCCGACCACGAGCTGAGCTCGCACGCCATGGACGTGAAATCGCTGCACACAAAGCTCCGCAAGTTCCGGCCGGCCGCCATCGCCTTCACCAGCAAGAACGCCGCCTCCCTCGCCCTCGGCGTCAAGTCGCCCGCCTACGGCCGGCAGGCCGAGCCGCTCGAGGGCGCGACGGTCTTCGTGCTGGCCTCGCCGTCGGGCCGCGCCCGCTCCTTCTGGACCCTCAAGCCCTGGCGCGAGGCCGCGGCCTTCGTGATGGAACGGCGCCAGCGGCGCGAACGGAGCGGCTAGGCGTTCGCCGTCGCGCTTCAGGCGCGACGCGACTCTTCCTCGGCCTTTGCCTCGATGGCGTCCATGTCGTCGTCGCTGAGGCCGAAGTGATGGCCGATCTCGTGGATCAGCACGTGACGCACGATATGCGGCAGGTCTTCTTCCGATTCGCACCAATAGTCGAGGATCGGTCGGCGGTAGAGGTAGATGCGGTCGATGTCGTTGGCGACGTGGCCGGCGCCGCGCTCTGCCATGGACACACCCTGGTAGAGACCGAGAACGTCGAACGGCGTCTCGAGTTCCATCGCCTTCTCGACCTCGTCGGACGGGAAGTCGTCGACCTGGATGCGGACATTGCCGACATGCCGACGGAACTCTTCCGGAATCGTCGCCAGCGCCTCGGCGGCGATGACCTCGATATCCTCCAGCGATGGCGCAACACCGAAACTGGGCGTCCGCCGCGGGTTGGTGAAGACCGGCATACTTCCCCCATATAGGAGCAACGCGCGCTCGCCAAGGTCCCGGCGTGATTGTTTGTTCACCGTCCCCCGGCGTCAATTGGCGCGGGATTCGCATGGTCGCCTTCCGCAACGAACCGCTCTAAGCTCAGGACCGCACATGCTTCGGTTTCTTGTTCGCCGACTGATCGTCGCGCTGCTCGTCGCGGCGACGGTGATGGTCCTCGCTTTCATCATGACCCGCCTGTCGGGCGATCTCGCCATCTCGATCGCCGGTCCCAATGCCACGCAGGCCGATGTCGAGGCGGTGCGCAAGGCCTATGGCCTCGATCGACCGCTGGTCACGCAGTTCTTCGACTGGGCCGGCCGTGCCGCCATGGGCGATCTGGGCGAGAGCTATTTCTTCAAGTCGCGCGTGTCGGCCCTGATCGGCGAGCGCATGCCGGTCACGCTGACCCTCGGCATCAGCGGCCTGTTGATCGCGCTCCTGGTCTCGTTGCCGCTCGGCATCCTGGCCGCCGTCCGCGAGAACACCTCCTTCGACCGGGTCGTGCAGCTCGTGGCCCTGCTCGGCCAGGCGATGCCCTCGTTCTGGCTCGGCCTGCTGCTGATGATCCTGTTCGGCCTGAAGCTCGGATGGCTGCCGATCTCGGGCACCGACTCCTGGGAAGGCTTCGTGATGCCCGCTGTCGTGCTGGCTTTTTCGGCAATCCCCGCCCTCACCCGGCTGACGCGGGCGGGCATGATCCAGGCCATGGGCTCCGACTATATCCGCACCGCGCGGGCCAAGGGCCTGTCGCGCGCCTCCATCATCCTCAAGCACGCGCTACGCAACGCCGCGATCCCGGTGGTGGCCATCGCCGCAGTTCAGCTCGGGTTCATGCTGGGCGGCTCGATCGTGATCGAGCAGATCTTCGCCCTGCACGGCGTCGGCTTCCTCGCCTGGGAAAGCATCGCCAAGAACGACTTCCCGGTCGTTCAGTCGGTCGTCCTGGTGCTCGCCGTCATCTATATCGGCCTCACCACCCTGGCGGATCTGATGAACGCCGTCCTCGATCCGAGGCTGCGCGGCGCATGAGCATCGCAACGACGACGACCGGACCGCGCCGCGGCTGGCGCAGCGCCGCCACCTGGTTCGGCGCGGCGATCGTGGGCATCGCCGCCTTCTGCGCGATCTTCGCCCCGCTCCTGGTGCCGCACGATCCCTTCGCCCAGGACCTTGGCAAGCGCCTGCTGGTCCCGTTCTGGATGGAAGGCTCCGATCCGCAGCACCTGCTGGGCACCGACCAGCTCGGCCGCGACTACCTCTCGCGCCTGATCTGGGGCTGCCGCATCTCCATGCTGATCGGCGTGACGGTCAGCATCGTCTCCGGCCTGATCGGCATCACGCTGGGCGTACTGGGCGGGTTCCTCGGCGGGCGCGTCGACGATGCGGTGCTGTTCGCCATCACCACCCGCCTCTCGATCCCGGTGGTTCTCGTGGCCCTCGCCGTGGTCGGCCTGCTGGGCAGCTCGATGACGCTGCTGCTGCTCACGCTGGGCCTTCTCCTCTGGGACCGCTTCGCCGTGGTGGCGCGCTCCACGACCATGCAGGTGCGCAATCTCGACTACGTCGCCGCGGCCTGGTGCGCCGGCTGCTCGCGCTTCCGCATCCTGACCCGCGAGGTCCTTCCCAACATCGCCAGTCATCTGGTCGTCGTGGCGACGCTCGAGATCGCGCTCGCGATCCTGCTCGAAGCCACGCTTTCCTTCCTCGGCCTCGGCGTGCCGCCGCCGCTGCCGTCCTGGGGGCTGATGATCGCCGAAGCCAAGGATTACATGTTCTTCAGCCCATGGGTGATCATGATCCCCGGCGTGGCGCTGTTCGTGCTGGTGCTGGGCATCAACCTGCTGGGCGACGGCCTGCGCGACCAGTTCGGCGCGAGGTCCGAGCCATGAGCGCTCTGCTCGAGATCGAACGGCTGCAGGTCGATTTCGGCCGGACCTCCGCGGTGCGCGGCGTGTCGCTGACGGTTGCCCCCGGCGAGACCCATTGCCTGGTGGGCGAATCGGGCTGCGGCAAGTCGGTGACGTCGCTTGCCGTCATGAACCTGCTGGCCCGCGGCGCGCGGCGCCGGGCCGACAGGCTGGCCTTCCAGGGCCAGGACCTGCTCGGGCTCCCGGAACGCGGCATGGCGCGCCTGCGCGGCAACGCCATGGCCATGATCTTCCAGGAGCCGATGACCAGCCTCAACCCGGCCTACACGATCGGCTCGCAGATGACCGAGGTGCTGCGGCGGCACAAGGCAGTGAGCCAGCGCGCCGCCACCGAGCGCGCGGCCGACCTCCTCGCCCGCGTCGGCATCACCGCGCCCGGCATGCGGCTGGGCCAGTTCCCGCATCAGCTCTCCGGCGGCCTGCGGCAGCGCGTCATGATCGCCATGGCGCTGATGTGCGAGCCCAGGCTCCTGATCGCCGACGAACCCACGACCGCGCTCGACGTGACGGTGCAGGCGCAGATCCTGCGGCTGCTCGCCGGCCTGCAGCGCGACCTCGGGCTCGGCCTGCTGCTGATCACGCACGATCTCGGCATCGTGGCCCGCGTCGCCACCCGCGTCTCGGTGATGTACGCCGGCGAGGTCGTGGAGAGCGCGACGACGGCCGACCTGTTCGCCAATCCGCGCCACCCCTACACGCAGGGCCTGCTCCGGTGCGTGCCTGTGCCGGGCAAGGTGCGGCGCGACGAGCCGCTGGGCGCCATTCGCGGCACCGTGCCGCGCATCGGCCCGGGCTTCGAGGGTTGCGCCTTCCGCGACCGCTGCGACTTTGCCGATGCGAGCTGCGCCAGGGCCGTTCCACGCCATGCCGCCGGCGCCACCCACGAATATCTCTGCCGGCTGGCGCCCGGGCCCGCGAAGACCGCCGCATGACCCCGCCCGCCATCGAAGTCCGCCAGGTCCGCAAAACCTTCGCCATCCGCAGCGGCAGGGTGGTCGCCGTCGATGACGTCTCCTTCGCCATCCCGCCCGGCGGCGTGCTGGGCGTGGTGGGCGAGTCGGGCTGCGGCAAGAGTACGCTCGCACGCCTGATCCTTGGATTGCTCGCGCCCGACTCGGGCGAGGTCACGGTGGAAGGGCAGACGGTCGGCGGCATGGACCGCAAGGCCCGCGCCCGGCTGATCCAGCCGGTGTTCCAGGACCCCTTCTCCTCGCTCAATCCGCTCGCGCGCGTGAGGGACATCGTCGCGATGCCCCTGGTGGCGCAAGGCACCTTCGGCCGGGCCGAGATCGAGCGGCGCGTCGACGAACTGCTGGCGCGGGTCGGCCTCAGCGCGGAGATGGGCCGCCGCCTGCCGGCCGAGCTTTCGGGCGGCCAGCGCCAGCGTGTCGCCATCGCACGCGCCCTGGTGCTGCGCCCCCGCATCGTGGTGTGCGACGAGCCGACCTCGGCGCTCGACGTGTCGGTGCAGGCGCAGATCCTGAACCTGCTGGCGGAGCTGCGTCGCGATCTCAGACTCACCTATCTCTTCATCAGCCACAATCTCGCGGTCGTCGAGCATGTCGCGAGCGAGGTGGCGGTGATGTATCTCGGCCGCATCGTCGAGCGCGGCACGACGGATGCGCTGTTCGCGAAACCGGAGCATCCCTACACCAAGGCGCTGCTCGCCTCGGTGCTGACGCCCGAACCGGGCCTCGGCGTGCCCGACGTGGGGCTGGGCGACGCCCTGCCCGATCCGGCCAACATCCCGCCCGGCTGCCGCTTCCATCCGCGCTGCCCGGTGGCCGAGCCGCGCTGCGCCAGCGAACGCCCGCCGCTCAAGGAGCGGGCCGGCGGCGGCGTGGAGTGCTGGATCGCCTGATCCTCCGCGCGATGGGCCGTCCCGTTCTGTCCCAGACGCCTGGGACAGGTCCCGTATCGAGGACACAAGGCTTTTCCGGCCCTTGTCCCGCCTGTCCCACCTGTCCCGCGCGTCCCGTACCGACGCGTCACTGACGCGCCGGCTGCCGGTCCCGTCGCGTCACTTCCACTTGGCAAGGTAGAAGCGCGGCAGCTCGTCCGGGAAGGTCTTGAAGTCGAGATCCTTGGTGAAGGCGTAGGTGTTCACGTAGGTGGCAACGGGCATCCAGTAGGCTTTCTCGGTCGCAAGCTTGATCGCCGCCGAGTAGGCCTTGGCGCGGGCCGCCTTGTCCGAGGTGGCACCGCCGTCGGCGATCAGCTTCTCGAGCTCGGGATCCCTCGAATAGTTGTCGTTGGAACCCTTGCCGAACATCACGGGCATGATGGCGGAGACGTCGTTGATGGAGTAACTGCCCCAGCTCGCGAAGTAGAGGGGCGCCTCGCCCTTCCAGGCCTTCTGGATCGCCGGCGCGACCTGGAGCTGGGTGATCTTGGCCTTGATGCCGACGGCGCCGAGATAGTTCTGGATCGCCGCGCCCCAGGACGTGGGCTGCACGTAGGTCACCATCTCGGTCTCGAAGCCGTTGGGGAAACCGGCCTCGGCCAGCAGCGCCTTGGCCTTGGCCGGATCGTAGTCGTACTTCACGGCCGCATTGGCATCGCAGCCGAACTGGCTCGGAAAGCAGGGCGCGGGCGGCACGCGGCTGCCGCCGCCGATCAGCTTGTCGGCGATCTCCTTGCGGTTGACGGCGTGCCAGATCGCCTGGCGCACCTTGACGTTGGTGAGCGGGTTCCCCGCCCCCGACCGGCCGGCCGCATCGATCGAGAGATAGCCCACGCGCATGGACTCCTGCCGCACCGCATGCAGGAACGGCACCTTGTTGATGTTGTCCATCTGATCGGGGTTGATGTTCCAGATCCAGTCGGCGCGCCGGCCGATGAGCTCCGTCACCTCGGTGGCGAGGTCGGGCACGAAACGCACATGCAGGGTCTTGATCGCGGGCTTGCCCTTGGGCGAGCCCGCCCAGTAATCCTCGAAGCGCTCGAAGATCACTTCCTTGCCCTGGTCGTTCTTGACGATCTTGTAGGGGCCGGCGCCGACCGGCTTGGCCGCGAAGCCCTCGGGCCCGACCTTCTCACGATAGGCCTTCGGATGGATCGGCGTCACCATGGCGAGATATTCCAGCGCCGCCGGCGTCGGCTTCTTCATCTTGATGCTGACGGCGAAGTCGCCCGTCTTCTCGACCTTGTCGATCCAGGCGTAGTTGCTGGGCGTCGCGACCTTGCTGGCCGGATTCGCCGCCATGTTCATCGTATAGACCACGTCTTCCGCCGTGAGCGGGCTGCCGTCGTGGAATTTCACGCCCTGGCGGATCGTCAGGTCGAGCGTGGTATCGTCGGTGAACTTCCATTCGGTCGCCAGCGACGGCTTGATCTCGAAGGTTGCCGGATCGCGGTGTACCAGCATGTCCCAGGCATGGTGGGCGAGGATCAGCCCGGTGCGCTGGCTGTTGAAATACATGTCGATGTTCGGCACGGCGTCGAGGAACAGGATGCGCAGCGTGTCGGAAGCCTTGTCGGCCCGGGCGGCAGAGGGAGCGACTGCGAGCGAGGTTGCTGCGAGCAGCGCGGAACGGCGGGTAAGTTTCACGAATGCCTCCTGTTGATCCGGTCAGCCTAGGCTGTGCAGATGCGATGAGGCAAGCTTTGGACCATTCGGGGTCCCTGTGAGGAGAAGACGATGACGAAGTTGACCGGCACGGCGCGAAACGAGGCCCTGGCCAGCCTCCGCGGCTGGACCGAGGTCGCGGGCCGCGATGCGATCCAGAAGAGCTTCACGTTCGCCGATTTCAACCAGGCCTGGGGCTTCATGACGCGCGTCGCCCTGGCGGCCGAGAAGGCCGATCACCATCCCGAATGGTCGAATGTGTACAATCGCGTCGAGATCCTGCTCTCCACCCACGATGCCGGTGGCGTGACCGACAAGGACGTCGCTCTGGCAATGTTCATCGACGCCGCGGCCGCCTGAGCGGCGGCCAGGAGGACATGGGATGCCGCCGGACGATCGCGGCGGCGATCAGTGCGGGCCGGCGCAGCGATGGACTTCCACCGTGACGTGGCTGAGCTGCGCCAGATCGCCCAGGCGGTCCTTGTAGTGCTGCGCCGCCTCGGGCTCATGCGACACCAGCGAGACGATCGCGGCATGATGGCCGGGGCCCAAACGCCAGACATGGAGATCGGCGATGCGATCCTCGCCGACTTCGAGGCGCCGCCGAATGGCCTCGCCCAGTGCGCGGTCGGGCGCCACATCCAGCAGCACGGCGCCCGCGTCGCGGATCAGCCCCCATGACCAATGCGCGATGACCGCGGCGCCGACGATGCCAATGACGGGATCCAGCCAGTTCCAGCCGTAGAAGCGGGCGGCCAGCAGCCCCACGATCGCCAGCACGGACGTCAGGGCATCGGCCAGCACATGCCAGTAGGCGGCCCGCAGGTTGTGGTCGTGATGGTGGTGTCCATGGGCGTGACCGTGACCGCTAGGACCATGGTGATCGTGATGATGATGGTGGTGGTCGTCGCCGTGGGCAGACGCGGGACCGTGATGATCGTGGCCATGCTCGGCGCCGAGCAGCCACGCGCTCGCCAGATTGACCAGGAGCCCCACGACGGCAATGGCCGTCGCCTCGCCATAGTGGATCGAAACGGGCTCGAACAGGCGGCCCACCGACTCGTAGCCGATCAGGAGCGAGATCATCGCCAGCACGATCGCGCTGCTGAAGCCCGCCAGGTCGCCAAGCTTGCCGGTGCCGAAAGCGAACCGCGGATCGCGGGCATGCGTGCGCGCGTAGCGGTAGGCCAGGGCGGCGATGGCGAGCGCCCCGGCATGGGTCGACATGTGCCAGCCGTCGGCCAGCAGCGCCATCGAGCCGAACACGCTGCCACCCACGATCTCGGCCACCATCATCACGGCGGTCAGGCCGACCACCAGCCAGGTGCGTCTCTCGTTGCGCTCATGTGAGGCGCCCAGGAAAACGTGGTCGTGGCGCCAGTCGGCAAGCGTATGGCTGTGCATGGTGTCCCCCCCGCTCCGTCTCTACTTCTGCAGGTAGGGCTCGACCTTGCCCTTCAGCTTGATGGTGAGCGGATTGCCCTTGCGATCCACCGTCTTGCCGACGGCAACGCGGATCCAGCCCTCGCTGATGCAGTATTCCTCGACGTTGGTCTTCTCCTCGCCGTCGAACTTGATGCCGATGCCCTTCTGGAGCAGCGCCTCGTCGTAAAAGGGACTCTTGGGATTGGTGGAAAGCCGGTCCGGCAAGACTGTGTCTGTCATGAATGAACTATAGCGCAGATATGGACGCCGATTTATCCATTGATGAAGCGCGGATGTCCGCGCTTCTTGCGGCGGGATGCAACAATCCCGCCCCACGTTCGAGTTGGGAGCATCGCGTGCCATGAGTGCAAGACAGACAAGGCGGCACTGGGCTGCCGTCGTTTCAGCCGCTCTATCGGCGACCATCTGCCTGTCGGCCTCCTCCGCGCTGGCGGCCGACGGCCCGGTCGTCACCACCGATCTCGGCCAGCTCCGCGGCGTCGCCCACGACGGTGTCGCCGAGTTCAAGGGAATTCCCTACGCGCTTCCTCCTGTCGGCGAACGCCGCTGGCAGCCACCCCAGCCGGCAAAGGCCTGGGCCGGCGTCCTCGACGCGACCAAGTACGGCAACGCCTGCCCGCAGGTGAGCCGCTACGGTCTCACGGAGGCCAGCGATCAGGAGGACTGCCTCTCTCTCAACGTCACGATGCCCGCCGCGCCTGCAGCGTCACCCGGCCGGCGGCCGGTCTTCGTCTGGATCCATGGCGGCGCCTTCGTCGGCGGATCGAGCTCGCTCTACCCGCTCGACGCGATCGCCAAGGCTGGCGACGCCGTCGTCGTTTCGCTCAATTACCGGCTGGGCGTTTTCGGCTTCATGGCGCATCCCGCCTTCGCTGCCGACTACAACGGCGGCTACGGGCTCCTCGATCAGCGGCTCGCCCTGCGGTGGGTGAAGCGCAACATCGCGGCCTTCGGCGGCGACCCGGACAACATCACGCTCGCCGGCGAATCCGCCGGGGCGGCATCGGTCTGCATGCACCTCATCGCACCGGACGAGACCCGAGGCCTGTTCAACAGGGCGATCATCCAGAGCGCCGGCTGCGCCACGCCGCTGCCCAGCGTCGCCGACGGCCAGAAGATCGGCGAGAAGGTCGCCGCGCTCGTCGGCTGCAACGACGCAGCGACCGCGTTGGCCTGTCTCAGGGCCAAGCCGGTCGAGGATCTGCTGCAGGCCGGCGCCAAGGTGGGCAGCGAGAGCATCGTGACCTACATGCCGGTCATCGGCGCCAGGACCGTGCCGCTGCAGGGCGAAGAAGCGCTCGCCGCCGGGAAATTCGTCCAGGTGCCGGCGATCAACGGCGGCACCCGCGACGAGCTCAGGCTCTACGTCGCCTATGACGTCCAGGCCGGCAACGCGATCACGAAGGGCAACTACCGCGACCACCTGCAGAGCGTCTACGGCAGCAACACCGATGCGGTCCTGCGGGAATATCCGCTGGCCAACTATTCCTCGCCGCCCGCCGCGCTCGGCACCGTCTACTCGGACTTCCGGGCCGATGTCGGCATCAACAACTGCATCTACCAGCAGACCGGCAAGATGCTGGCCAGGTTCGTCCCCGTCTATCAATTCGAGTTCGCCGATCGCAATGCGCCGCCGGTGACGGCCGATCCCGGCTTCGAGATGGGCGCGGTGCACTCGTCCGAGCTGCCCTACCTGTTTCCGCACTTCTCGAACACC
>JAFEFG010000026.1 GCA_018240685.1 Pseudomonadota bacterium | reverse complement strand
CGCGCGAGGCCGGTGCCGTCGGTGACGAGGCGCGCCTCGAACGGCGCCACCGCCTCGCCGTGCAGGCCGCGCGCCTTCTCGAAATGCAGTTCGAAGCGGGCGCCCTGGTCGGGCGCGTAGTCGGCGGGTCGGCGCAGCGCCAGCACGAGGTCGAGCACGTCCTCGCGCCGGCTGGTGCCGCGCTGCGTGCCGTCCTTGCCGGCGTGATGGACCAGCAGCACCGCCATGCCGCGCCGGCGCAGGCCGAGCAGCCACGCCTGCAGCGTGTTCCAGCTGTCGGGATCGCCGCTGCGCAGGCCGACCAGGCTGGAGAGGTTGTCGAGCACCAGCAGCTCGGGCGGATGGGGGCCCCAGCAGCGCTCGAAGCCGCGCTGGCCGTCCGGCTTGCCGAGATCGAGCAGGCCGGCGGGGCTGAGCGAGGCCATCATGAAGGAGAGGCCCGGCGGCGCCGAGCCCAGCATGTCGAGGCGCCGGCTCATGTCGGCGGCCGGCATCTCGCTGTCGACATAGAGCACGCGATGCGGCCGGCTCGCCTGCCACCTGAGGAAGCGGCCGCCCGCGGCGGCGGCCCAGGCGAGGCCGAGCGCGACGAAGGTCTTTCCCAGCCCGCGCGGCCCGTAGAGCATGGCGAGCCCCTCGCGGGCGAGGATTGGCTCCACGATCGCCTCGCGCGGCGGCAGCGCGGCCGTGAGCAGTTCCGCGGCGGCATAGATCGGCGGCATCAGCGGATGGGCGGGCGGGAATTCGGGCTGCATGGCTTGGGGCTCTCCTGGAGCCGTTTTGCCACGAGCCGCGGTGAAACGACGATTCCGGTCGCTACCGCCTGCGCCTTCGCCGCCGATCAGGTCGACAGGATATCGAGGACGAAGTCGGCGCGGGTGGAAACCGGGACCTTGGGCAGCAGCACCACCTCGTAGCCCAGCGCCGGGAAGACGCTCTCGAGGCGCCGGTACTCGGCGAGCGCGGCGTCGAGGCCGTGCGGTCGCTCGGCGTCGGTCGCGTAGATCTCCGGCCACGGCGGCGCCAGGAAGACCCGTCGGTGATAGCGGTGCGCGGCCGCCAGGGCCTTCAGCACCGCTTCGCCAGTGACGGCCTCCAGCGCCGACGCGGCATCGATCAGCCCGCGGTCGAAGAACACCCATCCCGACCGGGCGCGGGCCGCGTCCCGGTCGGCCAGCGCCAGGCCGATCGCGCGGCGCGCGAAGGCCGCCAGGTCGGACCAGGGAAGCGCCGAGCCGCCGGCTGCCCGCTCCTGCCGGACGATGCGCCGGCCCGGCTCCTCGACGACGGCATGGCCGCGGGCCTGCAGCTCGGCCAGCAGCGTGGACTTGCCGCCGCCGGAACAGCCGGAAATCACGACAAAGCGGTCGCTCATCGGAGACTCCTTCACGAAATGACGCCAGCCCGGCGTGGGACAGGCGGGACGCCCGGGACAGCCGGGACAGCCGGGACAGGACGGGACACCGGGGACGGCGGGACAGAAGCGCGAAAAGGCCGATGGCAGCGGCATCGGAGCCGTCCCAGCCCGCTGGGACAGAGGATCGGGGACAGCCCCCGGGAAGGCGATCAGCCGCCCGCCGGCAGGATCGCCTCGGGGTCGGCCGGCTCGGCATAGAGGCGCGCCAGGTCGGCAGCGCGGCGCTCCAGCACGCGGCGGGTGTTGAGCGAGCGCTTGTCGGTCACCTCGCCCTCGGCGGCCGAGGGCGGCTCGGCGAGCGGCAGCAGGCGCTCGACGCGCCCGCTCGATCCGCCGGCGCGGGCGTTGAAGGCGGCAAGCTTCGACGCCAGCGCGGCGCGCCAGTCGGCGGCGGCCAGCGTGGCGGGATCGAGCCACACCAGCGCGCCCAGCCACGGCCGGTCGGGCGCGGCGATCACCAGCTCGCGCACATAGGGCTGCAGCGCATCGAGGAGCTGCGGGCGCAGCGTGGTGGCACGGACCCAGGTGCCCGAGGCGAGCTTGAACTCCTCGGCGACGCGGCCGGCGAACAGGATGCCCGCCTCCGGCCGCCCGGGATCGACCCAGCGCGCGGCGTCGCCAGTGCGGAAGAAGCCTTCCTCGTCGAACGCCTCGGCGGTGGCCTCGGGATTGCGGTAATAGCCCGCCATCACGTTGGGGCCCCTGACGCGCACTTCGTAGCGGTCGCCGACCGGCACCAGCTTGGCCTGCATCCCGGGCTGCGGCAGGCCGAGCAGGCCGGCGCGATCGACGTTCCAGTAGACCATGAAGCCGGTGCTGGTGGTCTCGGTCATGCCCCAGCCGGCGCCGAACGGCAGGCGCTCGCCGAGTTCCGCCGTCGCCGTCGCCTGCAGGCGGTCGAAGCTCTCCTGCGGCAACAGCGCGCCGCCATAGCCCAGCGCGCGCATGTTCCTGAAGAAGGCGCGGCGCAGGTCGGCGTCGCGCTCCAGCGCCTCCAGCAGCAGCGGATAGGCGGCCGGCACCGAGCCGAAAGACGACGGCGACAGCTCGCGCAGGTTCTCGATCGTCTCGTCGAAGCGGCCGGGGATGGGCCGGCCGCCGTCGATGTAGAGCGAGCCCGCCACGCGCACGACCGCGTTGAGGTTGGAGTTGCCGCCCCAGGTGTGATGCCAGGGCAGCCAGTCGAGCGTGACGGAGACGCGGCTCTCGTCGAGCGGCTCGCCGACGGCGCGGATCATCTCGATCGCGGCGGCGAGATTGCCGTGGGTGTTGAGCACACCCTTGGGCAATCCGGTCGAGCCGGAAGTGAACAGGATCTTGGCCGGCGTGTCGGGGCGGATATGCATCCGCCGCTCCGCCACCGCGGCGTCGATCGAGGTGTTGGCCAGCGCGGCGAAGGCGAGGCCGCGGCCGCCGTCCACCGTGACGAGGCGGGCGCCGCGCGCGGCGGCGCGGTCGAGGGCGGGACCGTAGGCGCGCGAGTCCTGGGCGAACACCAGCGCCGGCTCGACCAGCGCCATCGCATGATCGAAGCGGCTGAAGTCGCCGGTCTTCGCGCCGGTCAGCGCGTAGTTGGGCGACAGCGGCGCCACCAGCGCGCCCGCCCGCTGGGCCCCGAACAGCAGCAGCGCGTTCTCGAGGCTGTTGTCGGACAGGATCGCGATCGGCGGGCCGCCGGGGCCGAAGCCCTGCGCGATCAGCCACGAGGCGATCGCGCCCGTCTGCGCCCACGCCTCGGCATAGGTGAGACGCTGCCACTGGCGCTGCGGGCCGCGGCGTTCGGCGAGGAACGTCACCTGCGGCCGGCGTTCGGCGGCGGCCTGCAGGCGGTCGATGATCAGCGGATAGTCGGCCGGCAGCGCCCGGCCGGCGGACAGGACCAGCACGCCGTCGGGGCGGCGCTCGATCTCGACCCGCGGCGCGGGACGGTCGAGCTGCCGCATGGGGGCAAGGCGGTCCGGTCCGTTCATGGCGCCAGCAGCCGCTCCTTCAGGGCCGTGGCGACGAGCGCGTTGGCGAACGCGGTCGGATGGCCGTCGTGGGGAATGACGATCTTCGACAGGTCGTTGCCCCAGGTCGGCTTCTCGGCCGACATCAGGGACAGGCCGCGCGCGCGCAGGCCTGCCAGGATCTTCACCAGCGCCTTGCGCGTCTCCACGGGCTCGCCCGGGTTCGCCGGCGTCGTCTCGTCGGGCCAGCTGTAGAGCACCAGCAGCGGCGCATTCAGCCTCTCGCGCACCAGCTGCTGCAGCCGCACCAGCAGCGCCGAGAACAGCGCCGCCTGCGCCTCCTGCCGCTGCTGCAGGCCGATCGCGGCGATGAAGGGGAAGTTCTGGTCGGCGACGTAGCGCAGCCCGGCGAGCGGATGGCTCCACCGGTACTGCGAGAACGATCCGGTGAAGCGCGGCACGCCGTCCTCGAGCCGGTAGCGCGGCGAGGAGGCCAGCCACGACTCGTCGCCGGTGACGCGCGACATGTCGGCGGGGATGATCCAGGTCACTGCCGCCTTGATGGGCTCGCCCTTCAGGAAATCGAGGCGGCCGGTCTCGACGGCGCGCACGAGCTGGTTGGGCGCATAGCCCGGCGCCGAGAAGTTGATTGTCCGCACCTTGCCGTCGTTGGCCCGGGCGAACTGCGCCGGCAGCGTCTCGTCGTCGCCGACGCCCTGGCCGAACATGAACGATTCGCCCAGGAACAGGTAGGTGTCGGCGCCGGCCGGCGCGGGCGGGCTGCGGCGCGTGCCCCTGTCGTCGATCGTATAGGTGACGCGGAATACGGTAGCGCCGTCGTAGGTCGAGGTGGCGACGACCTTCGTGTCGGGGCGCGGGCTGTAGCCGAGGTCGGGATCGGGCATCAGCCAGTCGACCGGCTCGGCTGTCTTCACGAGGCCGACACCGTGCGCGGCCGGTGCGAGAAGACCTGCGAACAGGTCGAGCAGGCCCACGGCCACCGCGACCGCGGCGAACAGCAGCGCGCCGCTGCGCCAGACATTGCCGTGCAGCAGCACGACGCCCGCCAGGCCCAGCAGCACGGCGAGCGCCGAGGTCCAGCCCATCGAAGGCAATGCCGCCGCGCCGACCGCGAGCAGCGCGATCAGGCCCGCAGCGATCCAGGGATTTCGCCAGCTTCCAGCCATGGGGTAGGCTCGCCTGTACGAGTTTGGGAGGAAAACATCAATGGGCGGACAATTGCCGCTGCAGGGACTGCGGGTGCTCGACCTGGCGAGCTTCATCGCCGGACCGGTCGCGACCACGGTGATGGGCGATTACGGCGCCGAGGTGATCAAGATCGAGCCGCCCGGCGAAGGCGACCCCCAGCGCAAGCTCGGCCAGGCGCATTCGATCCCGCAGCATCCGGTGAATTTCTGCTGGCACCTCGTCAACCGCAACAAGCGCGCGATGGTGCTCGACCTCAAGCATGCCGAGGGGCGCGGCGTCTTCGACCGGCTGGTCGCGACAGCCGACGTGATGGTGGTGAACTTCCCGCTCAAGGTGCGCGAGCGCCTGCGCATGCGCTACGCCGACGTGGCGCCGCTCAACCCGCGCCTGATCTACGCCTCGATGACGGGCTACGGCGAGCAGGGGCCGGACGCCGAACAGCCGGGCTTCGACTCGACCGCCTTCTTCGCCCGCTCCGGCCTGCTCGACGCGCTCACCTACGAAGGCGGGCCGCCCGCCTTCTCGCTGCCGGCGCAGGGCGACCAGATGGCCGGCATGAACCTCTTCGCCGCCATCAGCATGGCCCTGCTCCATCGCGCGCGCACCGGCGAGGGCAGCGAGGTGTCGACGTCGCTGCACGCGGGCGGGTTGTGGTCCAACGCGCTCCTGGCGCAGGGCGCCCTGCTCGGCGCCTTCGTCGCGCCGCGTCCGCCGCGCACCACGCCGCGCAGCGCGCTCGCCAACCAGTACCGCACCGCCGACGGCCGCTGGATCCAGCTCACCATCGTGCGCGAGGAGAAGCTGTGGCCCGAGCTGTGCGCGGCGATGGAGCGGCCCGACCTGCTCGAGGACCCGCGCTTCCAGACGACCGACCTGCGGCGCGCCCACGCGACCGAGCTTGCCGCGATCCTCGATCCGATCTTCGCCGCGCGGCCGTGGCCGGAGTGGCGCACCCGCCTGCGCCGGCACGAGATCACCTTCGGCCTGCTGGGCGTGCTGCGCGACGTGCCGGAGGACGCGCAGGCCGTCGCCAACGGCGCCGTCGTGCAGAGCGCGGTGGCGGAGATGCCGCGCACCATCACCGCGCCCATCCGCCTTTCCTTCGCGCCCGCCCCCACCGTGCCCGGCCCGGCGCCGGACCACGGCGCGCATACGGACGAGATCCTGGGAGAGCTCGGCTACGGACCGGCCGACATCGACAGGCTGCGCGCCCAGGGGGCGCTGGGCTGAGCGAAGGCCCGGGATTTCGGGAGAGGCGCATGGCGCCGGATACGCGCTCCCCATGGATGACCGGGTGGACGATGCCGAGGCGGCCTGTAGACTGGCCGTCGATTTCCGGGGTTGGGAATGACGCAGGGGGCAAATGCCGCCGTGCTTTCTGCCGCGGCGAGCAGGACATGCGCACGTCGACGGACGGAGCGCGCGCCATGAAACGACGGACGCTGGCGACGCTCCTGGCCGGGACCGCGCTGTCGCCTCTCGGCGCACGCGCACAGCAGCCGACGGCGCCCGTCGTGGGCCTGCTGAGCTCGCGGGCGCCGGCGGAATCGGCGGCCCATGTCGCGGGCCTGCGGCAGGGCCTGGCCGAGAGCGGATACATCGAGGGCCAGAATCTCACGATCGAATCGCGATGGGCTGAAGGCGCCTACGATCGCCTGCCGGTGCTGGCGAGGGAACTCGTCGAGCGCCGCGTTGCCATCATCGTTGCCGTCGGTTCGACGCCGTCGGCGCTGGCGGCGAAGGCTGCGACGTCGACCATCCCCATCGTCTTCGTCGGATCCGATCCCGTTCGCGCCGGGCTCGTCACCAGCATCAACCGACCGGGCGGGAACATCACCGGAGTCAGCCTGATCAGCGCCGACCTGGGCGGAAAGAGGCTGGAGCTGATTTGCGAGATGGCGCCGAAAGCCGACGTTGTCGCCGTGCTGCTCAACCCGAACGAACTGCAGGCCGAGGCCCAGAAGCAGAGCGTGCAGGCGGCCGCGCGCAGCCTGGGCAAACACCTCTTGTTCCTGGCGGCGAGCAGGGAAGCCGAGTTCGAACCGGCTTTCGCGACCGCAGCATCCGCCCGTGCGGGCGCGCTCGTGGTCGGCAACGATCCGTTCTTCGATTCGCAGCGGGGCCGGCTCATAGCCCTCGCGAGCCGCTTCGGCATTCCGGCGATCTATCACATCCGCGAGTTCCCGGCCGCCGGCGGCCTGATGAGCTACGGCGCAAGCCTTGCCGACGGCTATCGGCAGGCCGGCGTCTATGCGGGCCGGATCCTGAAAGGGGCACGCCCCGGCGATCTGCCGATCGTGCAACCGACACACTTCGAACTGGTCGTGAACCTCGGCACGGCGCGGGCGCTCGGACTCACGGCCCCCGCCTCGCTGCTCGCGCTCGCCAGCGAAGTGATCGAATGAGACGGCATCGCGTGCAGCCCGCCATCGCCCTGCCGCCCGCGCGGGTATCCGGCCTCGAAGCGAACGAGCGGTGCGTGCTTCAGTCCGTATGCATGTCGGCAGACATGTCCGTCCGACAAGTGGACGACGCCAAGACGGCCTGTAGACTGCGTCGCGATTGCGGGGAACGGGGATGAGGCAAGGGGCGAAGAGCGGTGGGCGCAGGCGGTTCGTGTCGCCCCGGCCGATCCCTGGGGGAGCGCGGGCAGAAGCCGCCGCCTCGATTGCCGCGGGCGCAAAAGAGGTGATCGGATGAGGCGGCGTACACTGACTTCCCTGCTGGGCGCGACGCTTCTCGCGCCGTCGGCCGCCAAGGCCCAGTCCGGGAGGATGCGGGTCCTCGGCTACCTCCATCCCTTTTCCGGCACCTACATGGCGCCCTTCGTGGACGCCGTTCGCCAGGGCCTGAAGGAGCAGGGCTTCGTCGAGGGCCGCAACATCAGGATCGAGATCCGCACCGCCGAGGGCCACGAGGAACGGCTGCTGCCGCTCGCCCGCGAGCTGGTGGCGCAGAAGGTCGACGCCATCCTGGCAGCCGGCGGCAGCGATCCCGCCAAGGCGGCAAAGCAGGCCACATCCACCATTCCGATCGTGTTCGTGAGCGCGGCCGATCCGATCCGCACCGGACTCGTGGCCAGCCTGAGCCGCCCCGGCGGCAACGTCACCGGGGTGAGCCTGCTCGGCTCGTCCCTGGAGGCCAAGCGCCTGGAGATCATCAGCCGCCTCGTGCCGGGCAACCGTGCGATCGGCGCCCTGGTCAATCCGAACTATCCGGACGCGAAGCTGCAGGTGGACGAGTTCAAGACGGCGGCGCACCACCTCAATCGACGGCTCGAGATCCTCGAGGCGAGCACGGTGACGGACTTCGAGCCCGATTTCGCCCAGGCGGCACGCGAGCGCCTCGCCGGCCTCGTCGTCGGCCAAGACACCTACTTCAACAGCCTCCGCACCGAACTCGTCCGCTTCGCCGCCCAGTACAAGGTGCCGACGATCTACACCCAGCGCGAATACGCCGAACGCGGCGGCCTGATGAGCTACGGGACCAATTTCGCCGACAGCTACCGCCAGGCCGGTGTCTATGTCGGCCGCATCCTGAAGGGAACGCCGCCCGCGGACCTGCCGGTCATGCAGCCGTCGCGCTTCGAGTTCGTGGTCAATCTCTCGGCCGCGAAGGCGCTGGGCCTCAGCATCCCGGCCGACATCCTCGGCGGCGCCGACCAAGTGCTCGAATGAAGCGGCGCGCGCTCCTCGCACTGGCGTCCTCGGCGGCGGCACTGCCGGCCCGAGCCGCTGCGATGCCGCGCGTCGGCTTCCTGGTCACGGGCGATCCCGAGCCGGTCTGGTCCTTCTTCCGCACCGCCCTGGCCGGGCTCGGCTATGTCGAGGGCCGCACCATCGCCATCGAATATCGCGCCGCAACCGCCGCCGGCAGCCGGCTCGATTCCCTGGCCGCCGATCTCGTGCGCCTCAAGGTCGATGTGCTGGTCGCGATCCTGGCGCCCGCCCTCGCCGCCGCCAAGCGCGCCACCTCCAGGATCCCCATCGTCTTCTACGGCGCCGTGCCCGAAACCGGCATGGTCACCAACCTGGCGCGACCCGAAGGCAACATCACCGGCATCTTCAGCCAGAGTTCCGCGCTCGCCGGCAAGGCGGTCCAGCTTTTCCACGAGATCAAGCCCTCGACGCGCCTGTTCGGCATCCTCCTCAATGCGCTCGATCCCTTTCACGTGCCGCTCCGGCAGGAAGTCGAGAACGTGACGCGCGCCGAGAGGATCGAGGCCGTGCCCGTGCCGGTCGGCGGCCCCGAGGACGTGGCGCCGGCCCTGGAGACGATGGCCCGGCGCGGGCTCGACGGCGTGCTGATCCAGCCGAGCCTCGGCATCGCCGCCGCCGCCGCGGCCGCCCTCAAGGCCCGCCTGCCGGCGATCTCGTTCCGGCGCGAGTTCGTCGAAGCCGGCGGCCTGCTCTCCTACGGCGCCAACCAGGCGGCGATGGCACGGGCGCTCGCGGCCGACGTCGACAGGCTGATCAAGGGCGTGCCGCTTGCGAACATTCCGGTGCAGCAGGCGACGCAGTTCGAGCTGGTCGTGAACCAGACCACCGCGAAGGCGCTCGGCATCGCGCTCTCGCCCCTGTTCCTCGCGCGCGCCGACGAGGTGATCGGGTGAAGCGCGGCCTGTTCCTCAAGTACGTGACGCTGTTCGTCGGTCTGGTGACCGGCGTGCTGGTCATCAACGCCGCGCTCGACCTCTACTTCGTCTATCAGGACAACCAGCGCGCTTCGATCGAGGTGCAGCGCGAGAAGGCCGAATCGGCCGCGCGCCAGATCGAGGCGTTCGTGCGCGGCATCGAGCAGCAGATCGGCTGGGTGGCGCATCCGCAGTGGGCATCGCTGCCCGTCGACCAGCGCCGCTTCGACTATGTCCGGCTGCTGCGGCAGGTGCCGGCCATCACCGAGCTGGTGCAGCTCGACCGGCAGGGCCACGAGCAGCTCCGGGTATCGCGGCTTTCCATGGACGTGGTCGGCGCCGGCACCGACCGCTCCCAGGACCCGGCCTTCGCCGAGGCGATGAAGAACAAGGTCTATTTCGGTCCCGTCTACTTCCGCAAGGAGAGCGAACCGTACATGACCATGGCAGTGGCGCATGGCGGCCGCAGCGGCGTCACCGTGGCCGAGGTCAACCTGAAGCTGATCTGGGACGTCATCTCGCAGATCAAGGTCGGGCATGAGGGCTATGCCTACGTCGTCGACCAGCTTGGCCGCCTGGTCGCGCATCCCGACATCTCGCTGGTGCTGCGCGGCACCGACATGAGCAAGCTCGCCCAGGTGGCCGCTGCCCTCGCGCCCAAGGGCAGCGACACCGGGCCGGTCGACGCCACCAATCGCGCCGGCGTGCCGGTGCTGTCGGCGCATGCGGCCATTCCCGGCCTCCATTGGCTGGTCTTCGTCGAGCTGCCGCTTTCCGAAGCACAGGAACCGGTGATCGCGACCGGCCTGCGCGCGCTCGCCCTGCTGGTGGTGGGCCTGCTGATCGCAGGCCTCGCCGGCGCGCTGCTGGCGCGGCGCATGGTCATTCCGATCCGCGCCCTGCAGGCCGGCGCGCAGCGCATCGGCGGCGGCGAGTTCCGGCATCGCCTGTCGGTCAAGACCGGCGACGAGCTGGAGTCGCTCGCCGAGCAGTTCAACCATTCGGCCGAGGCGCTGGAGCAGTCCTACGCCACCCTGGAGCAGCGGGTCGAAGACCGCACGCGCGAGCTGACCGAGTCGCTCGACCAGCAGACCGCGACCGCCGAGATCCTGCGCGTGATCTCCGAATCGCCCACCAACGTGACGCCGGTGCTGCAGGTGGTGGCGAACGCCGCCCGCCGCTTCTGCGGCGCGACGGATGCCGCCATCGTCCTGCGCGACGGCGAATCCCTGATCGGCGCGGCGCACGAGGGGCCGCTCACGGCCTGGGTCGGCGAGCGCCGGCCGCTCGACCGCTCCAGCACGACCGGCCGCGCCATCGTCGACGGCCGCACGATCCACACGCCCGACATCGAGGCGCTCGATCCGACCGAGTACGCCGCCGCCATCGCGCTCGCGCGACAGCACAAGTGGCGGGCCAACCTGGTCGCTCCGATGCTGCGCGACGGCGTGGCGATCGGCGTCATCGTGTTGCGCAAGACCGAGCCCGGCGCCTTCACGCCGCGCCAGGTCGAGCTTCTCGAGACCTTTGCCGCGCAGGCCGTCATCGCCATCGAGAACGTGCGGCTCTTCACCGAGCTGCGCGAGTCGCTGGAACAACAGACCGCCAGCGCCGAGGTGCTGCGCGTCATCTCGCAATCGCCGACCGACGTCGGTCCGGTGCTGGAAGCGGTGGCCAAAGCGGCACTGCGCTTCTGCGGCGCCGAGGATGTCGTCATCGGCCTGCGCGAAGGCGACGACTGGATGGCCGCCGGCCATGAGGGCCGCATGCCCGGCGATATCGGCCGGCGCTACGCGCTGAACCGCGAGACCGCGCCGGGACGCGCCATCCTCGAAGCCCACACGGTGCATTTTCCCGACATCTCCGCCCTCGATCCGACCGAGTTCGCCACGGCGCAGCGTGTGTCTCGCGAGCACGGCTTCAATGCGGCCCTTGCCGCGCCGATGCTGCGCGAGGGGGAAGCGATCGGCGCCGTCGTCCTGCGCAAGGCCGCCGCCGGCGCCTTCACGCCGCGACAGATCGAGCTCCTCGAAAGCTTCGCCGCCCAGGCCGTCATTGCCATCCAGAACGTGCGCCTGTTCACCGAGCTGCGCGAATCGCTGGAACAGCAGACCGCCAGCGCCGAGGTCCTGCGGGTGATCTCGCAGTCCCCCACGGACGTTCAACCCGTGCTCGATGCCGTCGCGGCGGCGGCCCGGCGCGTGTGCGGCGCCGACAATGTCGGCGTCATTCTGCGCGAAGGATCGGAGATCGTCCGCGCCGCGGGCGACGCCGCGTCGGAGCTGCAGGAGACGATCGGCACACGCGACCCACTCGACCGCACGACCGTCATGGGCCGGGCGATCCTCGACAATCAAACCGTCCACGTGCCGGATATTCTGGCGCTCGATCAGGCCGCATACCCAATGGGCCAGCAACTGGCACGCCAGCTCGGCTTTCGTTCCCTGCTGGCGACGCCGATGCTGCGCGAGGGCGAGGCCGTCGGCTCCCTGCTGCTGATCAAGAAGGAAGTCGGCCCGTTCACGCCGCGACAGATTCAGTTGCTCGAGACATTCGCGGCCCAAGCGGTGATCGCCATCGAGAATGTCCGCCTCTTCACCGAGCTGCGCGAATCACTGGAACAGCAGACGGCCACCGCCGAGATCCTGCATGTGATCTCGCAGTCGCCGACGGATGTCGGTCCCGTGCTGGCAGCGGTCGCCACGGCCGCGGTTCGGTTCTGCGGCGCCGAGGATGCCGTGATCATCCTGCGCGAGGGCAACAGCTGGATCGGCGCCGCCCATGAGGGGCCGATGCCCTGGACCGAGCAGGAGCACCATCCGCTGCTGCGGGATACCTCACCCGGCCGCGCCATCCTTGACGGCGTCACCGTGCATTTCCCCGACATCCCGGCGCTCGATCCTGTCGAGTTCGCGACCGCCCTGCGCATGGGCGCGCAGTGGGGTTTCAAGGCGGCACTCGACGCCCCGATGCTGCGCGAGGGCCATGCCATCGGCGCCATCGGGCTGCGCAAGACCGAAGCCCGGCCATTTACACTTCGCCAGATCCAGCTGCTGGAAGCCTTCGCCGCGCAGGCGGTCATCGCCATCGAGAACGTACGCCTGTTCACCGAGATCCAGGAGAAGAGCCGCCAGCTCGAGCTCGCCAGCCAGCACAAGTCGCAGTTCCTCGCCAACATGAGCCACGAGCTGCGCACGCCGCTCAACGCCATCATCGGCTACACCGAGATGATGGCCGACGGCCTCTACGGCGACATTCCGGAAAAGGCGCAGGGCGTGCTGGAGCGCGTGCAGAGCAACGGCCGGCACCTACTCGGCCTCATCAACGACGTGCTCGACCTGTCCAAGATCGAGGCCGGCCAGCTCGTGCTCGCGATCGAGGAGTACAGCGTGGCCGACATGGTGGGTACGGTCGTCGCCGCCACCGAGTCGCTGGCCCGCACCAAGAAACTCGCGCTCGAGACGGCGGTCGCGCCGGGCCTGCCGATGGGCCAGGGCGACGCCCGCCGGCTCTCGCAGGTGCTGCTCAACCTCGTCGGCAACGCCATCAAGTTCACCGACGAAGGCAGCGTGCTGATCCGCGCCGTCGAGATCGGAGACCGGTTCGAGATCTCCGTCGTCGATACCGGGCCGGGCATCGCACCTGAGGATCAGGCCAAGATCTTCGACGAGTTCCAGCAGGTCGACAATTCGAGCACGCGCAAGAAGGGCGGCACCGGCCTCGGGCTCTCGATCTCGCGCAAGATCGTCGAGCTGCATGGCGGCCGTATCACCGTGGAGTCCGCGGTCGGCAAGGGCTCGACCTTCAAGATCACCATTCCGACCAACGCCACCCCGATCAAGGACGCGGCCGAATGAGCAAGAAGATACTCGTGGTCGAGGACACCGAGGACAATCGCCAGATCCTGCGCGATCTCCTCGGCATGGCGGGCTACGACATGGTCGAGGCCCATAACGGGGCGGAAGGCGTCGCGAGGGCGGCCGAGCACAAGCCCGACCTGATCCTGATGGACATCCAGATGCCGGTGATGGACGGCTACGAGGCGACACGGCGCATCAAGGCAAACCCGGAGCTGGCCGGCATTCCCGTCATCGCCGTGACCTCTTATGCGCTGTCGGGCGACGAGGAGAAGGCGCGCGCGGCCGGCTGCGACGGCTACATCGCCAAGCCCTACAGCCCGCGTCAGATGCTGGCCAAGGTACGGGAGATCCTGAAGTGATTGCCGGCCTCGCGACGATGCGGCGAAACGTTAAGGGCAGGCGGGAAGCCTGCGGTCCGGGGCGATAATGCGCGACCCGGCCCGCATCCTCGTCGTCGACGACGTCGCCGACAATGTCGAGATCCTGCGCATGCGCCTCACCAGCCTCGGCTACGAGGTGGTAGTGGCGGAGGACGGCGAACAGGCGCTGATCCGAGTGCGCGAGGACCTGCCCGATCTGGTCCTGCTCGACATCATGATGCCCAAGATCGACGGGCTGGAGGTGGTACGGCGCCTGAAGACCGACCCGTCGCTGCCTTTCATCCCGGTGATCCTGGTGACGGCCAAGGCGACGCCGAAGGACATTGTCGCGGGCCTCGACGCCGGCGGCGACGATTATCTCACCAAGCCGATCGACCACGGCGCACTGGTCGCCCGCGTGCGCGCCATGCTGCGCATCAAGGCCCTGCACGACGAGGTGCAGACCCTCAACCAGGGGCTGGAAGCGAAGGTCCGCGACCAGGTCGACGAGTTGCATCGCGTGGGCCGGCTGCGCAGCTTCCTCGCGCCCCAGCTTGCCCACGCGATCGTCTCGTCGGGCGACGAGACGATCCTCGACAACCACCGGCGCGAGGTCGTGGCGCTGTTCTGCGACCTGCGCGGCTTCACCGGCTTCTCCGAAACCGCCGAGCCCGAGGACATCATGGCGGTGCTGGCCGAGTATCACGGCGCCGTCGGTCCGTTGATCCGTAAGTACGAGGGCACGCTCGACCGTTTCACCGGCGACGGCATGATGGTGTTCTTCAACGATCCCCTGCCCTGCGAGGACGCGCCGCAGCGCGCCGCGCGGCTCGCGCTCGAGATGCGCGACGCGGTGGCAACGCTGGTGCCGGCCTGGATCAAGCGCGGCCACCGGCTCGGGCTCGGCATCGGCATGGCCCAGGGCTACGCCACGCTGGGCCGCATCGGCTTCGAGGATCGCTTCGACTACACGGCGATCGGCGCCGTCATCAACCTCGCCGCCCGCCTGTGTGCCGAGGCCGCCGACGGGCAGGTGCTGATGAGCGGCCGTCTCGCCGCCGCCGTCGAGGATCTCGCCGACATCGAGGATCTCGGTGAGCGAGAGCTGAAGGGCATGGCCCGGCCCGCCGCCGTGGCGCTGCTGCGCGGGCTCAAGATCTAGGCGCCTCCACCCGACGCGCCTTTCACAGCGCGAACGCAGGACCTGTGGCGCCGCCCCGAGCGCTTGCCGGGGCTGGCGGACGGGCCGACACTTCCTCCCAATCAAGACGGAGGAACGCCATGAAAGTCGGCATCGCCATGAACATGCTCCACGAGCACGGCCGGCCCGATGTGGCCGTGGTGCAGGAACACTTCGCGCTCGGCGACCTCGTCGAGCCGCTGGGCTTCGATTCGCTGTGGGCGCTCGAGCATCACTTCACCGGCTACGCCATGTCGCCAGCGCCGACGCAGCTCCTCGCCTACTACGCCGGTCGTACAAAGCGCATCCAGCTCGGCACCGCCGTGATCGTCCTGCCCTGGCACGACCCGATCCGCGTCGCCGAGCAGATCGCCCTGCTCGACATCATGTGCGGCGGCCGCTGCCTGTTCGGCTTCGGCCGCGGCGCCGCCTCGACGGAGTACGAGGGCTTCCGCATTCCCATGGGCGAGGCGCGGCCGCGCTTCGCGGAAGCCGCGCAGATCGTCGTCAAGGCGCTGGCGAACGAGACGTTCGAGCATGACGGCGAGTTCTTCAAGATCCCGCGCATGTCGATCCGGCCGCGGCCGATGTCCAATCCCGAGCGCCGCTTCTATGCGAGTTCCGTGAGCCCCGAATCGGCCGAGATCATCGCCAAGCTCGGCTTCGGCATGCTGCTGATCATGCAGAACGAATGGAGCAAGTGCCGCGAGGACATCGACAAGTTCCAGGCCATGGGCCAGGCCGCGGGCTTCGAGCCCAAGCCGCCGATCATCCTCACCAACATCTCCTGCGCCGAGAGCCGCGAGGAGGCACAGGAGCGCGCCTTCCGCTATCTCGGCCGCAAATGGCAGTCGATCGACGATCACTACCATTTCTCCGACGGGCACCTCGCAGCGGTCAAAGGCTACGAGGCCTATGGCAAGACGGCGAGGACCTACGCCAAGCTCAAGGATCCGGCCAACCTCAAGAAGGCGACCGACTTCTACGTCTCGATCCAGATCGTCGGCACGCCGGACGACTGCCTGCAGCAGCTGGGCGAGCTGCAGAGGGTGACCGGGCTCGAGCATCTGGTGGCTGAATTCTCCTTTGGCAACCTGCCGCACCACGAGGCGGAGAAGAACCTGCGCCTGTTCGCCGACCGGGTGCTGCCGACGCTGCAGCGCGACCCGGCTTATGCCACACCGCGCGGCACCGCGGCCGCAGCCGCGAAGCGCGCCGCGCACGGCGATATCTTCGCGCCGGCTTGACGGCAGGACCGGCGGCCGCGATCCTTCCGCCATGAGCGCCTTCTCTCCGGTACCGGCCCCCCGACTCCGACGTCGCAACGCGGCGGCGATGCCGTGTGCCGCAGAGGCGACAGGCGCGAGGGGAGCGAGCCACCGCTAGGCCCCCGCCCCGTCCCTCAGCGGCCCACCCTTCGCCGCCCGCACCCGCCGATCAACCCGGCGGGTTTTTTGTTGCCCGATCGCTGGAAAGGAACAGGAGAATGCAGGACTTCGACCGCAGCAGCCTGACGATTCGCAGAGCCGTGCCGGCCGACGCCGCGGCCGTGCGCGCCCTGACGCGGGCCGCCTATGCCAAGTGGGTGCCGCTGATCGGGCGCGAGCCGCTGCCGATGGTCGCGGACTACGACCGCGCGGTGCGCGAACACGTCGTCGACCTGCTGTTCGTCGGAGCAGAGATGGGCGGCCTCATCGAGATGATGGACGAGGGCGACCATCTGCTGATCGAGAATGTCGCCATCGCACCCGCCTTCCAGCGGCGCGGACTGGGGCGGCATCTCCTGGCGCATGCCGAGCGGGTCGCCGCCGCCCGGGGCCTGCCGGAATTGCGCCTCTACACGAACCCCCGCTTCAGCGGCAACGTCGAGCTCTACCGGCGGCACGGATACGCCATCGATCGCGAGGAGCCGTTCCGCGACGGCGTGACCGTCTACATGAGCAAGCGCACGCCGCTCCCCTGAGCGCGTCTCAGAGCCCCCAGCGGCGCACGAACCACGCCTTCACCAGATGGGTGAGCACTGCGTAGCCGATCACGAGCGCGGCCACGAGCGGCCAGTAGGCGTGGGGCAGCGGCACGAAGCCCAGCTCGCCGCCCACCCAGGTGTAGGGCAAGGCGATCGCGATCGCGCAGGCGATGACCGTCGTGGCGATCAGCGCCGGGCTGGCATGGCTCTGCACGAACGGGACGCGCGCGGTGCGGATGATGTGGATGATCAGCGTCTGGGTGAGCAGCGACTCCACGAACCAGCCGGTCTGGAACAGCCGTGCGTTGGTCCAGGCATCGAAGACATAGATCATCACGCCGTAGGTGGCGTAGTCGAAGATCGAGCTCAGCGGGCCGATGAACACCATGAAGCGGAAGAGCGCGCCGATGTCCCAGTGGCGCGGGCGGGCCACGTACTCGTCATCCACATTGTCGGTCGGAATCGCGGTCTGCGAGAAGTCGTAGAGCAGGTTGTTGGTCAGGATCTGCAGCGGCGCCATCGGCAGGAAGGGCAGGAAGATGCTGGCGCCGAGCACGCTCAGCATGTTGCCGAAGTTGGAGCTGGCACCCATGCGGATGTACTTGATGATGTTGGCGAAGATGCGCCGCCCCTCGACCACGCCTGCATGCAGCACCAGCAGGCTCTTCTCGAGCAGGATGATGTCGGCCGACTCCTTGGCGATGTCGACGGCCGAGTCGACCGAGATGCCGACGTCGGCTGCCTTCAGCGCCGGGCTGTCGTTGATGCCGTCGCCCAGGAAGCCGACGACGTGGCCCTGCGCGCGCAGGGCCTTCACCACGCGCTCCTTCTGTGCCGGCGAGACCTTGGCGAAGACGGTCGTGCGCACCGCGATGTCGGCGAGCTGGGCATCGCTCATCGCCTCGATGCGGCCGCCGGTCAGGATCTCGCCGGCGGCCAGCCCGACCTCGCTGCAGATCTTGCGGGTGATGACCTCGTTGTCGCCGGTCACGACCTTGACCTGGACCCCCTTGGCCGCCAGCGACGCCAGCGCCGCGCGCGCCGTCTCCTTGGGCGGATCGAGGAAGGCGACATAGCCCAGCAGGGTAAGGTCGGCCTCGTCGGCGACCGAGTAGGCGGTCTTGACGGGATCCAGCTCCTTGTAGGCGACCGCGACGACGCGGAAGCCGTCCATGTTCAAGGCGCAGGTCTCCTCGACGGCCGCCGCGAAGTGGCTTTCGTCGAGCATTCCCGTCTGCTCGCCGTCGGCATAGCGCGTGCAGACGGCGAAGATCTCCTCCACCGCACCCTTGCAGATCAGGACGTGCCGGCCGTCCGCGCGCGACACGACGACGGACAGGCGCCGCCGCGAGAAGTCGAAGGGGATCTCGTCGACCTTGGCGTAGCCCGAGTCGGCGCCATGGGTCAGATGCAGCTCGCTGTGCGCCAGCACCGCGTTGTCGAGCAGGTTGCGCAGGCCCGACTGGAAGTGGCTGTTGAGGAAGGCGTACTGGAGGACCCGCTCGCACTCCTCGCCGTGAATGTCGATATAGCGCTTCAGGATGATGCGGTCCTGGGTCAGCGTTCCCGTCTTGTCGGTGCACAGGATGTCCATGGCGCCGAAATTCTGGATCGCGTGCAGGCGCTTCACGATCACCTTGGCCCGCGACAGCGCGATCGCGCCCTTGGCGAGGTTGACCGTGACGATCATCGGCAGCATCTCGGGCGTCAGGCCGACCGCGACCGCCACGGCGAAGAACAGGGCCTCGAGCCAGTTGCCCTTGGTCAGCCCGTTGATCAGGAAGACCGCCGGGACCATCGCCGCCATGAAGCGGATCATCAGCCAGGTGAAGCGGTCGATGCCGCGGTCGAAGGCCGTCGGCACGCGCCGGCCCGCGATCTCCCGGGCCAGGCGGCCGAAGTAGGTCTTCGCTCCGGTGCGGACGATCACACCCGTGGCGAAACCGGAGACGACGTTCGCCCCCATGAAGCAGATGTTCGACAGATCGAACGGCCCCTCGCCCTTGTCGCAGGCGTGGGCGAATTTCTCGGCCGGCATCGCCTCGCCCGTCAGCGCGGCCTGGTTGACGAACAGGTCCTTGGCATCCAGCAGGCGCAGGTCGGCCGGGATCATGTCGCCGGCCGACAGGCGCACGACGTCGCCCGGCACGAGGCGATCGATGGCGATCTCGCGGAACGGCTCGCCGCCGCCGCCGGACGGGCGGCGCACGCTTGCCGTGGTGCGCACCATGGCCCGCAGTTCGGCAGCGGCCCGGTTCGAGCGGTGCTGCTGGACAAAGGCCATGCCGACGGCCAGCAACACGATGACGGCGATCACGATCGACGCCCGCACGTCGCCCAGGAAATAGGAGACGACGGCCAGCCCCAGCAACAGCGCGTTGAGCGGGTTGCGCGCCACCGCCCAGAGTTCCTCCAGCGCCGTCGCCCGCCCTTCGCTGGCGATGCGGTTGGGCCCGTACTGACGCAGGCGCCGCTCGGCCTCCTCCGCCGTCAGGCCATCCGGCGTCGCGGCGAGGCCCGCACAGACCTCGGCCGGCGAAAGCCGGCAGAGATCGGCAAAGCCCCTGTCGCTTTCGGAAGAGTCGAGTGGCATCCACGCAACCGCTTGAACGGAAAATCAATTCAATCGCCGGCGCGGGCAGCGTGCCTTGACCTGCCTCAAGCCGGCAAGCCCGCACAGCGGCCAAGGCATGCTGCCCGGGCCGGTCAGGCTTCCGGGATCGACCGGTCGACCTGCCAGGTCGCCGCCGTGACATGCGGCTCGAGGACGAGGCGGCCCACGATCTGTTCCAGCGCCGCATCGTTGCGCCTGGCCGCCACCGCCTGCGCCGTCACCGCGACCTTCGTGGTGTCGGGAACGTCCTCGCTGTCGAGACGGCGCAGGCCCAGCCCGGCATGGGTGAGCGCATTGAGCAGCAACGACCGCATGGAGCCCTCTTCAGCGGCCCTGCAGGTGATCTCCACCGTGTAATAGGTCTCGGCGCCGGCCTTGGTGAGCGTGAAGCGGTTCACGCGCCGCACCAGCGGCCGCAGCAGCAGATTGGTGCCGATGACGAAGACGGCGGCGACGACACTTGGCATGAAGAAGCCGGCGCCGGCGATGGTGCCGACCATGGCCGAGCACCACAGCGTCGCGGCCGTGTTGAGGCCGTGGACATTGACGCCCTCGCGCAGGATCACGCCGGCGCCGAGGAAGCCGATGCCGCTCACGATCTGTCCGGCGACGCGGGTCGGATCGCCCTGGCCGATCAGGTCCGAGAAGACGACGAAGCCGCAGGCGCCCAGCGCCACCAGCGCATTGGTGCGCAGGCCGGCCATCTTCTGGTTCCACTGGCGCTCGAACCCGATCGCCGAGCCCAGCAACAGCGCGACGGCGAGACGAAATGCGGCCTGCGCCAGCACGGCGGTATCCATTGCCATGCCGCCTGAGTGGCCGTGGTTCGTTAAGGTTTAATGAACGCTGCCGGCGATTTCCCGATGCCGGGGCGCAAACTCGTCGACGGGCCAAGGTGCCGACCGAACGCGGGGCGGCCGCAGGCGCGCCGCCGCCAGGCGGGCATGGCCGAGCGTGGTGAACTGCGTGCCGTCCAGGACGAAGAACGGACGGGCGACGGCGTGAAAGCGGAAGGCGTTCCCTTCCCTGACCACGAAGCCCGCGGGTTCGCCCCAGATCTCGACGATAAGGGATTCGGACATGGCTTCACTCCCTGCCGGCCTTCGGGCGCCGGCCTTTCTCCTCGACAAAACGATCGAACCGCCTCCGATCAGGAGGACGGACAACACGAACGGCGACAGCCGCGTCGACAGAGGGTAGCTCGGGTGAAGAAAGGGTCCTGGGTCATCGCTACCTCATCCGTGTCAGCGGAGCCCACGAAACGCTTCGTGACGCTTTAGCACTTGGTGACGCGGCGCAAGCTGCTCCATCAAATCCCGCGGTCTTTCCGACGCCCTAGAAATGGCTCGGGCACGGGCGGACCACAACGAACCGTGTTGCCAAAATTGGGCGCTTGCATGGCAGGAAGGCCGCGCCGAACGGCGCGAGCCCGGAAAATCCTGTCGCGGGCCCCGAGCGATGGGCCGTCAGCTCGGATTGTCGAGGCTGAACACACCCGTGTCCTCGTCATAGGCGAAGATCTCGCCGTAGCGCGCCCATGAGGTGACGGCCCGCAACGTGTTCTCGGCATACTGCTCGGACATGTGGTCCTCGAGCTCGTCGCGGAACCGACTGGCCGGCGCGGCGTGGCTGCCGCGCTCGTCGAGCACGCGCCTGATGTGCTGGGCGAGCGGCACACAGGTCTGCAGGTGCTGGGCGAACAGCCGCTTGCGGTCATCCGGATCGAGCTGCACGAAGCGGCGGCCCGCGTCGGTGAGGCGGATGTCGCCCTCCGCCACTTCGGCGAAGCGCAGCAACTGCAGCGCCTCTGCGACCGGGAAGAGATCGTCGATCTCCATCTGCAGCGGCCCCGCCAGCGCCGGCATGTCGGCGTGTCCGTTGAACGGCTCTCCCGCCACGGTCTCCAGGAGGCCGGCGAGCAGGTTCGGCGACACGCGCGGCAGTTCCATTGCGATGCCGGTGCCGGGAAAGACGCCCTGCGCCTGCTTGCCCGTGGGCCGCGCCGTCATCAGGGCATAGATGTCGTCCACCATCTGGCGGAAGGCCGGATCGAGCCGGTTGCGCGGCATCGGCAGCTTCACCGGAATCTCCGCCCGCAGGCGACCGGGGTTGGAGGAGAAGACGAGGATGCGGTCGCTCATCAGCACCGCCTCCTCGATATTGTGCGTGACCAGCAGGATGGAGGAGATCGGCATGCGCCCCTCGCTCCAGAGATCGAGCAGGTCGGTGCGCAGCGTCTCGGCGGTCAGCACGTCGAGCGCGGAGAAGGGCTCGTCCATCAGCAGCAGCTTGGGATGCACGACCAGGGCGCGCGCGAGGCCGACGCGCTGGCGCATGCCGCCCGACAGTTCCTTGGGGTAGGCGCTCTCGTAGCCGTCGAGGCCGATCAGATCGATCGCCGCCAGCGCCCGCTTCTGGCGCTCGGCCGGCGGCACCTTCTGCGCCTCGAGCCCGATCTCCACGTTCTCGAGCACCGTGAGCCAGGGGAAGAGCGCGAAGGTCTGGAACACCATCGCCACCTCCTCGGCGGGACCGTCGACTGGCCGGCCGCCGATCGTCACGCGGCCTTCGCTGGCCGGCATCAGGCCCGCAATGATCCGCAGCAGCGAAGACTTGCCGCAGCCCGAGCGGCCGAGCAGCGACACGATCTCGTTGCTGCGCAGCGACAAGCTGACGTCGTCCAGCACCAGCAAATCGTCGCCGCTGCCCTTCGAGTAGCGCTGGCGGACATGATCCACGGCGACCAGAGGCGCAGCGACGGCGGAGGGAGCGGTTTTGGCGGCAGTTGCGGTTTCCATGGCGGCCCTCTTCAGGCGAGACGGAAGCGGCGCTCGGCCAGGCGGTAGAGCGGCCGCCAGACGAGCCGGTTGCAGGCGACGACCATCACCGACATCACGACGATGCCCAGCACCACGCGTGGATAGTCGGCGGCCTCGGTGGCATCGGCGATATAGGAGCCGAGGCCGGCCGCCTGAAGCTTGGTGTTCCCCCAGCTCGCCACCTCGGCGACGATGCTGGCGTTCCATGACCCGCCCGAAGCGGTCAGCGCGCCGGTGACGTAGTACGGCAGGATGCCCGGCACGATCACCTTGCGCCACCATTGCCAGGTGCGCAGGCGGAACAGCGTCGAAGCCTCGCGCAGGTCGGTCGGGAAGGCGCTCGCCCCGGCGATGACGTTGAACAGGATGTACCACTGCGTGCCCAGCACCATCAGCGGGCTCAGCCAGATGTTCGGATCGAGGTGCAGCGAGACGATCAGCACGACGGCCATCGGGAACAGCACGTTGGCCGGGAACGCCGCCAGGAACTGGGCCAGCGGCTGCACGCGGGTCGCCGCCCAGGGACGCAGGCCGATCCAGACGCCGATCGGGACCCAGATCGCCGAGGCGAGGGCGATCAGCACGACGACGCGCGCGAGGGTGAGCAGCCCCATTTCCAGGGCGGTGAAAAGGTCGCCCCAGCCGAGCGACGCCTCGGTGAAGCGCACGATGCGCCACAGCGCGTAGGCCGTCACGGCGAGGATGAGCAGCCGCCACAGGAGGTCCGACCCCGGCTTCGGCTCGGCGCGCACGGCCCGACGCGGCGGCCGGGTCAGCGGGAGCGGCAGGTGGGAGACGCCGCGGCCGATCCAGCCCGTGACCACGGTGATGCGGCGCACCACCTGGCCGCGCCGCCACAGCTCGTAGACCCACGACCGCGGCCGCTGCTGCGCAGCGGTCTGCTCGAAGCGGAACTTGTCGGCCCAGGCGACGATGGGCCGGAACAGGAGCTGGTCGTAGGCGAGGATCACCACCGCCATGGTGGCGACGGCCAGCACGACCGCGTTGATGTCCTTGGCGTCGATCGCCGTTGCCAGCCACGAGCCGATCCCCGGCAGCTTCACGGTCGTGTCGCCGACCGTGATCGCCTCGGAAGCGACGACGAAGAACCAGCCGCCCGACATCGACATCATCGTGTTCCAGATCAGCCCGGGCGCCGCGAACGGCGCCTCGAGGCGCCAGAACTTCAGCCAGGGTGAAAGCTGGAAGTGGCGGCTCACCTCGTCGAGGTCCGCAGGCACCGTGCGGAGCGACTGGTAGAAGCTGAAGGCCATGTTCCAGGCCTGGCTGGTGAAGATGGCGAAGACCGCCGCGCATTCGGCGCCCAGCTCGCTGTCGGGGAACAGGCGCAGGAAGAACACGACGGTGAAGGTCAGGAACCCCAGCACCGGCACCGACTGCAGGATGTCGAGCGCCGGCACGATCACCATCTCGGCCTTGCGACTCTTGGCGGCCAGGGTGGCGACGACGAAGGTGAAGACCAGCGACGCGGCGATCGCGGCGAACATGCGGAGCGTCGTGCGCAGCGCATAGCCGGGCAGATTGGCCGGATCGAGCGTCACCGGCGCCACCGTCAGCCGGGCCGCCGGTGCGGAGATCTCGCGGGCGCCATAGGCCATGGCGACGAACGCCGCCGCGATCAGGATGAAGATCGCGAAATCGTAGACGTTCGGTCGCAGACCGGCGCCGCCCAGGCCGAGCAGCGGAGTCCGGCCGACCTTTTCGAGGTCCCGTCGAGCCATAGCCTCTTTCCGGTGGGCGTGGTTCCGTTGCCGGCAGCCATCGCAAACCTAGATGACGCAGGCATGACAAACCAGCGCAACGCCGCCGCATGCATCGGTGCGGCGGTGTCGCAAAGTCCTTGTTTACTTGATGTGAATCAGGCGACCGTCAGGCCGGTCGTCTCGTCGACGCCGGTCTTGAGGTTGATCACCTGCACCGCCGCGCCGGACGCGCCCTTGCCGAGATTGTCGAGCGAGGCGACGGCGAGGATGTTGCCCTCGGCCTCGTTGGCATAGACCGCAAGCTCCATCGAGTTGGTGTCGATCAGCCGGTCGGCGCGCAGGAACCGGTCCCGCTCCAGCCACTTGCGGTCGGCGAACGGCCGCACGGTGACGAACGTCTCGCCGGCATAGTGGTCGGCGAGCGCCTTCTGCACGTCCGCCGCGTGTGTCGCCCTGGCGGTGATGTCGCGCGTGATCGGCACCATGATCAGCATGCCCTGGGCGTAGTGGCCGACCGACGGCACGAACAGCGGCGCGTGTGCGAGACCGGAATACTTCTTCATCTCCGGCACGTGCTTGTGCGTGAGTTCGAGCCCGTAGAGGCCGAACGGCTCGACGTTCGGCGTCTTCTCGTGGACCTCGATCAGCTCCTTGCCGCCGCCTGTATAGCCGGACACGCCGAAGACAGCGGGCGTCGAGTCCGCCCGCACGATGCCCGCCTCGACCAGCGGATGCAGGATGGCGATGGCGCCGGTCGGATAGCAGCCCGGGTTGCTGATCCGCTTGGAGGCCAGCAGCTTCTGGCGATGCTCCTTGCTGAGCTCGGGGAAGCCGTAGGTCCAGCCGTCCGCCACCCGGTGCGCCGTGCTGGCGTCGATCACGCAGACATCGGCATCGCCCAGCGCCGCCATCAGCTCCTTGACCGCCGCATCCGGCAGGCAGAGCACGGCGATGTCGGCGGCCCTGGCGATCTCGACCCGCTTGGCGAGGTCCTTGCGCTCGGCCATCGGCAGTTCCAGCAGCTCGATGTCCGGCCGGTCCTTCAACCGCTCGTGGATCTTGAGCCCGGTCGTGCCGTGCTGGCCGTCGATGAAGATCTTGGTCTTGTTGGTGCTCATGGTCTTCTCTCTCGCAAATTCAGGGCCTCGGGAAAGGGGCCGGCTGGAGAAGAGGGAAACAGGGAAGCCGCTCGATCCTCTCCGGCGGCTTCACGATACGGCGCGTTTGTTACGCGCGCGCGTTCTCACGCCGCTGAGACAAGCGGCGACGTCGCGACCGGAGGAGAACGAACGAAATCATCGTGGGCCGGATATTTCATTCGGCCGGCGGGATGTCAAGGGCGGCCGCCATTCGTCGGCTGGGCCGGCATCGTTCCAGCGGCACTCATCACGGCGAAGACGCCGCCCGTGCCGTCGAGATCACAGGTCCCGCCACCCCTCAGGCAGTCTTCCGCCGACCACTCGGTCACCAGCACATTTCAAGCCTTCCGGGAATCAAGGACAATTCGGTCGTCGACTTGATGACGCCCGGCTTGGCGTGCGCCTCCACGGTACACTGGTAGATCGACTTGTTCATCGCCCCGCCCAAATCTCCCACGTTGCTGCGCCTACCGAAACGATGCAGGCTCTGCAATCTGCGAGAACGCATAACACGCGAGTTTCTTTTCATGACACAACCTGCGCACCCCGAAGGCCTGTCGATGCTCGAGAAGCGGAAGATCGAGGCCGAGATCCTGAAAGAGGTCTACGAGACGCTGAAGGCGAGCCATGGCGAGGCGGTGGCGCGCAAGACGATCACCGATTCGGTGCGCCGCTCGGCGATCGCCCAAGGCAAGCAGTTCGCCGAATCGGCGCCGGGCGGGCCGTCGCTCAAGGCGTTCCAGGACGTGATGCCACTCTGGACCAAGGGCGGGGCGCTCGAGATCGAGGTCAAGGAACAGACGGACCAGACCTTCGCCTTCAACGTCACGCGCTGCCGCTATGCCGAGGCCTACAAGGCGATGGGGCTGGGCGAGATCGGCCACCTGCTGTCCTGCAACCGCGACGGCGCCTTCTGCGAGGGCTACGACCCCAAGCTCAAGCTCGACCGCACGCAGACGATCATGCAGGGCGCCAGCCACTGCGATTTCCGGTACCGCTACGAAAAATAGATGAGAAACGACGTCAACCGACAGGTCCTGCTGAAGGCGCGGCCGACGGGCATCCCGCAGGCCGAGCACTTCGAGATCGTCGAGCGGCCCTTGCCGGCGCCGGGCGACGGCCAGGTGCTGGTGCGCAATCTCTATCTCTCGGTCGAGCCCGCGATGCGCGGCTGGGTAAGCGCCGTCGCCAACTACGCCGAGCCGGTGCCGCTGGGCGGCGTGATGCGCTCGATCGCCGCCGGCCGGATCGTCGAGTCGCGCCATCCCGACTGGAAAGCGGGCGATCTGGTCGTCGGCATGTTCGGCTGGCAGGACTATGCTGCCGTCGATCCGGCCGCGATCCAGACCAGGGTGACCGACGGCACCGTTCCCCTGTCGGCCTGGCTCGGCGTGCTCGGCATCAATGGCCTCACCGCCTATTTCGGGCTGCTCGATGCGGGCCAGCCGAAGGCGGGCGAGACCGTGGTCGTGTCGACCGCCGCCGGATCGGTGGGCTCCTGCGTCGGCCAGATCGCCGCGATCAAGGGATGCCGCACCGTGGGCATTGCCGGCGGGAGCACGAAGGTCGCGCTGTGCCGGGACGTTTTCGGCTATGACGCCGCCATCGACTACCGGCGGGGCGATCTCGACGCCGCGCTGGCCGCGGCCTGCCCCAACGGCGTCGACGTCTATTTCGACAACACCGCCGGCGCGATCAGCGACGCCGTGCTGAAGCGCCTGAATGTCGGTGCGCGCGTGGTGATCTGCGGCACGGCCTCCATCGCGAGCTGGGATCCCGTCCCTCTCGGACCGCGCGTCGAGCGGCATCTGCTGGTGAAGCGCGCGCGCATGCAGGGCATCCTGATCTTCGACTATGCCGCACGCTACGAGGAGGGCCGCGCCGAGCTGGCGCGCTGGGTGCGCGAAGGCAGGCTGCGCTACCGCGAGGACATCCTGGAGGGCATCGACAAGGCGCCGGACGCCATCGCCGGTCTCTATCGCGGCGAGAACCTCGGCAAGCGCCTCATCCGCATCGCCGACGCCCCGTAAGGCACGGCCGTCGCCGGCTCAGTTCGTGAATTCCGCCACCACCACGTGATTGTCCTTCACGGGGAAGGTCCGGGCCGGAATCGTCTCGTTGTTGAACACCGCCATCACCGTGCGCGGCGTGGCGTCGAAGGCGAGCTTGCCGGTCGAGGTCCCCGGAACGCCGTCGTTGATGCCGGGCGGGACCTTGCCGTCGAGCGTGAACTTGTCGCGCCCGACGCCGAAATAGCCGCGCGGCCGGCTCATGATGACGATCGCGCCCGCTGACTCGTCGCCCTTGGCGAAGGGCTGCGGCCGGAGGTGAACGACGTCGGACGATCGCAGGAACGGCGAGCGATAGATGTGCGTCGTGGGCTGGCCTTCCATCTTGACCATGAACTCGTAGTAGGAGTCCGACCGCGCGACGAAGGGCCCCCACAGGCCGTCCGGCCCCGTCCTCTTGTGGTGCACCGGCACGTTGCTCCGGCGATCGCCGGTCTTGGGATCGACGTCGTAGATCTCGACGTCGGCAGCGGCCACGGGAAGGTTGGTATAGACGCCCTCCGCAATGCCGCTCACCTTGCCGTTGAGGGTCGGCAGCGGCTCCTGGGCAATGAACAGCGTGCCGGGAGGCTTGCCGACGACGAATTCGTACTGGGCCCCGAAGGCGAGCTTGTGGAACGCGGTTTCGCGATGGTCGAGCCCATCCAGGATCACGTTCCTGGCGCCGCGCAGCTCCGATGCATCGTAGCTGACGCCGGTCGGCTTGCCCGGGAAGCCGACGAACCGCGCATCGGGCTGGGAATACTTGTCGTTGTGGTCGGAGCGGATCGCCATCATCTCGACGCCGGGGATGAGGTCGTTCGGCCCGCTGTTGAGCTCCTTGAGGAACGGCGCCGCGCCGTTGAACTCGCTGCCGGGCAGCATCGTGTCGGAGATGACGATGCCCTTGTTGGGCGTGCCGCACAGCACGGCGTGGCTCACGAACTCCGCGCCGCCCCCGTTCTTGAGATAGTTGCGCACCGCGTTGCCGCCGCGCGACGAGGCGATCAGCGCGACCTTGCGGCGGCGCGTGACGCTGCGGACCTGGGCGACGAACGCCGCCAGCTCGCGCATCTGGTCCTCCGTCGACGATCGCAGGGCCTGCGGCTTCGCATCCTCGGTGCGCGCCAGCGGATAGGGGAAGTCGATGGCGAAGAGCTGGTTGCGTCGGAAGCCGTTGCTCTCGAAGCGCCAGAAATTGTTGATCCAGACGGCGGCCGAATCGCCATTGCCGTGCACGAACACGATCGGCGGCGGTCCCGCCGCTTCCGGTGCCGGAGCCTGACGGCGCGGCGCCTGGCGCGGATGGCCGAAGGCCAGCGCCGGCACGAGCGCCATCGAGCCTGCCAGAAGGGCGCGCCGCGTCGGCCGTCCGCCTTTCATTCTCTCTCCCCCGGATTCTTCGGGCTCATGTTGGCAAATGCTGCAGCCCGACGCTACGTTTCGAACATGACCATTTGTTTCATCGACAGCCCTGTCGGTCGGCTCGCCCTCGAGGCCGAGGGCGAAGCGCTGTGCGCCGTGCGATGGACAAGCGCCGATGAACGCGCGCTCGATACACCTTCTGCTGTCCTGAAAGAAGCGACACTTCAACTCACACGCTACTTCGAGCGAAAGCTTATCCGCTTCGATCTGCCGCTGCTGCAGCGGGGCACCGATTTCCAGAAGCGCGTCTGGGCCATGATGCGCGACATCCCCTATGGTGAGACGGCGACCTATGGCGGGATGGCCATGGCACTGGGCTCCGGCCCGCGTGCAGTCGGCATGGCATGCGGGCGCAACCCGCTGCCCATCGTCGTGCCGTGTCACCGGGTGCTCGGCAGCGGGGGCAAGGAGGGCGGCTTCTCCGGCGGCCGCGGACTGCCGACCAAGCGGCAACTCCTCGCCCTGGAAGGCGTCGTCCTGCTTTAGTCTCGGCGCCACTGGAGTGGCGCCGCCCGATGGGCTACGGAGAGCGCATGCGCGTGCTGATCACCCGGCCGGAACGCGAGGCGACCACGCTGTCCCAGGCGCTCGGCCGGCGCGGACACGTGCCGGTGATCGCGCCGCTGTTCCAGCTCCACTTCCGCCGTCCGCCGGAGGATTTCGCCGCCGCGCTCGCCGCGAGCCAGGCGATCCTGCTGACCAGCGCCAACGGCGCGCGCGCGCTTGCGGAGGCCACCGAGCTGCGCAGCAAGCCGATCCTCGCCGTGGGGGACATGACGGCCGCGACGGCCGAGGGGCTGGGTTTCACTTCCGTGACTTCCGCCTCCGGCGACAGCGCGGCGCTGGCCCAGCTCGTCCGCGAGCGACTCGATCCCAAGGGTGGGCCTCTCCTCCACGTCTCGGGTGCCGACGTCAAAGGTGATCTCGGCCCACAGGATTTCGTGCGCCGCTTCGCGCTCTACGAAGCACGGCAGGTCGAGACGCTGCCCGACTCGGCGCGCGCAGCCCTGGAGGCGCGGGCGCTCGACGTCGCCACGTTCTTTTCGCCGCGCGCCGCCAAGGCGTTCGTGCAACTCGTTGTCGCTGCCGGCCTCGCCGAGGCGTGCCGACCGATCACGGCCGTGGCCATCAGCCCGGCTGCTACCGCGCCCCTGGAGGCGCTCCCGTTCAAGGCGACGATAGCGGCGGCGCGGCCCACGCGGCAGGCCGTCCTCGACGAGATCGACCGTCTGGCCGAAGCCGGCGTACAAGAAGCGGAGCTTGCGAGACCCATCATGAGCGAACCCTCTCCTTCCTCTTCGCCGTCGCAGAGCGAGGCACCGCCGCCTGCTGCGACAGCCGCTCCCCAGGTTGCACTGGCCCGGCGCGGGATCGGCGCCTTCGGCGCTTTCGTCGTCGGCATCGTCGCTGCCGTGATCGTGCTCGCCGCCGCCTTGCTGTCCCTGCCCTACTGGCCCGAGGAGGTGCGCGCGATGTGGCGCGGGCCGGCGAGTACCGCGGCGGGCGGGGGACAGGTCGCGGAAGCGACAGCCGCTCTGAAGGCGCGGCTCGAGTCGGAAATGCGGTCGAGGACCGAAGCAGAGACGCGCGCCACGTCGGTCCAGGCCGAGCTGCGGGCGCGGCTCGACGATCTCGACAAGCGCATCCGCGCGATCGCCAACACGACGGCGCAGGCCCAGGCGCCCGCCGTCCCCGACGAGGTTCTGAACGGACTGCGCGGCCGCATCGAGGCGCTCGAGAACAAGCCTGCACCGGTACCAGCACCGGCGCCCGCGCCGCCGCCGACGGCGACCGCCGATGTCGAGAAGATCGACAGGGACATGGCGGCGCTGCGCATCGAGATCGCCACGCTGCGTTCGGGGCTGCAGGGCCTTGAGCAGGCGATGTCCGGACAAAAGGATCAGGCGGCCACCCTGGCGGATGCCGTCGAGAAGACGAAGGTGCAGTACAGTCGCATCAGTGCCGACGAACAGAAGGCGCTCGCCGCCGCCCGCGCCTCGGCGCTGATCGGCATCGCGGCACGTTTGAACGCCGCTCTCGACTCGGAACAGCCCTTTGCCGCGGATCTCGCGCTGCTCACGCCGCTGGCCCAGGACGACAAGAAGATCGCCGAGCAGAGTGCGGCCCTGCAGCCTCTGGCGGCCAAGGGCGTGGCGTCGCGGGCGGCGCTGGCGGCCGAGTTCCCGGCCATGGCCAAGGCAGCCCTGGCCCAGGACCTGGCCGATGATTCGCTGGGGCAGCGCGTCCTCGGCCGCCTCAAGTCGGCGATCTCGCTGCGCCGCGTCGGCCCCGACGTTCCCGGCGACACGGTGGAGGCCAAGCTTGCCCGCGCCGAAGCGGCGTTGAAGGCGGGCGACCTGCCCAAGGCGGTCGATCTCGTGAAGTCCCTGCCCTCGCAGACGGCGTCGGCCGCCGCGCCGTGGCTCGCGCGTGCCGAGGCGCATCTCACCGCCCAGCGCGCCGTCGACCAGCTCGCGGCGGAAGGCGTCGCCCTTCTCGGCGCTGCGCGGTAGGCCGCCATGACCTTCCTGCGCACGCTGATCTGGTTCGCCGTCGCGGCCGTCGCCATGTTCGGCGCGGTCTGGCTTGCCGAACGCCCAGGCGATGCCACGATCCAATGGAACGGCTGGCGGCTCGACACCAGCGTCGGCGTCCTGCTCGGGGGCGTGCTGATCCTGATCCTGCTCGCGGTGGGCGGATGGCTGCTCTACCGCTGGATCGTCGGCGCCCCAGGGGCCCTGCTCGAGGGCTGGGGCGAGAGCCGTCGCCGCCGTGGCTATCGCGCGCTCACGCAGGGGCTCGCGGCCGTGGCCGCAGGCGATGCCGCCGATGCGCAGAAGAATGCGCGCAAGGCCGAGCAGCTCCTGTCCGAGCCGTCACTCACGCTGCTGCTGTCGGCGCAGGCCGCACAGCTCAACGGCGATCGCGACGGCGCCCGGCGCGCCTTCAACGCCATGCTCGAGGACGACCAGATGGCGTTCCTCGGCCTGCGCGGCCTGATCGCGCAGGCGCTTGCGGACGGAAACCAGGCGCAGGCGCTCGACTATGCCCAGCGCGCCTTCAAGCTGCGTCCGCAGACGTCCTGGGTCGTGCATTCCCTGTTCGACATGCAGGCGCAGATCGGCCGCTGGAAGGACGCCCAGGAGACGCTCGAAACCGGGCTGCGCACGAAGGTCGTGACGGCCGAGAAGGGTCGCACCCTGAAGGCGCTGCTGCTGGTCGAACGCAGCCGTGCGGCGGAGCGCGAAAACTACGAGGTCGACGCGCTGGACCTGGCGCGGGAGGCCTTCGGCCTCGCGCCTGAGCGCATCGCCGCCGCGCTCCGCTACGCCGAGCTCCTGATCACGTCGGGCCAGGCCAGAAAGGCAATGAAGACCCTGGAGCGCACCTGGTCGCTGGCGCCGCATCCCGACCTCGTCGCGCTCTATCTCAAGGCCTCGGGCGAGACCGATCCCCTGAAGCGCGTCGGCGTCGTCCGCCGTCTGGTCGAGCACAAGGCCGACGACGCCGAGAGCCACATCGCGCTTGCCCAGGCGTCGCTCGACGCCGGCCTCTGGGGCGAGGCGCGCCGCCATCTCGAGCTGGCGGGCGGCGAACATCCGACGGCGCGTGTGTGCCGGTTGATGGCCGACGTCGAGGAGCGGTCGGGCGGCGATCCGGCCAAGCTGCACGAATGGCTGGCGCGCGCGGCGGAAGCGCCGGCGGATCGGGCCTGGCGCTGCTCGGCCTGCGGCGCGCATCACGAGGCCTGGCGCTCCGTGTGCGAAAGCTGCGGCGCCTTCGGCACCCTGCATTGGCGCGCACCGGGCACCTTCGGCCATATCCTGCCGCCCGAGCTTCAGCCGAAGCCGGCACTCCAGGGCCCAATGACGTCCTGAAGCGACGCGTCCTGAAATCAAGAAGCGAACGGGAGGAACCATGTTCGAGACGACGCTGGCGGGCAGCCTGCCCAAGCCTTCCTGGCTGGCCACACCCAACGTGTTGTGGGCGCCGTGGACGCTGACCGGTGCGCCGCTGCAGGAAGCCAAGGAAGATGCGACCCGGCTTGCGATCCGGCGCCAGGAAGAGGCCGGGCTCGACATCGTCAGCGACGGCGAGCAGGCACGACAGCACTTCGTGCACGGTTTCCTCGCCGAGGTGGCGGGCGTGGACTTCGACCGGAAGGTCCGCATGGGCATCCGCAACAACCGCTACGAGGCCGACTGCCCGACGGTCACCGCCCCCCTGAAGCGGCGCAGGTTCGTCCACGAACACGAGGCCCGCGTGGCGCGCCAGACCACCGCGCGCAAGCTCAAGTTCACCCTCCCCGGCCCGATGACGCTGATCGACACGCTGGCCGACGGCTACTATGGCGACCGCGTGAAGATGGCCTTCGCCTTTGCCGAGCTCCTCAACGAGGAGGCGAAGGACCTGGAGAAGCTCGGCGTCGACGTGGTCCAGTTCGACGAGCCGGCCTTCAACGTCTATCTCGACGAGACGGTCGAGTGGGGCGTGCCGGCGCTGGAGAAGGCCGCCGAGGGCCTGAAGTGCACGACGGCCGTGCACATCTGCTACGGCTACGGCATCGAGGCCAACATCAAGTGGAAGGAAACGCTGGGCGAAAGCTGGCGCCAGTACGAGAAGACCTTTCCCGCGCTCGACCGCAGCAGGATCCAGCAAGTGTCGCTGGAGTGCCGGCAGAGCCACGTGCCGCCGGAGCTGATGAAGCTGCTGAAGACCAAGACCGTGCTGGTGGGGGCCATCGACGTGGCGTCGGACAAGGTCGAGACGCCCGAGGAGGTGGCCGAGACGCTGAAGCTGGCGTCCCGGTTCGTCGACCCCGAGCGCATCCAGGCCTGCACCAATTGCGGCATGGCGCCGATGACGCTTGCAACGGCCTACGGCAAGCTGCGCGCGTTGGCCGAAGGCGCGGCGCTGGCGCGGAAGGCGCTCTAGGACGCGCGGCCCTCAGGCCGTCTTGAGCTTCGCTCGCAAGGCATAGACGAGTTCCAGCGCCTCACGCGGCGAGAGCTCGTCCGGATTGGCGGCGGCAAGAGCAGTCTCGATTTCCGACTCGGCCGGCTTGGCGCCGCCGCCGGCGGGACGCGGCGGCGCGGCGGCAAACAGCGGCAGGTCGTCGGCCAGCCGGGTGACGGCGCCGGACTGCTCGCCCTTTTCCAGGACCGCCAGCACCTGCTCCGCCCGCGCCACCACGGCCGGCGGCAGGCCCGCGAGCTGGGCGACATGGATGCCGTAGGAGCGATCCGCCGCACCCGGCGCCACTTCGTGCAGGAAGACGACCTCGTTCTGCCACTCCTTCACGCGCATCGTGTAGGGCGCCAGCGCCGCCAGCCGCTCCTTCAGCGCACCGAGCTCGTGATAGTGCGTCGCGAACAGGGCGCGGCACCTGTTGACGTCGTGCAGGTGCTCGAGCGTCGCCCAGGCGATCGAGAGACCGTCGAAAGTGGCAGTGCCGCGGCCGATCTCGTCGAGGATCACGAGGCTGCGCGGCGTCGCCTGGTTCAGGATCGCCGCCGTCTCGACCATCTCGACCATGAAGGTCGAGCGCCCGCGCGCGAGATCGTCGGCGGCGCCGACACGGCTGAACAGGCGATCGACGATCCCCAGCCGCGCTTCCCGCGCCGGCACGAACGAGCCCGCCTGCGCCAGGATGGCGATCAGGGCGTTCTGGCGCAGGAAGGTCGACTTGCCGGCCATGTTGGGACCGGTGAGCAGCCACAGGCGCCGATCCGGCCCGAGTTCGCAGTCGTTGGGCACGAACGCCGCCCCACCCTGCCGCAAAAGCGCCGCCTCGACCACCGGATGACGTCCGCCGATCACGGTGAATGCGGGATCGTCGGCGAGCAGCGGCCGAACGTAGTTGCCGGTGATAGCAAGCTCGGCAAGGCCGGCCGCGACGTCGAGCGCGGCGAGCGCCCGGCCGGCGGCAGCGACGGCAGTGGAGACGGCCATCGCTTCGGCGACCAGGGCCTCGAAGATCGCGAGTTCCTGCGCGAGCGCCTGATCGGCGGCGCGCCCGATGCGCGTCTCGAGATCGGCAAGCTCGGCGGTGCTGAAGCGCGTCGCATTGGCCATCGACTGGCGCCGCGTGAAACCCAGCGCCGCGAGATCGAGCTTGTCGGCATGCGTTGCCGTCACCTCGATGTGATAGCCGATCATGTTGTTGTGGCGGATCTTGAGCGACGGCACGCCCGCGGCCGTCCGATACTTCGCCTCCAGCGCCGCCACGGTCTTGCGGCTATCGTCGCGCAGGGTGCGCTGCTCGTCGAGTTCGGCGCGATAGCCGGCCCGGATGAAGCCGCCGTCGCGCGCCAGCAGCGGCGGCTCGTCGGCCAGCGCCGCCGCCAGCGACTGGATCAGCGGCCGATGGTTGGAAACGGCCGTCACGATCTCCGCCAGTGGCGCGGGCGCCGGCGCCAGGGCTTCCGGCTCGGCAGAGAGCAGGACGGCGAGCGTCTCGGCGGAGTCGAGTCCGTCGCGCAGCGCCGCGAGATCACGCGGCCCGCCGCGGCCCACCGACAGGCGCTGCAGGGCGCGCTCGATGTCCGGCGTGCGCTTCAGCGCCTCGCGTACGCGCTCGCGCAGCGCCGACCGCTCGACGAAGAGCTGCACGAGGTCGAGACGGCGCTCGATCTCGGCGCGGTCGGTGAGCGGCGCCGCCAGACGCTCGGCCAGCAGGCGCGCGCCCGGTCCCGTCAGCGTGCGATCGACGGTGGCGAGCAGGCTGCCGTCGCGGCGACCGTCCAGGCTGCGGACCAGTTCGAGATTGCGCCGCGTCGCCGGATCGATCTCCATCGTGCCGTCGGCGCGCTCGCGCCGCGGCGGCTGCAGCGCCGGTGCCTTGCCCGCCTGCGTCAGCTCCACATAGTCGAGCAGCGCGCCGCAGGCCGCGATCTCGGCGCGTGAGAACGAGCCGAAGCTGTCGAGCGCGGCGACGTTGAAGGCCGCCTGCAGCCGCTTGCGGGCGTTGTCGCTGTCGAAGCGCGCCGATGGCAGCGGCGTGAGTGCGGCGTTCCACTCGTCCAGCACCGCCTTCACGCCGTCGCGGGAGAGCAGCCGGTCGGGCACCAGGATCTCGCCCGGCGCCAGCCGGGCGAGGGCGGCCGCGAGCTGCCCCGGCGCGAGCGGCTGGGCGGCGAAATCGGCCGTGGAGAGATCGAGCCAGGCCAGCGCCAGCTCGCCCTGCGCCTCGGCGACGGCGGCGAGATAGTTGTGGCTGCGCGCATCGAGCAGCGCGTCCTCGGTCAGCGTGCCCGGCGTGATGACCCGCACCACCGCGCGCTCGACGACCGACTTGGCCCCGCGCTTCTTGGCTTCGGCCGGATCCTCGGTCTGCTCGCAGACGGCGACCTTGAAGCCCTGGCGGATGAGCCGCGACAGATAGGCCTCATGGCTGTGCACGGGCACGCCGCACATCTTGATGTCTTCGCCCAGATGCTGGCCGCGTTTGGTCAGCGCGATGTCGAGCGCCGCCGACGCCTTCACCGCGTCGTCGAAGAACAGCTCGTAGAAGTCGCCCATCCGGTAGAACAGCAGGTGGTCGGGATGCGCCGCCTTGATCGTCAGGTACTGGCGCATCATGGGCGTGGCATCGGCCGGCACGGGAGAAGCGGGCGAACTGTCGGGCACGGCCCCGCTTAACATGTGCGGGCGGGATCACGCCACGGCCGGTAATTCACGCTTTCAACAAGCCGACCCGCCGCGTCCTGCGGATCGCATCCCGCTTGAGGACCGTCGGGGGCGGGCGCAAGCTCGGCCGCCCGCGCCGACGATGAAACCGCCGCTTCTGCCCCGCCTGCTCGCTCCGCGCCTGCCGTTCTTCTACGGCTGGGTGGTGCTGGGCTGCATCTGCCTGGCCGGCTTCGCGCGGCAGGGCCCGGCGGTGGCCGTGCTGTCGATCTTCGTTGCACCGATGACGCACGAATTCGGCTGGTCGCGCACGCAGATGGGCGGTGCGGTGTCGCTGGGTGGCCTGCTGGCCGCGGTTCTGTCGCCGATGATCGGGCCGATGCTCGACCGGCGCGGCGCGCGGCTCGTGCTGTGCGCGGCCGTGCTGGGCACCGGCCTTGCGACCATGGCGCTGTCGCTCACCCAGTCGCTGGCGATGTTCTATCTGCTGTTCTGCTTTGCCCGGATGAACTGGGCGGGACCGTTCGAGCTCGGCCTGTACGGCGCCCTGAACAACTGGTTCGTGGCGCGCCGCATGCGCGCCACCTCCATCGCCACCCTGGCCCAGATGTCAGGCCTCGTTGCCCTGCCGCTTCTCGCCCAGCTTTCCATGCACGGCGGCGACTGGCGGTCGGGCTGGCTGGCGGTGGGCGCGACCGTCCTGATCGTGGGCTTCCTGCCGTGCTGGCTGCTGCTGGTGCGCCGGCCGGAGGATATCGGGCTGCAGCCCGACCTGCCGGCGGCCGGTGCCGGCCGGGCGGCGGCGGAGCCGCGCTTCGACCGGTCCGGCGCGATGCGCACACCCGCCTTCTGGCTGCTCTCGCTCTATACGGTCCTGGTCTATCCGGTTCAGGCCGGCGTCAGCCTGTACCAGGCGCCGCATCTCATCGAGCGCGGCCTCTCGCCGATCGGCGCCGCCACGGCGATCAGCGTCTTTTCCTCCATGTCCGCCGTCGCCAGTTTCGGCATCGGCTTCCTGCCGCGCCGCTGGCCGGTGCGCCATGGTCTGCTGCTGGCCGCTCTGCTGCTCGGCGCGGGGACCTTCGCCCTGATCGGCGTCGGATCGCTGCCCGCCGCCTGCGTCGCCGCCGGCACCTTCGGCCTCGGCATCGGCGGGATCATGACGCTCCTGCCGATGGCCTGGGCGGATTATTTCGGCCGTGAGAGCTATGGCGCCATTCGCGGCGTCGCCCTGCCGCTTCAGGTGCTGGCGCAAGCATCGGGACCGCTCCTGTCGGGCGCGCTGCGCGACTGGAGCGGAGACTACACATGGTCGCTCACCGTGTTCGGCATCCTGGCGGCGCTGGCCGCGGTCACGGCATCGGCGGCACGCGCGCCGGCCGCCGCGCCGCAGCTTCCCTGACGATCGGCTCGCTTCTCGGCTTGCACCTTCCGAAGCGGGCACGTAGGGTTTCGATGGCCCATAAGAGGCCGCGCCTTCCAGCGACATCGAATTGCTGGGCGGCAGCACGACGAGGAAACAGGCTTCACACCGAGACGATTGCGATCGGCCCGCGCTGCCGCGGCGCCGTCAATGGTCCAAACGATAGGGCGCCGCCACCGGGCGGGCGCACGGCCGATCGCGCGAGCTAACCGCGTAGCGTCTGCTCATCGACATTTGATGGAGAGACCGCGTGCCGCCATTGCTGGAGGTGAAGGGGCTCCATACCGAGTTTCGGACCGGCGCCGGACTCGTGCGTGCAGTCGACGGCATCTCATACACCGTGGAACATGGGGAGACCGTGGCCGTGGTGGGCGAGAGCGGATCCGGGAAGTCGGTTGGAGCGCTCTCGATCCTGCGCCTGATCCCCGATCCGCCCGGCCGCGTCACCGGCGGCGAGATCCTGTTCGACGGCCGCGACCTGCGCAGCCTGCCCGAGGCCGAGATGCGCCGCATCCGCGGTCGCGACATCGGGATGGTGTTCCAGGAACCGATGACCTCGCTCAATCCCGTGCTCACCATCGGCCGGCAGATCACCGAGACGCTGGAGGCGCATCGGGATGCCGACCGCGCCACCGCGGATCGGCGCGCGCTGGAGCTCCTGGAAATGGTCGGGATCGCCGATCCGGCCCGTCGGCTGCGGCAGTACCCGCATCAGCTGTCCGGAGGCATGCGCCAGCGCGTGATGATCGCCATCGCGCTCGCCTGCAACCCCAAGCTGATCATCGCCGACGAGCCGACCACGGCGCTCGACGTCACCATCCAGGCGCAGATCCTGGAGCTGATGAAATCCCTGACGCGCAAGCTCGGCGTCGCGCAGATCATCATCACGCACAATCTCGGCGTGGTCGCCCGCTACGCCAGCCGGGTGAACGTGATGTATGCCGGCCGCATCGTCGAGTCGGGCCGTGCCGACGCGATCTATCACCGGCCGCGGCATCCCTACACGATGGCGCTGCTGCGCTCGGTGCCGCGGCTCGACCAGCCGCGGCGCGCGCGCCTCGATCCGGTCGAAGGCCAGCCGCCCGATCTCACGCGGCTCGACGAAGGCTGCGCCTTCCGCGCGCGGTGCCGCTTCGCCGTCGGCCGCTGCGCCGAGGCGCGGCCGGCGCTGGAGCCGGCCGGCGAGCCAGGCCACCTCGCCGCCTGCTTCCGCAGCGCCGAGCCGATGACCGAGGAGGCCGCAGCATGACCGCGGCGGAGACCAACGGGCCACTGCTGGAGGTGCAGGGACTCGCCATGCACTTCCCCGTTACCGAGGGCATCGTGCTGACCCGCAAGGTCGGCGAGGTCAGGGCCGTCGACGGCGTCGACTTCACGATCGGCCGCGGCGAAACCCTCGGCCTGGTCGGTGAAAGCGGTTGCGGCAAGACCACGACCGGCCGCTGCATCCTGCGACTGGAGCAGCCCACGGCCGGCCGCATCCTGTTCGATGGCCGGGATATCGGCGGCCTCAAGGGCGCCGAGCTGGTCTCGCTCCGGCGCCGCATGCAGGTCGTCTTCCAGGATCCCTACAGTTCGCTCAATCCGCGCATGAAGGTGGGCGACATCGTCGCCGAGCCGATCAAGGTTCATGGCGTCGAGGTCGACGCCCATCGACGGCGCCGCCGCGTCGACGAGCTGCTGTCGATGTGCGGCCTCGATCCCAAGTTTGCCGACCGCTATCCGCACGAAATGTCGGGAGGCCAGCGCCAGCGCGTCGGCATCGCCCGGGCGCTGGCGCTCGAGCCGGAGTTCATCGTCTGCGACGAGGCCGTGTCGGCGCTCGACGTCTCGATCCAGGCCCAGGTCATCAATCTGCTGGAGGACCTGCGCGAGCGCCTCGGCCTCACCTATCTCTTCATCGCCCACGATCTGTCGGTGGTGCGCCATCTCTGCCAGCGGGTCGCCGTCATGTATCTCGGCCGCATCGTCGAGATGGCGGCAAGCGACGAGCTGTTCGACAACCCGCTGCATCCCTACACGCAGGCGCTGCTCGCGGCCGTGCCGATCCCGGATCCCCGCATCGAGGCAACGCGCGCCTTCCGTCCGCCGCGCGGCGAAGTGCCCAGCCCCCTCAATCCGCCGTCGGGTTGCGTCTTCCATCCCCGCTGCCCCGTGGCAGTGGAGGGCTGCAAGGCGATGCGCCCCACGCTCAGGGAAGTACGAACCGGCCACTGGGTCGCTTGCAACGAGGTGCACTAGCAAAAGACCCGCAAAAACCGGGTCGGACAGGAGGAGGCGATGTACGTTCGAAAGGGATTACGGGCCGCCTGTATCGGCCTGGCGGCGGCGCTCACCGCGACCGTGGCGAGCGCGCAGACACCCAAGCGGGGAGGCACGCTCGTCTACCTGATCCCGGCCGACGCGCCGCCGAGCTTCGACGGCCATCGCGAGACGACCTACGCCACCGTGCACACCGTGGCGCCCTACTACAGCGTGCTGATCCGCGTCCCGCCCGACGATCCGTCGTCCACCACGAAGTTCGTCTGCGATCTCTGCACCGAGATGCCGACGCCGACCGACGACGGGAAGACCTACACCTTCAAGATCCGGCAGGACGTGAAGTGGCACGACGGCAGCAAGCTGACGGCGCAGGACGTCGCGGCGAGCTGGAACATGATCACGTTCCCGCCGAAGGGCGTCACCAGCGCTCGCGTCAGCTACTACGCGATGGTCGACAAGATCGAGGCGCCCGACGACCACACCGTCGTGTTCCACCTGAAGTACGCGACGACGGCGTTCCTGCCGGCGCTCGCCGATCCCTTCGCCTGGATCTACAAGAAGGAGATCCTCGACAAGGATCCGCACTGGTACGAGAAGAACATCATGGGTTCCGGCCCGTTCAAGTTCGTGTCCTACCAGATCGGCCAGTCGATCAAGGGCGTGCGCAACCCGGACTACTATCACAAGGGCGAGCCCTATCTCGACGCGATCGAGGGCATCTTCGCCGCCAAGCAGTCGGTCCGCGTCGACGCGCTCCGCGCCGACCGCGCCGCCATCGAGTTCCGCGGCCTGCCGCCGTCGGCGCGTGATCAGCTGGTCAAGGAGGCGGGCAAGGACATCACCGTCCAGGACAGCGACTGGAACTGCGGCAACATCCTCACGCCCAACCACAAGCGGAAGCCGTTCGACGATGTACGCGTGCGCCGCGCGCTGGCCCTCGCCATCGACCAGTGGAAGGGTGCGCCCGCATTGTCCAAGATCGCCACGGTGCGGACCGTGGGCGGCATCGTCTTCCCCGGCTCGCCGCTGGCGGCGACCAAGGCGGAGCTGGAGCAGATGGCCGGCTACTGGCCGGACATCGAGAAATCCCGCGCCGAGGCCAAGCGCCTGCTCAAGGAGGCCGGCGCCGAGGGGCTGAAGTTCGAGCTGCTCAACCGCAACGTCGACCAACCCTACAAGTTCGTCGGCACCTGGGTGATCGGCGAATGGAAGAAGATCGGCCTCAATGTCGAGCAGAAGGTCGTGCCCACCGGTCCGTGGTTCCAGAACATGCGGGCCGGCACCTTCGACGTGGCGATGGAGGCCAACTGCCAGAGCGTCGTCAATCCCGTGCTCGATACCGGCAAGTACCTGCCGTCCAAGGTCTATCCGGAGAACTACGGCTACTACGACGATCCCAAGTCGATCGAGCTCTACGACAAGATGCAGTACGAGACCGATCCCAAGCGGCAGCGGGCCGACATGCGCGCCTACGAGAAGCATACGCTCGACACGATGGCGCACGAGATCGTCCTGCCCTACTGGTATCGGATCGTGCTGTCGCGGTCCTACGTGAAGGGCTGGAAGATCAGCCCCAGCCACTACCTCAACCAGGACCTCGCCAACATCTGGCTCGACAAGTAGCGCGTCGATCGGCGGAGCGTAGCCATGCATCGCTACATCGTGAAGCGGCTCCTTCTCGCGATCCCGACGCTGCTGGGAGCGGCGACCCTGGTCTTCGTTCTGATGCGCCTGATTCCGGGCGACATCTGCGTGATCCGCCTGGGTTCCGGAGGCACTCATGTCGATCCGGCGTCGGTCGCCGCCTGCCACCAGCAGCTCGGTCTCGACAAGCCGCTGATCGTGCAGTTCTTCCGGTTCCTGGGGAACTACTGCACCTTCGACTTCGGCATCTCGATGTGGTCGGGCAATCCGGTGGTCCAGGAGATCGGAACGCGCCTGCCCGTGTCGCTGCAGATCGCGGTCATGGCGACGGTCATTGCCATCCTGATCGCCATACCGCTCGGCACGATTTCCGCCCTCAAGGAAGGCACCTGGCTGGATCACGTGGTGCGTGTCGTGTCGATCGCCGGCATCGCCACGCCCTCGTTCTGGCTCGGCATCATGTCGCTGATCGTGGTGCTGAACGTCACCTCGCTCGCGACCGGCAAGCCGTGGCTGCCGCCCATCGACTACGTGCCGCCGTGGCAGGATCCCCTGCGCAACCTGTCGATCGTGCTGCTGCCCGCCATCACGGTCGGCTACCGCTATTCGGCCGTCACCATGCGCATCACCCGGTCGGCGATGCTCGAGGTGATGCGGGAGGACTATGTCCGCACCGCGCGCGCCAAGGGCCTGCTCGAGCAGGTCATCATCAACCGGCACGCGCTGAAGAACGCACTCCTGCCGGTGGTCACGCTGATCGGCATCGAGTTCGCCTTCCTGATCGGCGGCCTGGTCATCACCGAGCAGGTGTTCAACCTGAACGGCATCGGCCGCCTGCTCGTCCAGGCGGTCCAGAACCAGGACAACGTCCTCGCCCAGGCGCTGGTGATGCTGGTGGTGGCGATCTTCATCTTCACCAACCTCGCGGTCGACGTGCTGTACGCGTGGCTCGATCCCCGCATCCGCTTCTCGTGAAGGAAGCCTGCGCATGACCGTCATCACCCCTGGCCCCGCCGCGGCCGCCATCGCCGTCGACCCGCAGACATGGCGCCAGCGCACGTGGGCCGGCAGCGTGCTCGACTTCTGCCGCCGCAAGCCGCTCGGCGCCTTCGGTCTCGCCGTCGTCCTCGTCATCTGCCTGGCCGGCGGGGCGGCCGACTGGCTCGCGCCGTTCGACCCGGAGGAGAACGACTTCAGCGCCATGATGCAGGCGCCGAACTGGCTGCATCTTCTCGGCACCGACCAGTTCGGCCGGGACATCTTCTCGCGGCTCGTCTTCGGCGCCCGCACGGCGATGATCGTCGGCTTCGGCGCGGCCATCGGCGGCGGCATGATTGGGCTGGTGCTGGGTGTGACCAGCGCCTATTTCGGCGGCTGGATCGATCTCGTCTTCCAGCGCGTGCTGGACGTGCTGATGGCGTTCCCCCTGATCATCCTGGCGCTCGCGGTGGTCTCCGTGTTCGGCACCGGCGTGTTCAACGTCATCATCGCGATCACCATACCGCTGATCCCCCGCTGCGGCCGTGTCGTGCGGTCGAGCGCGCTGGCGGTGCGCGAGATCCCCTACATCGACGCCGCGCGCGCACTGGGCTTCGGCCATGCCCGCATCGTCCTGCGGCACATGATCCCCAACGTCCTGGCGCCGTTCCTCATCCTGCTGTCCGCCTTCGTCGGCCAGGCGATCCTGGCCGAGGCGTCGCTGTCATACCTTGGCCTCGGCGTGCAGGAGCCGGTGCCGGCCTGGGGCCTGATGCTGCAGGGCAGCGCCGAGGATTATGCGACGACGGCGCCGTGGATCGCGATCTTCCCGGGCCTTGCCATCGTGATCACCGTTCTGGGCTTCAGCCTGTTCGGCGACGCGCTGCGCGACGCCATCGATCCGAAGCTGCGGAACCGGTAACCGACGCGGCCGGCACGATTTCACCCCTTCAGGAGGGCGGCCGTCTCTTCGACCAGGGCCGCCAATTCGGGAAGCCCCGCGGCACCGCCCGCAAGCGCCCGCTCGACACGGCGGCGAAAATCGACGGGCTTGAGGGCCAGGCGCTCGACGCCGGCAACCGCGCCTTTTTCGTTCAGGAGATACGTGCGGTTCAGCGCAAAGAGCGTCTGGCACAGACAGGCGATGCTGCGGAAGGCGCAACCCGCGACATAGGAAGGATCGTCTCGCCCGCGGCCGTGTCCGGCGTTCTCCAGCGCAAAGCGCGCCTCCCAGAAGAACGTCCGGATCAGCGCCTCGCCAAGCGCCTCCGGATAGGGCGCGCATTTGCGGCGCAACGGGACCAGCACGTTCTCCGGATCCCAGAGCACCTGGCAGAGAGCCAGTTCACCGGCATAAATGGCCGAAACGAAGGCGTGGGGATGGCCGGGCTGATAGACGCGCTCAACCGTGCCGGCGCGGCAGGCGTCGACGACGGCGCCCGCCTTGGCGAGGTCGCGGTAGAGGAGATCGACGCGGCGGCCGTCGACCGAAAGCCAGGCACCGCCGTTGATCCAGGGCCCCCATTCGCCGACGGCCGTGACCGACGACCTGGCCGCACCTGGCAGAAGCATCGCGGCCTTGGCGAGCCGGCCGACATCGATCGGATTGTCCGGCTCATAATAGAGCCCGATATCGTAGTCCGAGTGAGCGGCCGCCTCGCCCCGGGCGCGCGAACCGCCCAGGACGATGGCCCGGATTCCCGGCACGCCGCCGAAGGCGCGCACCAGACGATCGAGCAAGATTCGGTCGTTCGAGCCGGGATCGCTCATCGCATGACCCATGTGCAAATTCGCACCTTCTCTCCACGTTGCAGCGCGGCATGGCTGGCTGGTACCACCCCCTGTTTACCGCCAATATGCGCGCTCAACCGGGAGAAAGAATCAGATGACGAGCAGCAGCTCGGAAGCAATGGTCAATGAAATGGGCGATCTCGACAGCGATTCGCTGCGGATGCACAAGTCCGGTCGCCCCGGAAAGATCGAGATCATCGCCACCAAGCCTCTGGTGACGCAGCGCGATCTGGCCCTCGCCTATTCTCCCGGCGTTGCCGCTCCCTGTCTCGAAATCGCCAAGGATCCCTCGACTGCCTACGACTACACGGCCAAGGGCAACCTCGTGGCCGTGATCTCCAACGGCACCGCCGTGCTCGGCCTCGGCGATCTCGGCGCGCTGGGCGGCAAGCCCGTCATGGAGGGCAAGGCCGTCCTCTTCAAGCGCTTCGCCGACGTCGACTGCATGGATCTCGAGGTCGACACTAAGGACGTCGATCAGTTCGTGAACTGCGTGCGCTATCTCGGCCCCACCTTCGGCGGCATCAACCTCGAGGACATCAAGGCGCCGGAATGCTTCATCATCGAGCAGCGCCTGCGCGAGCTGATGGACATCCCCGTCTTCCATGACGATCAGCACGGCACCGCGATCGTGTCGGCAGCCGGCCTCATCAATGCTCTGCATCTGACCGGCCGCAACATCAAGGACGTCAGGATGGTGGTGAACGGCGCCGGCGCCGCGTCGATCGCCTGCATCGAGCTGGTGAAGGCGATGGGCCTGCCGCACGAGAACGCGATCCTGTGCGACACCAAGGGCGTCATCTACCAGGGCCGCACCGAGGGCATGAACCAGTGGAAGAGCGCGCATGCCGTTCGCACCAAGGCGCGCACGCTGGAAGAGGCCATGAAGGGCGCCGACGTGTTCTTCGGCCTGTCGGCCAAGGGCGCGGTGACCAAGTCGATGGTGAAGTCGATGGCGGACAATCCGATCATCTTCGCCATGGCCAATCCCGACCCGGAGATCACGCCGGAAGACGTGAAGTCGGTACGCAGCGATGCCATCATGGCCACGGGCCGCAGCGATTATCCCAACCAGGTCAACAACGTCCTGGGCTTCCCCTACATCTTCCGCGGTGCCCTCGACGTGCGCGCCAGCACGATCAACGAGGAGATGAAGATCGCCGCCGCCGAAGCGCTGGCCAAGCTCGCGCGCGAGGACGTGCCCGACGAGGTCGACCGCGCCTATTCCGGCCGCAGACTGCGTTACGGACCGGAATACATCATGCCGGTGCCGTTCGATCCGCGCCTGATCTCGGCGGTATCGGCGGCAGTCGCCGAGGCGGCGATGAAGTCCGGTGTCGCGCGCAAGCCGCTGGCGAGCATTGCGGAATACAAGCAGTCGCTTTCCGGCCGCCTCGATCCGACCAGCCACTGGCTGCAGAACCTGTTCGATCAGGTGAAGGCCTGCCCGCAGCGCATCGTCTTCGCCGAGGGCGAGGAGGAGCGCACGATCCGCGCGGCGGTGATGTTCCGCGACAACGGCTACGGCACGCCGATCCTGATCGGCCGCGAGGAACAGGTCCGCGAGACGATGAAGTCGCTCGGCATCACCAACATCGACGGGCTGGAGATCCACAACGCCCGGCTGTCGACGCGCAACGCGCCCTATACCGACATGGTCTACAAGCGCCTGCAGCGCGACGGCTTCCTGCGCCGTGACGTGCAGCGCATGGTGAACCAGGGCCGCAACGTCTTCGGCGCCTGCATGGTGGCGATGGGCGACGCCGACGGCATGGTGACCGGCATCACCCGCCGCTTCCCGGAATGCTACGGCGACATCAAGCATGTAGTCGACGTCGAGCCGGGCAAGGTGGCCATGGGCCTGTCGGTGATTGTCTCGCGCCACGGCACGGTGTTCCTGGGCGACACGTCGATCAACGAGACGCCCACGCCGGAGGAGCTCGCGACCATCGCCAAGCAGATGGTGAAGAGCGCCCGCATGATGGGCCACGAGCCGCGTGTCGCGTTCCTCTCCTTCTCGAACTTCGGCAGCCGCGAGATCGAGCGCATCGACCGCATCCGCAAGGCCATCCGCATCCTCGACGCAGAGAAGGTCGACTTCGAGTACGACGGCGAGATGCAGGCCGACATGGCCCTCGACCATGCGCTCCTGAAGTCGACCTACTCGTTCTGCCGCCTGACCGGTCCCGCCAACATCCTCGTGATGCCGGGCCTTCACTCGGCACACATCTCGTCCCGGCTCATGCAGAGCCTGGGCGGCGTGACGGTGATCGGGCCGGTGATCGACGGGCTGCAGAAGCCGGTGCAGATCGTCCAGATGGGCGCGACCGTGAGCGATCTCGTCAATCACGCCGCACTCGCCGCCTATGGCGCGCTCAGCCGCAAGCGCTGATCGTCGGGCGTCGAAATCACGGCCTTCCGGGAAACCGGAAGGCCGTTTTCGTTTTGCATGCCGGCCGTCCGCGATGGACTCGGTCCGGCCCCATGTCACACTCCGGGCAAAGAAAAATCGCCGGAGGAAGCCATGACCGATCTCGTCATTCGAGGCGCCACCATCGTCGACGGTCTGGGCCATGAGCCGCGCCGGGCCGATCTCGCCGTGAAGGGCGGCCGCATCGAGGCGATTGGCGATATCGGCGCCGGAGCAGCCGAAACCGTCGATGCCGGGGGCCTCGTGCTGGCGCCCGGCATCGTCGACGTCCACACGCATTACGACGCCCAGATCACCTGGGATCCGACGCTCTCGCCGTCGCCGTCGCTGGGCGTCACCACGGCGGTGATCGGCAATTGCGGCTTCGGCATCGTGCCGGCGCCGCCGGCCGCCCGCGATCTCGTGATCCGCAATCTCTCGGTCGTCGAGGGCATGGACCTCGAGGCGCTACGCAGCGGCATCCGCTGGGACTTCGAAAGCTTCGGCGAATACATGGGCATGCTGCGCCGGCGCCCCGCCTACGCCAATGTCGCGGTCCTCGCCGGCCATTCGACGATCCGCACCGCCGTCATGGGCGAGGCGGCCTCCCAGCGCGCCGAAGCGACGCCGGAGGAACTGGCCCGCATGAAGGCCATGGTCGCCGACGCGATGGCCAAGGGCGCGATCGGGCTGGGTGCCTCCTATTCGCTCAACCATTCGGGCTATGCCGGCGTTCCGATGCCGTCGACCATCGCGCCGATGTCCGAACTCGACGCGCTCGTGGGGGCCATGGGTCCGCGCGGCAAGGGCGTGATCGCCATCGCGTCGGGGGTGAAGACGCCGGAGGAGCTGGAGCCGATGGCGGCGAAGCACGGCCGGCCGTTCTTCCAGGGCACCGGCATGGCCATGTACAACGAGCAGGAACCCGAGCGGGCCATTCGCATCTTCGACGCTTGTGCGGCCGCCATCCAGCGCGGCAACGGCCTCTACGTGCAGATCCCCTGCCAGCCGCTATCGTTCGATTTCACGATGGCGAACGCCTATCCCTTCTACAGCCATGCCGCCTTCGATCCGATCAAGGCCTACTCGCCCGAGCAGTTGAAGGCCGTGTTCCGCGATCCGTCGTGGCGCGCCAAGTTCCGCGACAACGCGCGCAACCCGCGGCCGGGCATGATCTTCCAGGGCAACTGGGAGCGCGTGATGGTCGCGGTAGCGCAGAAGCCTGCCAATGCGCGCTACGTGAACCGCTATCTTGACGAGATCGCCACGACCGAGCGGCGCGATCCGCTCGACGTCATGCTCGACCTTGCCCTCGACGAGGATCTCGAGACCGCCTTCCTCGGCCGCTTCCTCAACGTGGGCGACGACGGCGTGGCGCGCCTGCTGAAGCACGAGGCCGGTGTGGTCGCGTTGAGCGATGCAGGGGCGCATCTCATCTACATGTGCGACGCGGGCTTCGGCCTGCACTTCCTGGCGCATTGGGTGCGCGAGCGCGGCGACTTCGACATCG
>JAFEFG010000025.1 GCA_018240685.1 Pseudomonadota bacterium | reverse complement strand
CGGCGGCGCCACCGGCAAGGTGATCTCGTCCTGCCGGGTGCCGCTCCTGATGGCCCACTAGGGCTGCGGACCCAGGAACCGGAACGGCGCCGCCTCCCGGAAGTGGGAGACGGCGTTGCCGGCAAACACGTTGCGCTGCTCCCTGCCGAGATCGAGCTTCATGACCTTGCCGCTCGTCGGCGAGAAGTCGATGTCCTTGAAGTCGACCCAGAAGGTGTTGGGCGTCAGCGCCGATTCGAAGAAGTAGAGCCGGCGCTTGTGGTCGGCGACCGTCCGCCAGCGGGTCGAGGAGATGTTGGGTTCGTTCGGCGTCGTGATGCCGTAGGGCACCGAGACATTGCGGATGACGCTGAAGGTGCTGGCGAGCGCGATGACCGGGTCCTCGCTCTTCGGGATCGCGTTGACGTAGAACGACGCGCGCGCGAAGCGGTCGGCCGAGCGGTTGGTGCCCGGCAGCATCACCGTGCCGCCGAGCTGCTTCCAGTAGGCGTTCAGCGCCAGCTGCTGGTCGTAGGTCGGCGAGTTGGTCATGACCTGGTACTGGCGCCCGTGATGGATGACCTGCCTGCCGCCAATGTATTCGATGATCGCGCTGTCGCCGCTGGCGTCCGACATCGCGAGATGCAGCGTGGCCAGCCGCTGCTGGCCGGGCACGTCCGCGGTGACGACGGTGAACGGCTCCTTCGCCAGGGCGTCGACCGCTTCCCGTACGGTGGCGAAATTGTCGAGCACGTACTGAGCCCAGACCGAGACCGCGAGTCCCGGCTTCGAGGGATCGAAGGCCGGATATTGCGACTCGACCAGCCACAGAAGGTTCACGGCCAGCCCGGCCTCGTTCAGCCCATCGGTGGTCGAGATGTCATATGCGGAGGCGATGACGCTGCCGTACTTCGACGTCCACTTCACCGTCTTCGGCCCGGTCTCGCCGCTGCGCGCCATGCCGCGCGGGAAGATCCAGAGGTTGGTGCCGATGTCGGTGTTCCAGTCCATCGAGCGGGCGGTGATGACGTCGTCGTCGGCGCCAAGATAGACCAGCCGCGTGCAGGCATCGCCGTCCAGCGGCGCCAGGACGAGAGCGGCGACTGCCAGGGCCCGCCACAGGCGGGCACTCGCGAAGGACTTGCGCACTGTCATCTCGATCTCCTCCGAAGGACACGGGCCAGAGGCGAACCGGCCGCCATCCCGGCCAGACCGCAGCAGCCCCAAGCCTGCATTTCTCCTACCCCATCCATACCGCGCCCACCTCGGCCCTCTTGACGCCGTGCGTGTCGATCCTATCTCCGCCGAAAATCCATGTTGCTCGAGGAGGACGTGGTCATGAACGAAGAGGAGATTCGGCTTCCATCCCGACCGACGCGAGAAGCGCCTGACCGGCCGCAATCCGCGCACCAGGCCACCAACGAGGATTGCGGGTGGCTCGAGGACACCGAAACGCCCGCCTATTCGCCCTCGCCCCCGCCGATCCCCTGGCCGCGGGTCTTCCCCGGTCTCTAACCCGAGGACTCACGGGCACGCGCCGGCAGACTGGCTCACCACCTCGCTGTCGGCGCAGGCACCGCAGGCATTGCCGTAGGTCTTGCGGCTGCCGTCGCGGCGCAGGCCGCAGGCCGGCCGGTATTCCTGCGTGCACATCTGCGGCCGCGGATCGGCGCAGGCGCCCCCGGCCACCGGCATCGATTCCTCGGCCAGCTCGGCCTTGGTGAGGAAGAACAGGAACGGCCGGGGACGATAGTCGCTCAGCGTGCCGATGATCGAGATCATCGAGCCGGCGGCCGGCAGCGGCCGCAGCGAATGGGCGAGGTCGATGTCGATATCGACGACGCCGTTCGACTGGTTCCGCTCCGACAGCGCCGCCTCGATGCGCTCGGTCGTGGCCCGGATCACCTTCACCGGCAGCTTCAGCCGCGCGCCGCCGCGCTGCCTCTCGACAATGGCGTTCCACGTCTTCTCGGCCGCCGCCTTGTTGTCGTCGGAGTCGTCGCGATGGGAGAGGATGAGCTCCCAGTCGCCGAAGGGCAGCGTGCCGGGATCGGCGGCGGCGGCGGCCATCTGCACCGCCGTCTCCGCCGGCGACATGGCGCGCGTGACCGTGGTGCCGAAATTGTCCGGCGGACGCCGCTCGCCGGCCGCCACGCGCGTCACGAGCTGGGACCAGCCGTCGTCGCTGCCGTGATAGTGGCGGTATCGCGCCGCCGCGTACTTCTCGATCTCCGCCGCAGCCGCGTCGTTCTTCGCCGCGCGCGCGATCGCGATGGCGCGCGCGCCGTACCAGAACCCCAGCGGATCGATGGGCTTGCCTTCGAGCAACGCCACTGCGAGCTGATAGGTGTCCGGCAGATTGTCCGGGTCGACGCTGACGGCTTCGAGCAGATGGCTGCGCGCCTTCGCATAGTCCTTCGCGCGAAGGGCGGCAAAACCCAAAGTGCCGTCGAAGACCGCAACGATCTGCATCTTCAGCCGCGTGAAGTCGGGATCGGCCATCCCGTTCGGCTTCTGCCACTTCGGCAATGCCGCCATCCCGTGCTGCGCCGCCTCGACCGCCGGCGCCAGCGCCTTGTCGTCTCCGGTCATCGCCTGCGTGCGGCCCGAATAGGCGCGGTTCGCGAGCGCGCGCACATTGTCCGGATCGAGCTGCAGCAGCCGCACCGCCACGGCGTCGGCCTTGGCCGGATTGCCGGCGGCCTGCCAGGCCGCCATCGCCTGCTCGAAGGCCTGCATGCGCAGCACGCTGTTGGGATACCAGGCAAGGAAGATCTCGAGCGCCTGCGCGCGCCGTGCCGCATCCTGCGTGCCGATGGCCGAGACGTAGGCCTTGTACTCGGCGGGATTGGTCACGCCCGGCGGCAAGGACTGCGACTGCGCATGCGCTTCGGCGCCCAGGCACAGGAGCGCTGCGCAGAGGACGAGCGAGAGCAGGCGGCGCATCATCCGCAAGCGCTCTTCCCGTGAGGATCGACTGTCATCACGATCATGCATGCACCCGGAAATACCGTGACCGTTTTCGCAAAATAAGGCAGTGTTGCCCCGGCTCCAAAGCGTCAAGAGCGGGGGACGATGAGATATGCATCCGTGGCGGCAATCGTCGTCGCCATCGCTGGTTTGCTTGACTTTGCCGCGCCCCGGCCGGCAACCGCGCAACAGGGGGCGCCGCCGCCCGCCGTTCTCGTCCAGCCTGCCGAACTCAAGCCCCTGTCCGAACAGACGGAACTGATCGGCCGCGCCGTCGCCGTCGACAAGGTCAATCTCGTCGCCCGCGTCAAGGGCGCGCTCGGGCCGCGCCTGTTCAAGGATGGCGACAACGTCAAGGAGGGCCAGCTCGTCTTCACCATCGAACGCGACCCCTATCAGGCCGCGGTCGACCAGAAGATCGCGCAGCGCGACGCCGCCAAGGCCACGCTGACCAACGCCGAGCTGCAGCTCAAGCGCGCCGGCGAACTGCTGCGCACCAACACCGGCACGCAGGTCACCTACGATCAGCGCCTGAGCGAGCAGTTGCAGGCCAAGGCGGCAGTCGAGAATGCCGAGGCCCAGCTGCGCGACGCCGAGATCCAGCTTTCCTATACCGAGATCAAGTCGCCGATCACCGGCCGCATCGGCCGCGCCGCCTTCTCCCCCGGCAACATCGTCGGCCCCGACTCCGGCGTGCTGGCCACCGTGGTGAGCGAGCGTCCCATCCGCGTCGAGTTCCCGATCACCCAGCGCGAACTGCTCGACGCCCGGCACGGTGGCGGCACATCGGACGATCCGAATGTGGTGGTGCAGCTGCGCCTGGCCGACGGCAGCCTCTATGCGGAGAAGGGCAAGCTCGACTTCCTCGACGTCACCGTCGATCCCAAGACGGACACCCAGATCGTGCGCGCCGTATTCGCCAACAAGGACGGCCTGCTCACCGACGGCCAGACGGTTCGCGTCATCCTCGAGGGCGAGCAGGTTCCCTCCGTCCTGGTGATCCCGCAGGCCGCACTCGCGATCGACCAGGCCGGGGCCTACGTCTACGTCGTCAACGACAAGAACGTGGCCGAGCAGCGCCGCATCAGGGCCGGCTTCTCGCGCGACGGCCTGGTTTCCATCACCGAGGGCCTCAAGGCCGGCGACAGGGTGATCGTGCAGGGTCAGCAAAGGGTCCGCCCGGGCATGACGGTCAATCCGACGCCGGCATCGGCCGCCGCCGCCGCACCGAAGAAGTGACGCCATGACGATCTCGTCGGTGTTCATCCGCCGGCCGCGGCTGGCCTTCGTCATCTCGACCGTCATCACGATCGCCGGCCTCATCGCCATGAAGGCGCTGCCGGTGGCGCAGTTCCCCGACATCGTGCCGCCGCAGGTGCGCGTCACCACCTCCTATCCCGGCGCCTCGGCGCAGGCAGTCGAGGAGAGCGTGGCGCAGGTCATCGAGGCGCAGGTCAACGGCGTCGAGAACATGATCTACATGAAGTCGACCTCGGGCGGCGACGGCAGCTATGCGCTCACCGTCAGCTTCAAGGTCGGCTCCGATCCCGACCTCAACACGGTGAACGTCACCAACCGCGTCAACCAGGTGCTGGCGATGCTGCCGCCCGAAGTGCAGCGCAACGGCGTCACCACCAAGAAGCAGTCCTCCTCGCTGCTGCAGGTCATCGCCATCCATTCGCCCAAGGGCACGCGCGACGCGTTGTTCCTGTCGAATTTCGCCACCATCAACGTGCTCGACGTGCTGCGGCGCGTGCCCGGCGTCGGCGAGGCGGCCCTGTTCGGCGCCCTCGACTATTCGATGCGCGTGTGGCTGAACCTCGACCGCATGTCGAGCCTCGACATCACCGCCAACGACGTCGTCAAGGCGGTGCAGGCGCAGAACGTGCAGGCGGCGGTCGGCCTGATCGGCGCCGCGCCGCTCGCCGGTCCGCTCGACTTCCAGATCAACATCACCACCCAGGGCCGCCTCACGACGGTCGAGGAGTTCGGCAACATCGTCGTGCGCGCCCAGCCCGACGGCTCGCTGGTGCGCATCAAGGACATCGCCCGCGTCGAACTGGGCGCCAAGAGCAGCGACTCGATGGGCCGCTACAACGGCAAGCCGGCCGCCGGCATCCAGATCTACCAGCTGCCCGGCGCCAACGCTCTCGCCACCGCCAAGGCGGTGCGCGCGGCGATGAAGGATCTCGAGCCGCGCCTGCCCGACGATGTCGCCTACGACGTCATGTACGACACCACGGTGTTCGTTGAATCGACCATCGAGAGCGTGATCCACACGCTGTTCGAGGCCTTCGCCCTGGTCGCGGTCGTGGTGTTCGTCTTCCTCGGCAACCTGCGCGCCACCATCATCCCCATCATCGCCGTACCGGTGGCCCTGATCGGCACCTTCGCGGTGATGCTGGCGCTGGGCTTCTCGGCCAACACCGTCTCGCTGCTGGCGCTCGTGCTGGCGATCGGCATCGTCGTCGACGACGCCATCGTCGTGGTCGAGGCGGTCGAGCACATCCTCGAGCACGAGCCCGACCTCACGCCGGCGGAGGCGACCGAGAAGGCGATGAGCCAGGTCTCGGCGCCCATCATCGCCATCACCCTGGTGCTGCTGTCGGTGTTCGTGCCGACCGCCTTCATCCCCGGCATCACCGGGCAGCTCTACAAGCAGTTCGCCGTCGCCGTCTCGGTGTCGATGGTGATCTCGGCCATCAACGCGCTGTCGCTGTCGCCCGCGCTCTGCTCCCTGATCCTGCGTCATCGCAAGAAGCCGCGCGGCGTCATCGCCTGGATGCAGAACGGCATCGACAAGACCCGCGACGGCTATACGCGGCTGGTCACGCCGCTGGCGCGGCGCGGCATCGTCTCCCTGATCCTGGTCGGCGGCGTGATCCTCGCCACCGGCGGCATCGGCAGCCTCGTGCCGTCGGGCTTCCTGCCCGACGAGGACCAGGGCGCCTTCATGGCCGAGGTCCAGCTCCCCGACGCCGCCTCGACCAGCCGCACCCTGGCGGCGGTCGAGCAGGTCGAGAACACGGTAGTCGGCCAGCCCTGGCTGCAGAGCGTGTTCACGGTCAGCGGCTACAGCATGCTCGACGGGCTCAACCTGCCGAACCGCGCGCTGGTGGTGCTGGCGCTCAAGCCGTTCGGCGAGCGCAAGGATCCCAAGCTGTCGGTCTTCCACGCGCTGGAGACGGTGAACGCGGCCTTCTCGCAGATCACCGCCGCCAACGTCTTCCCCTTCAACCTGCCGCCGATCATGGGGCTGGGCACCTCGTCCGGCTTCGAGTTCCAGCTCGAGACCCTGACCGGCGCCACGCCGGTCGAGCTCGCCGCCGTCGCCCGCGGCCTGATGGTCGCGGCGCAGAAGGTGCCGGAACTCTCCCACGTCTTCACGACCTACGGCGCCTCGACGCCGCAGATCAACCTCAAGCTCGACCGCGAGCGCGCCCAGGCGCTGGGCGTCAACATCGCCGACATCTTCTCGGCGCTGCAGACCTCGATGGGCGGCACCTACACCAACGACTTCAACCTGTTCGGCCGCACCTGGCAGGTGAAGGTGCAGGCCGAGGCCGCCGACCGCGCCAAGGTGACCGACATCAACCGCGTGCGCATCCGGTCCGCCAACGGCGAGCTGGTGCCGCTGCAGGCGGTCGCCAGCGTCGAGCTGACCAGCGCGCCGGCGATGGTCATCCGCTACAACAACCTGCGCTCGGTGACGCTGAACGGTGCGCCGGCCGAGGGCTACTCCTCGGGCCAGGCGCTGGCGGCGATGGAGAAACTCGCCAAGGACACGCTGCCGCCCGGCTACGGCTACGAATGGACGGGCACGGCCTTCCAGGAGAAGGCCGCCTCCGGCCAGACCGGCTTCATCCTCGGCCTCGCCGTCCTGTTCGCCTATCTGTTCCTGGTCGGTCTCTACGAGAGCACGGCGATCCCCATCGCCGCGCTGCTCTCGGTCTCGGTCGGCCTGCTGGGCGCGGTGACGGCGCTGTTCGTGAGCGGCCTCGACAACAACCTCTACGCCCAGATCGGCATCGTGGTGCTGATCGCGCTCGCCGCCAAGAATGCCATCCTCATCATCGAGTTCGCGATGGAGGAGCGCGCGCACGGCCGCGACGTCGTCACCGCGGCCACCACGGCGGCCGGCCTGCGCTTCCGCGCCGTGATGATGACCTCGTTCGCCTTCATCTGCGGCCTCATCCCGCTGGTGATCGCGACCGGCGCCGGCGCGGCGACGCAGCGCGCGGTCGGCACCGCCGTGTTCGGCGGCATGCTGGCGGCGTCGTTCCTCGGCATCTTCGTGATCCCGGGCCTCTACGTCGCCCTCCAGCGCTTCCGCGAGACGGTGAAGGGCTGGGGCGGAAAGAAGCCGGAGAAGAGCGCCGAGCATCGGACTTGACGCGGACGGAAGAGCTCCGGTTTCCCTTTTAAAAAGGGAAATAAAAACGTTACCGCGGAGTAACCGGCCTCCTCCGCGTACGGGATCCGACGTCACCATGGCGCCCAGTCTAGGACCGGGTGCCCGGCATTCCCGATTCCGGTCCTTACCGCCGCGGCCTGCGACGGCGATGGGTCACGGGCGATCGGTTCCGGACTCGACGCGCGCCCGCAAGGTCGCGTCGTGGAGGGTCGTGTCCTGACCCGGCGGCGCGTGGCGCACCGCCTCTTCCAGGGTCGCGGTCTGACGCCATTCCGATGACGGCCGCGAGCGGTCGTCGGAGCCGATCTGGTCGAGGCCCCAATAGAGCTCGAGGTGATGGCCGTCGGGATCGAGGAACTCGACCGCGATCTGGCAGCCGGCGCGGCGGCGCCCCTCGTAGACGATGCGCGTGCCCGCCGCCTTCAGGTGATCGCGGGCGCGGAACACCTCCTCGAGCGTCGCCAGTTCGAACGCGATGTGATGCAGGCTCCTGTCGGGCGCCTCGCTGCCGCCGCCCACCAGCGCGAGGCAATGATGGTCGCCGCTGCAGCGCAGGAACACCATCCCGCCCGCCACCATCGAGCCGGGATAGACGTCCGACACCTTGAAGCCCAGCACCTCGGTGTAGAAGCGGCGCGAGCGGTCGAGATCGCTGACGAAGACCACGGCATGTCCGATCCTGCGGACGGCGAAGGGTGCGGTCATGGCTGTTCTTCCTCGCTGTTCTTCCTCCCCGGGCTCGGCCATCATGCCGCCGTTCCAGTGCAAGGGGAAAGACTCATGGCGACAGCGCCCAACAAGCTGACGGCCAGCGTTGCCGTCCAACGCATGGCGGCCAAGCGGCTCAAGGCCCGCGACCTGGTCGAGGCCTGCCTCGACCGCATCGAGGCGCGCGAAGGCCAGGTCCATGCCTGGGAGGCACTCGACCCCGACGGCGCCCGCAAGCGCGCCGACCAGCTCGACAAGCGCGCCCGTCCCGTCGGGCCGCTGCACGGCATCCCGCTGGCGGTGAAGGACATCATCGCCACGAAGACCCTGCCTACCACCTGCGGCTCGCCGATCTATCGCGACCACGTCGTGGGCAAGGACGCCGCCTGCGTGACGCAGCTCGTCAAGGCCGGCGCCATCGTGCTGGGCAAGTCGGTGACGACCGAGTTCGCCGGCGCCCATGCCGGCAAGACCCACAACCCGCACAACCTGCGCCACACCCCGGCCGGCTCCTCCTCGGGCTCGGCAGCAGCCGTCGCCGACTTCATGGCCCCGCTGGGCTACGGCACCCAGACCGCGGGCTCGGTGATCCGGCCCGGCGCCTTCAACGGCGTCGTCGCCTACAAGGGCACCTACGGCTGGGCCGACATGGCGGGCGTGAAGCCCTACGCGAAGAGCCTCGACACGCTGGGCTTCTTCGTGCGCGAGGCCAACGACCTCGCCCTGATCCGCGCCGCCTACGGCCATGCGCCGGCCGATCCGCCGAAGCAGCCGCCGCGCATCGGCCTCTGCCGCACGCTGTGGTGGGACCAGGCGGACGCCCCCAACCGCAAGAACATCGAAGCCGCCGCCCGCGCGCTGCGCGCCGCCGGCGCCAGGGTCCGGGCGTGGGACATGCCGGAAAGCTGGCAGGGATTGCTGGTCGCCCAGAACCGGCTGATGAGCCGGGAGGCGACGCAGTCCTACGCGACCGAGCGGGCGCGCTTCTCCCATCTGCTGTCTCCCAGCCTGCTGGGCGTGCTGGAGACGGGCGATTCGGTCACGCGCACACAGCTCGCCGACGCGAAGAAGCGCAAGCAGCGCGCGCTCGCCGATCTCGCACAGGTTTGGGAGAGCTTCGACTTCCTGCTGGCGCCGGCCGCCAAGGGCGAGGCGCCGGCCGGCCTCGGCAACACCGGCGATCCGATCTTCAACCGCTTCTGGACGCTGCTCGGCACGCCCTGCATCGCGCTACCCTTCAACACCGGTCCGTTCGGCCTGCCGCTGTCGCTGCAGCTCGTCGGTCCGCTGCGCGATGACGACCGGCTGATCGCCTGGGCGCGCTGGGTGGAGCAGCGGCTGGCGTAGGTCCCCGTTCCCGGCCGGTGCCGCTGTCACGCCCCTGTCGAAGCGATGGTATAGTTATGGCAACCATGGGCCTGTACGAGCGCTGGGTCCTGCCGAAGCTTCTCGACGTCGTCATGCGGCAGCGGCCCGTCCAGAAATATCGCCGTGAGGTCGTCCCGGCGGCGCAGGGGCGTGTGCTCGAGGTCGGTGTCGGCTCCGGGCTGAACTTGCCGCTCTACGGAGACGGCGTCAGCGAGGTGATCGGCCTCGATCCCTCCGAGCAGCTCCTGGCGCTGGCGCAGCGGCGCGCCGCCGAGGCGGCCGTACCGGTCCGCCTGACCTGCGGCTCGGCCTCGGCGATGGCGGTCGAAGACGACAGCGTCGACACCGTCGTCATGACCTGGACGCTGTGCTCCATCCCCGATCCGCTCGCGGCCCTGCGGGAAATGCGCCGGGTACTGAAGCCGGGCGGCCGGTTGCTCTTCGTCGAGCATGGTCTTTCGAAGGATGCCGGCGTCGCGCGCTGGCAGCATCGCCTGACGCCGGTCTGGCGCCGCATCGCCGGCGGCTGCCATCTCGACCGCAAGATCGACGACCTGATCCGCACCGCAGGCTTCGAGCTTCCCGCACTCAAGACCGAATATGCCGAGGGCCCGCGCCCCATGACCTTCATGTACGAGGGACAGGCCGTCCGCCCCTCCTCGCGCTGAGGCGCTCCCGCCTCAGCGCACGTTGATCAGCAGGTTGCCGAGTTTATCCTGGCGCACCGTATCGCCGGGTTCGACGACGGTGGTGCAGTCGAGCTGCTCCAGGATCGCCGGCCCCTCGAACACCGCATCGAGCGGCAGCCGGTCGCGCGCATAGACGGGCGTCTGGCGCCAGCCGTCGGCGAACCACACGCGGCGCTCGCCGACCTGTGCCGCCTTGAGCGTCGGGGCGCGCTCGGACGCGGCCAGCACGCCGAGGTCGATGTGCGGGCGCACGCCGATCACCGCCGTATGCAGGTTCACCAGCACCGGCGGGATCTCCGGCAGCTCGATGCCGAAGCGGCGGAAGTAGGCGGTCGCGAAGGCCTTGCGCAGCCCCTCGACGCCGATGTCCGGGCGCTCGACCGACACCGACAGGATGTGGCTCTGTCCCTGGAACTGCATGTCGGCGCTATGGATCGCGCGCAGCTCCTGCACCGGCACGCCCTCGCGCCTGATGGTCGCCTCGCCCTCCTTCGCCTGCTCGGCGTAGATGGCCGCGATCAGCGCGTCGTCGATCGCCGACAGGGGCTTGTTGACCGTGCGCACGAAGTCGTGGCGCAGGTCGGCCACCACGCAGCCCAGCGCGTTGGTGATGCCGGGGCGCGCCGGCACCAGCACGGTCGGGATGGCAAGCTCGCGGGCGAGCGCGCTCGCATGCAGCGGCCCGGCGCCGCCGAAGGCGAACAGCGCGAAGTCGCGCGGGTCGTGGCCGCGCGACAGCGACACCAGCCGGATGGCGCCGGCCATGCGGTCGTTGGCGATGCGCAGGATGGCAGCGGCGGCCGCTTCGGCATCGAGGCCGAGCCGGCGGCCGACCTTCTCCTCGATCAGGCCGCGCACCTGGTCGAGCGTCACCGGATGGTCGACGCCCAGCAGTCGGTCGGGATTGAGGCGGCCCAGCACCAGGTTGGCGTCGGTGATGGTAGGCTCGGTGCCGCCGCGGCCGTAGCAGATCGGGCCGGGTCGGGCGCCGGCGCTCTCGGGCCCGACGCGCAGCATGCCCGAGGCATCGACCGAGGCGATCGAGCCGCCGCCGGCGCCGATCGTGTGCACGTCGACCATCGGCACATGGATCGGCATCGCATATTCGAGTTCCAGCTCGCCCGAGACCTGCGGCACGGCCTCCTCGATCAGCCCGACGTCGGTCGAGGTGCCGCCCATGTCGTAGGTGATGAGGTTGGGCTGGCCGGAGACGCGGCCGGTATAGGCCGCGGCCATCACGCCCGAGGCCGGGCCGGACATCACCGTGTTCACCGCCGCCTCGGCGATGAGCTGCGAGGAGATGGTGCCGCCATTGCCCTGCATCACCAGCAGGTCGCGGTCGAAGCCCTTGGCTGCCAGCTCCGTGCGCAGGCGCGAGAGATAGCGGTCGAGCACCGGCTGCACGGCGGCATTCACCGCCGCCGTCACGCCGCGCTCGAACTCGCGATACTCCGACAGGATCGCATGGCCCGCGGTGACGTAGGCGTTGGGCCACAGCGCACGCACGATCTCCGCCGCGCGCTTCTCGTGCGCCGGATTGATGTAGCTGTGCAGGAAATGGATCACCACGGCCTCGCAGCCGGCAGCCAGCAGCTTCCGCGCCGCCTCGGCCACTGCGGCCTCGTCGAGCGGCACCAGCACCTTGCCGTCGGCATCCATGCGCTCCGGCACTTCGAGACGCACCTCGCGCTCGATCACCGGATGGAAGGTGCCGCGCAGGCCGTAGGGCTGCGGGCGCGTGCGGCGGCCGAGCTCCAGCACGTCGCGGAAGCCCCTGGTGGTGATGAGGCCGACCTTGGCGATCTTGCGTTCCAGCACGGCGTTGGTGGTGGTGGTGGTGCCGTGCACGATCGCCTGCAGCGCCGCGGGCTCGAGGCCGGCCGAATGCAGGGCCGCCATGAAGCCGATCGCCTGGTTGTCGACCGTGGTCGGCACCTTGGCGAGCTTCACCGCGCCCGAGGCCGTATCGATGGCGAGCAGGTCGGTGAAGGTGCCGCCGACATCGATGCCGACCGTGAAGGTGTTTTTCTGCGGGGAGTTCTTCTGCGGGGACATGGGGGATCAAACCGAAAGATATTGTTCGCGAAGCGAGGCGTCGGCCGCGAGCTCGGCCATCGAGCCGCCGAAGCGGATCTCGCCCTTTTCGATGATGTAGGCGCGATCGGCCACCGACTGGCAGAAGTGCAGATTCTGCTCGGACAGGATCACCGACAGGCCCTCGCGCTTGAGCGCCAGGATCGAATGCGCCATCTGCTCGACGATGATGGGCGCCAGCCCTTCCGACGGTTCGTCGAGCATGACGCAGCTCGGATTGCCCATCAGCGTGCGGGCGATGGTCAGCATCTGCTGCTCGCCGCCCGACATGCGGCCGCCCGGCCGCTCGCGCATGCGGCCGAGATTGGGGAACAGCGTAAACAGCTTCTCCTCGGTCCAGGTCGGCACCCCGGCCCGCGCCGGCTGGCGGCCGACCTCGAGATTCTCCATCACCGTCAGCTCGGTGAAGATGCGCCGCTCCTCCGGCACGTAGCCGAGCCCGAGCCGCGCGATGCGATAGGGCGGCAGGCGGTCGATGCGCCGGCCGGCGAACGTCACCGTGCCCCTGGCCGGCGGCACCAGCCCCATGATCGCCTTCATGGTCGTCGACTTGCCGGCACCGTTGCGGCCCAGCAGCGCCACCACCTCGCCCGCCTTCGCCTCCAGCGAGACGCCGTGCAGGATGTGCGCGCGGCCGTAATAGGCGTGCAGATCCGTCACGCGCAGCATCGGCCACTCCTCATCGGCCTCAATGCGTGCCTCCCAGGTAGACGGCGCGCACCTCGGGATTGTTGCGCACCTCCTCGGGAAGACCCGCGGCGATCAGGCGGCCGCGATCGAGCACGATGATGCGGTCGGCCTGGCCGAACACCACGTCCATGTCGTGCTCGGTGAACAGCACGGCGATCCGGCGCGCGCGCGCGAGGCTCGCGGTCAGTTCCATCAGCGCCACCCGCTCCCGCGGCGCCATGCCGGCCGTAGGCTCGTCCATCAGCAGCAGCCGCGGCTCGTTGGCGAGCGCCATGGCAAGCTCGACGCGCTTGAGATCGCCGTAGGCGAGCACGCCGCAGGGCCGCTCGGCCTGATCGAGCATGCCGATCTGTTCCAGGAGCGCATCGGCCTCCCTGCGCATCGCCGTGCCGAAGCGCTGGAACAGCGAACGCAGGCGGCCGGCATGCGAATAGAGCGCCATCTGCACGTTCTCGCGCACGCTGAGCGAGGCGAAGGTCGCCGTGATCTGGAAGGTACGCCCGACGCCCAGGCGCCAGATCTGGCGCGGGCTCAGGCCCACGATGTCACGGCCGTCCAGCCGCACGACGCCGTTGTCGGGCGCGAGCTGGCCGTTCAGCATGTTGAAGCAGGTGCTCTTGCCCGCGCCGTTGGGTCCGATCAGCGCCAGCAGCTCGCCGGCGGAGAGCGCGAAGGAGACGTCCTCGACGGCCTGCACGCCGCCGAACGACTTGTGCAGCCCCTCGACCAGTAGGACCGGCGCGCCCGCCTTCCCGCCGCTCATGCCCGCCTCTCCCGGAAGCGACCCAGCAGCATCTTGAGGCCACCCACCAGCCCCTGCGGGAACAGCACGACGATCAGCAGGATCACGAGGCCCAGCACGGCGCGCCAGTAGTCGGTCTCGCGCGCCAGCGCATCGCGCAGCCAGGTAAAGACGCCGGCGCCCACCACCGGGCCGGTCAGCGTCTCCACGCCGCCCAGCAGCACCATCACCAGCCCGTCGGTCGACTGCGAGATCGAGGCGGCGGACGGCGAGATGCTGCCCTTGGAGAAGGCGAAGACCGCACCGGCAAGACCGGCCATCGTTCCCGCCAGCACGAACGCCGCCCACTGGAAGCCGCGGACGTTGATGCCGATCGCCTCGGCGCGCAGCGGCGAATCGCGGCCCGCGCGCAGCACGTAGCCGAACGGCGAGAACAGCACGCGCCACAGCAGCGCGACGCCGAGCCCGCAGAAGACCATGGCGAAATAGTAGTAGCGCGTCTTGTCGGCGAGCCAGGCCGCCGGCCAGATGCCGATCATGCCGTTGCTGCCCGAGGTCAACGCATCCCACTGGAAGATGATCGACCAGGTGATCTGGGCGAAGGCGAGCGTCAGCATGGCGAGATAGACGCCGGAGAGCCGCACGCAGAACCAGCCGTAGACGAGCGCGAACAGCGCCGCGCAGAACGGCGCCAGCAGGAAAGCCGCTTCCATGGGCAGGCCGGCGCGCTTGAGCAGGACGGCGCCGGCATAGGCACCGAGCCCGAAATAGGCGGCATGACCGAAGGAGATCATGCCCGCCGGCCCCATGATGAAGTGGAGGCTGACCGCGAACAGGCCGAAGCAGGCGATGTCGATCAGCAGGGCGGCGACGTAGTCGTCGCTCACCAGCGGCACGGCCAGCAGCACGACGATCCAGACCAGGGCCGTCTGCCAGCGCGGCGCCGCCAGCGGCAGCGGCGCCGCGCCCGCCGCACGCGACGCAGCCGGCGGCTTGCCCAGCAGGCCGTAGGGCCGCAGCACCAGCACCACGCCCATGATCACGAACTCGACCACCAGCACGAGCTTGGAGAAGACGATGTCGACGCCCAGGACGTGGACCGTGCCGAGGCCGATGCAGAGCGCCTTGGCGACGCCGATCAACACCGCGGCGAGCAGCGCGCCGGGAAGGCTGCCGAGCCCGCCAACCACGGTGACGACGAAGGCGTCGGCGATGACCGTGAGATCGAGGTCGAGATTGGCCGGCTCGCGCGGGATCTGCAGTGCCCCGCCCAGCCCCGCCAGCACCGCGCCGACGAAGAAGACCGAGGTGAAGAGCTTGGCCTGGTCGACGCCCAGCGCTCCCACCATCTCGCGATCCTGCGTGGCGGCGCGCACCAGCGCCCCCCAGCGCGTGCGCGCCAGCAGCAGCCACAGCAGGCCGAGCACCACCGGACCGATGACGATCAGCAGCAGGTCGTAGGCGGGGATGCGCTTGCCCAGGATCTCGACCGCCATCGAGAGGCCGGGCGCGCGCGGACCGACGAGATCCTCCGACCCCCAGGCGTAGAGGGCGACGTCCTTGATCACCAGCACGACCGCGAAGGTCGCCAGCAGCTGGAACAGCTCGGGCGCGCGATAGATGCGGCGCAGGACGACGATCTCGATCAGCGCACCCACGATGCCGACGGCGAAGGCGGCCAGGATCACCGCGCTCCAGAAGCCGAGCGGCGTGCGGCCCAGCAGCTCGATCAGGCTGTAGGCGCCGTAGAGGCCGAGCATGTAGAGCGAGCCGTGCGCGAAGTTCACGATCCGCGTGACGCCGAAGATCAGCGACAGGCCGGCGGAGACCATGAACAGCGAGGAGGCGTCGGCCAGCCCGTTCAGGAGCTGGATGAGGAGAGAGGGGAAACTCACGGCGATGCGGGTCGATCGCGGGCGTCCGGCGCGCACTCAGCATGCGCGCCGGACGCCGGCTGTTCAGTGAGCGGTCAGTTCGCCGGCCTCATCTTCTTCACGTCGGCGTCGCTCGGCAGCGCGTCCTTGCCGTCGATGAAGCGCCAGGTCTTCATGTAGCCCTTGCCGTCCTTGACGCCGAGCTGGCCGACGAAGGTGCCCATCGTCGACTGATGGTCGATGGCGCGATAGGTGATCGGGCCGAACGGCGTGTCGACGGCGAGGTTGGCCATCGCCGCCACCAGCTTCGCCTGGTCGAGGCTGCCCGCCTTCTTGATCGCCGCCACCGCCGACATCACGGTCGAGTAGCCGACCACCGAGCCCAGCCGCGGGTAGTCCTTGAACTTGGCACGGTAGGCGTCGAGGAACTTGGTGTGCTCCGGCGTCTTGATGTCGCTCCACGGATAGCCCGTGACGTACCAGCCGTCCGGCGCCTCGTCCTTGAGCGGATCGAGATATTCCGGCTCGCCGCCCAGGAGATCGAACACCGTGACGCCCTTGAACAGGCCGCGCTCGGTGCCGGCCCGGACGAACTTGGCGAGATCGGCGCCGAACAGCGACGAGAAGATCGCGTCGGGCTTGGCGTCGGCCAGCGCCTGGACCACCGCACCGGCGTCGATCTTGCCGAGCGGCGTCGCCTGCTCGGCGACGAACTCGACGTCCGGCTGCTTCTCCTTCATGAGCTTCTTGAAGGCCGCCGTCGCCGACTGGCCGTACTCGTAGTTCGGATAGACGATCGCCCAGCGCTTCTTGTGCAGCTTCACCGCATCGGGGATCAGCATCGCGGTCTGCATGTAGGTCGAGGTGCGCAGGCGGAAGGTGTAGGGATTGCCCTGGTCCCAGACGATCTTGTCGGTCAGCGGCTCGGCGGCGATGAACAGCGTCTTCTTCTGCTTGGCGAAGTCGGCGACGGCGAGGCCGACGTTCGACGGGAAGGTGCCGATCAGGAAGGCGACCTTCTCGCGGCTCAGCAGCTCCTCGGCCGCGCGCACCGCGTCGGCGGGATTGCCGTTGTCGTCACGGCTCACGACCTCGATCTTGCGGCCGAGCACGCCGCCCGCCGCATTCACCTGGTCAACCGCCAGCTCCATGCCCTTCTTGTAGGGGTCGAGGAAGGCCGCGAAGGCCTTGTAGCTGTTGATCTCGCCGAGCTTGATCGGCTCCTGCGCGAACGCAGGCGCCACGAACGACAAGGCCACGAGCGCCGAAGCGCCGGCCAGCAGACGATTGCGGGTCAGCATGAAGTCCCCCTGTTCAACGAAAGCTTTGGTTTCCCGGACGCGAGCCTAGCGAGCCGCAGGGTCCGAGGACAAGCGGCGGGTGAATGGAAGGGCGGCGCGGCGGTCATCGCTGTCCGTCGCCTACCTTGATCTCGGCCGCCGTGAGGCCGCCCACGCGCGCATGCGGCCGGCCGCCGATCGAGGCGGCGACGATGAACACGATCTCGTCGGGCTTGGGCCCGTCGGGCACGCAGAACTCGATGGCATCGAAATGGCTGCGCACATAGGCCGCCGTCACATGGTGCAGCGGGATGTCGATGCGCGTGCCGGCCGACGCCACCTTCACCGTCGAGGGCACGATCGACTTGGCGCCGCCCATGGCATGCCGGATGCCGAAGCCCGACGGCTGGTGCCACAGGGCGGCGTGTTCGAGCTCGCCGGCGATGCCGACGATGGCGCCCTTGCCGTAGGCCTCGAGCTCGGAGCCCTTGGCATCGAGGAGCTTCATCACCCGCTCGGTGAGATCGACCGCCAGCGGTTCCAGCGCCTTCATCATCGGCTGGATGTCGGACACGAAGCGGCCCGCATACGGATTTGCCACCACGCCGCCCACGGCGGCCTTCATGACCGGCCAATCGAGCACCGGTCCGCCGTCGTGATGCGTCTCCTCGATAACGGAGACGTACTTGCGCAATTTCACCAGATCGCCACTCATCCTGACCTCGCCTCAGCAAGCGCCGTGCCGTCCGCTTCGATCCGCCATTGGCCCCGCAGCGACACGGCGGCGCCGTCGATCAGCCTGCACCGGCGCAGACGCTGCGCCTCGGCGATGCCACGATCAAGCGCTTCGGCCACCCGCTCCGGCGGTAGCGGGCCAACCGCGATCGTGACCGGCCGGTCGAGCAGGTCGCTGTCGGGATCGAGCTCGCGCGCAGGCCGGCGCGCGATGGCCGGATGATCGACATCGACGGCATTGGCGACCAGGGTCGCTGCCGCATCGGCCGCGGCGGCGGTGCGCGCCAGCACCGTGGCGCTGTCGGCGATGCCGAGCGAGAAGGAGCGGCCACCCTGACCCGATGTCGCGATGCCACGCACCGGACGGTCGTCGGTCAGCATCACGGCGCCATCGAGCGCCTGGGAGAAGAGGCCGGCCCACAGGCTCTGGCCCGGCGCGAGGTGAAAGGCGATATCGCCACCGTTGTTCACATAGGCCTTGTCGAGCATGCGGCCAGCCATCATCGCCTGCAGCATCTCGTCGGCCACCGCGCCGGCGACGGCCGCCATCGGCGTGATGAACACCGACCGGTGCGGCCATACCGCGGCGGCCATGCGGCGGGCGACCGGGCCCCTGAACAGCGGATAGGCTTCGCCGACCGGCCGGCGCAGAGCCGGCAATTCGCTCACCAGCGTCGGCAGGATGTCGCCGAAGCGATCGACGGCCTGGCGATAGGCCAGCGTCACCTCGCCGTCGTCCCCGAACGCCTCGACGATCAGGTCGATCGGCCCGTGCTGCAGATGCAGCCGGCCGTCGGCCAGCAAGGCGGCGACGGCGCCGCTCAATCCTTGTCTCCCTTGAGGCGCACGCGCGAACCGCGCAGCACGTCTTCCAGCGTCACCGCCCGCGACATGTATCCGCCGAGCGCCGCGTAGTCCTCGGCGCGCAGGGTGAACTCGATCGGCGCCACCAGTGCCGGCGTCGGCACGTAGCCGAAGGATTTCTCCGGCATCTCGGCGACATCCACCATCAGCGTGATGCCGCCGCCCGGCCAGATATAGGCCGGGGCACCGCCCAGCGTGACCTTGGTGAGCGTCTGGCGTACCGACCGCGTGAGACGCACGGGGTTCTCCGTCACGCCCGCGCGCAGCGAACCGCCGGCGCCGGCCATGAACAGCACGGTGCAGAGGGCGGGCTCGCAATTCTCGGCGATGCGCTCCACGACCTTCTGCACGGGCGCCGGCATCAGGGCCGGCTGCGGCTTCAGGTCCTTGTCGAGCTGGAACCAGGCCGAATGCTCGCCAGTGGTCGAGACCATCAGCAGGCGCAGACCCGGCCAGGCCTGCTGCGGGTCGATCTTCTCGATGATCTCGAGCGGATCGCTGACATTGGTGCCGCCCCAGCCCAGTCCCGGCTCGGCGACCTGGAAGTAACGGCCCGGCGTCGAGCGGCGGCCGCGCACGCGGATGCCGGCGGGCTTCATGTCGAGGAAGCGGCCGCCCTGGTGCTCGGTCAGCACGCCGGTGATGTGGTCGTCGACCACGATCACCTCGTCGACATGATCCTTCCATTGCGGCGCGAACATGCCGATCGCGGCCGAGCCGCAGCCGACGCGCATCCGCTCCTCGCGCTGGCCGTTCACGATCGGCGGCTGGCCGGACTGCACCACGACGGTCGAGCCGCCGTCGATCGCAAGCTCGACGGCCTCGCGGTTACAGAGCGCCAGCAACGCATCGCAGGTGACGACGCCCTCCTTCTTGCTGCCGCCGGTGAGATGATGCACGCCGCCCAGCGACAGCATCTGCGAGCCGTATTCGGCCGTGGTGACGTGGCCCACCGCCTCGCCCTTGACGCGCACCGCCGCCTGCTCGGGCCCGAGGTAGCGGTCGGTGTCGATCTTCACCTTGACGCCGCAGTAGCTGAAGATGCCCTCCGTCACGACCGTGACCATGTCGACGCCGTCATGCTTCGACGAGACGATGAAGGGCGCGGGCTTGTAGTCGGGATAGGTCGTCGTGGCGCCGATGCCCGTGATGGTGGGGCCGGTGACGAATGCCCCCTCGCCCTTGCCCAGCTCTCCGCCCCAGTTCGTCTGGCCTTCGACGAAGGCGACGCGGGCGAGATCGGGCTTCGCCAGCAGCACCAACGGATCGACGCGCACCAGCTTGCCGTCCTCGTTGGCATAGCGATCACAGGCGCCGGCCCGGCCGGGCCGGATGCGGCACAGCACCGGACAGGCATCGCAGCGGACGATGCCGGCGCTGCGCTCGGCTTCGGTGAGCGCGAGATCGTCGCTCATGGCTTGGCCCCCTTCCCGAGATCGACCAGCGCCTCGCGCAGCCGATGCGGCAACAGCGGAACGCGACGGGCGCGCACGCCGGTGGCGTGATGCACGGCGCCCAAGATGGCGGGGGCGGTCGGCACCAGGCCGGGTTCGCCCACGCCCTTGGCGCCCGACGGCCCGAGCGGCTCGCGATCCTCGATCAGCAGGCACTCGATTTCGGGCACGTCGCCGATGGTGGGAATCAGGTAGTCGTGCAGGTTCTCGGTCCGGCCGGGCAGATATTCCTCCATCAGCGCCAGGCCCAGCCCCTGGGCGATGCCGCCCTCGATCTGGCCTTCGACCAGCGTCGGATTGATCGCCTTGCCGACATCGTGCGCCGCGACGATGCGCAGCACCTTCACCGTTCCCAGCTCCGTATCGACCTCGACCACGGCCATCTGCGCAGCGAAGGCGTAGGTCGCGTAGGGAATGCCCTGCCCGTCGGCATCGAGCGGCGTGGTCGGCGGATCGAAAGTGCCTTCGCCGAAAAGCGGGCCGACCTTGGCGAGATCGAGCCTGTGCACTTCCGCGCCGTCGCGCACCGTGACCGTCCTGCCTTCGAGCGAAAGCTGCGCATCGGCGCCGGCATTGGCCAGCCGCAGGATCCGTTGCCGCAGATCGCGACCCGCCGCTTCGGCCGCCCGCCCCGAGACGAAGGTCTGGCGCGAGGCCGAGGTCTTGCCGGCATCGAGGGTGAGATCGGTGTCGCCGGTGACGAGGACGAATTGCGCGACCGGCAGACCGAGCGCATCGGCCGCGATCTGGGTCATGATGGTGTTGCTGCCCTGCCCGATGTCGAGCGCGCCGTTGTAGAGCGTCAACGTGCCGTCGGCCGCCAGGCCCACGCGCATGCGCGACGGATTCGACATCGAGGTGTTGCCGATGCCGTACCACATGCAGCCGACGCCGACGCCGCGCCGCTTCGGTCCCGGCGTGGCGTTGAAGGTCGCGATCTCCTCCTGCGCCTTGCGCCAGTGTGGACGCAGCGCGTCGAGGCACTGCGCAAGACCGGCCGAATGCTCCAGCGTCTGGCCGGTCGCAGTCTTGTCGCCGGCCCGAAGCGCGTTGCGATGACGGAATTCCAGGCGGTCGATGCCGAGCTTGTCGGCCAGTTCGTCCATCATCGCCTCGTGGGCGATGGCCGCCTGCGGCACGCCGAAGCCGCGGAAAGCGCCGGCCGGCGGGGCGTTGGTGAAGAAGGCCTCGCCCCAGGTGCGCACGTTCGGCACGAAATAGGGACCGGTGGCATGGACCGGCACGCGATTGGCGACAGTCGGCCCCCACGAGGCATAGGCGCCCGTATCGAAGGTCGCGGTGACGTCGCAAGCGACCAGCTTGCCCTTCTCGTCGCAGCCGAACTTCGCCGTCACCCGCGCAGGATGGCGCTTGGTCGAGGCCGCCATGCTCTCCGGCCGCGTATAGACCAGCGCCACCGGCCGGCCGAGCTGCCAGGCCGCAACCGCAATCAGCGGCTGCACCGAGAGGTCGAGCTTGCCGCCGAAGCCGCCACCACAGGCGGTCGGCACGATGCGCACCGCCCCGGGCTCGAGCCGCATGACGCTGGCGATCTCGTCGCGGTCCATGTAGGGCGTCTGCGTGGTCGCGTGGATCTCGATGCGGTCGCCGATCCGCTGCGCCCATCCCGCCTCGGGCTCGATATAGGCATGCTCGACGAAGGCCGTCTCGAACGCGCCCTCGGCCACGGCCGCACAACCGGCGAAGGCTGCGGTGGCATCGCCGCGTCTCACGCCGCCGTCGAGCAGCAGGTTGTGCGGCTTGTCGGCCTGCACGAGCGGCGCATCGGCGGCTCGCGCCGCATCGATGCCGGCCACGGGCTCCTCGGGTTCCCAGACGATCGGCACGTCCTGGTCGCGAATGGCAAGCACGGCGGCCCGATCGCCCACCAGGGCAACGATCGCCTCACCCTTGTAGCGGACCTGTCCGTCGGCCAGCACCGGCTGGTCCTTGGTGTCCGGATAGATGCCGTAGCCGTTGAACGGGATGTCCGCCGCCGTCAGCACCGCCGCGAGCCGCGCCTTCAACGGGCCGAGATCCCCGAGCGCGAAGCGGGCCCGCGCATGCGGGGAGCGCACCACCCGGATCCAGAGCGCATCGGCCGGAATCGCATCGGCGCCGAAAAGGTCGGCGCCCGTGATCTTGCGTACCCCGTCGAGCCGGGCCAGCCGCGCGCCGACGGCCTCGCCGGACCCGGCAACGATCTCAGCCGGCGGTGCCGCCGCCGCAATCACGGCATCGACGATCTTGGTATAGCCGGTGCAGCGGCACAGCACGCCGCCCAGGGCATCCTCGACCTGGGCGCGGCTCGGCTGCGGCGACCGAGCGAGCAGATCGCCCGCCGCCATCAGCATGCCCGGCGTGCAGATGCCGCACTGCGCGGCGCCGTGCGCGAGGAAAGACTTCTGCAGCGCCGCGAGCGTGCCGTCACGAGCGGCGAGGCCCTCGACCGTCTCGACGCGGCGCCCCTCCACCTGCCCCATCGGCACCAGGCAGGAACAGACCTGCCTGCCATCCAGGCTGACCGTACAGGCCCCGCAGTCACCTGCGTCGCAGCCGATCTTCGTGCCCGTAAGGCCAAGCCCGTCGCGCAGCGCCGCCGCCAGACGGGTCAGCGGCGCGCCGGACCATTCGACGGGCGAGCCGTTCAGGGTAAAGCCGATCTTCACGGAACCACCTCGGTCAGCAGGCGTCGCAGCAGCACGAGGGCCGCATCGCGCCGGTAGCCGCTGCTGGCGCGGACATCGTCGATGGGCGCAAGCGGCGCGAGCTGCACCGGCTCGATCCGGTCGGCGAGCCGCGCATCGACGGGCGCGCCGACGAGCGCCGCCTCGAGCAGCGGCAGACGCTGCGCCACCGCCGAGCAGGCGCCGACGGCGATCCGCGCCGCCGCGACTCGGCCGTCGGCGATCTCCAGAGTCGCCGCCGCCATGACGATGGAGATCACGAGATAGCGGCGGGCGCCGAGTTTCACGAACGCGCTGCGGGTTTCGCGCGCGGTGCCGGGAACATGGATCGCCACCAGCAGCTCTCCCGGCGCCAGTGCCGTGCGGCGGTTGCCAGTGATGAACTGCGACAGTGCAAGCCGCCGCTGCCCGCCGCAGCTTGCGAGCTCGACCTCCGCATCGAGCGCCAGCAGCGGAGGCACGCCGTCAGCGGCCGGCGAGGCGTTGCACAGGTTGCCCGCGAGCGTGCCGGCATTCTGGATCTGGCGGCCGCCAACCTCGCGCGCCGCCTGCTTCAGCCCGTCGAACAAGGGCGGCAGATCGGCCGCAGCCAGTTCGCTCCAGGTCACGGTGGCGCCCAGCCGCCAGCCATCACCCTTACGCGAGATGCCGCGCAGAGCGCCGATATTGCTGATATCGAGGATATTCTCGTCGATCGCGTGGCCGACCCGCGCGGGAAAGAAGTCGGTTCCTCCAGCCAGCACCGTGCAGGGCCGTGCCAGAGCCTCTAGCGCCTCCTCGAGGCGGGCAGGTCGGAGGTAGTCACCCATATCGTTCGTGTACGTACGATGACGATCGGATCATCGCGAGTCAAACGATCAGTCTTTTTTCAGACGATCCTCTGCAGAAGCTCGAGAAGCTGGCGCTGCTCTGCGCCGTTCAACGGCTTCAGCGTTTCGCGGGTGACGGCGGGCCCGTTCAGCACCAGCTTGTTCACGATACGCTGCCCCTCGGTCGTGAGGCTAAGCAGCGTGCGCCGCGCATCGCCCGGATCGGGGCGCGAATCGACGAGCCCACGCTCCTTCAGGCGGCGCACGACCCCTTGCATGGTCGCCTTGTCCATGCCGACCAGGCGGCCAAGCAGGTTCTGCGACAACTCCCGATATTCATCGAGCTTGACCATGCTCGAGTACTGAGTCGGAGTGACATTGGGATCGCCGATCGTGATCTGGAAGATCGCCGTCGCGCGCTGATGGGCACGACGCAGCAGGTAGCCTACTTGCTCTTCGATGCGGTACGGCCGCGCCAGCGGACTGGATGCCGCCTTCGTCTCCTGCTGCTTCTTCGCAACGTTGCGCATTCCCCCGCCTCTCCCCCTTCTTCGCTACACCGACTGCGCGCCGCGCACAACGGTCACGTTAACATCCGACAGCGGAGGTGAATCCGAGTCCGCTTGACTCCTGATGCACGGGCCGCCAGCGCACACCACGTAGTGCGCAATGCTTTCCATCGAATCGCCCGCAATGAAGGCTCGGCCGCATCGTCGCGGATGTTCGATCAGCGAACACCGTCCGCATCGGCCAATGACGTTCCGCGACGACGGTGGCAGTCTCGCCCGCATCGGACACAGGAGGATCACAGGATCATGGCTGGCGCCCTGAGCGGCATTCGCATCGTCGACCTCACGAACATCATCCTCGGCCCCTACGGCACCATGCTGCTGGCCGACCAGGGCGCCGATGTCATCAAGGTGGAGGCGCCGGAGGGCGACGCCGTGCGACACATCGGCAAGCCGGCCAGGACCGCGGGTATGGGACCGACCTATCTCTACGTAAACCGCAACAAGCGCTCGCTGTGCCTCGATCTGAAGAATCCGCAGGCGCGGAAGGCGTTGCTGGAGGTCATTAAGACGGCCGATGCGTTCGTGCATGCGCTGCGGCCGCAGGCGATCGAGGGGCTGGGCCTCACCTACGACGAGATCCGGAAGATCAAGCCGGACATCGTCTATGTCGGCGCCTACGGCTATTCGGCCGATGGTCCTTACGGAAAACTTCCCGCCTACGACGATGCGATCCAGGCCCGCTTCGGCATCGCCGACCTGATGGGGCGGGCGGCCGGTGATGATGTCCCGCGCTATCCGCCCACCATCCTCGCCGACAAGACAGTCGGCCTCACCTTTGCGTTCTCGACTCTTTCAGCGCTGATGCACAGACAAAGGACCGGCGAAGGCCAGTTCGTCGAAGTGCCCATGTTCGAGACCATGGCAGCTTGGCTCATGGTCGAGCACCTGTGGGATCGCACCGTCAGCGACCAGGGCGATGTCGGCTATACGCGGCTGCTGGCCCGCACCCGCAAGCCCTACCGCACGCTCGACGGCTGGATGGCGATCCTGCCCTACAACGACAAGCACTGGCGCAATTTCTTCGAGCTGGTCGGCCGGCCGGAGGTTCTGAAGGACCCGCGCTATTCCACCCTGAATGCGCGCTCGATGCATATCAACGACATGTACGCGATGGTCGAGGCCCTCGCCCTCACCCGGACCACGACCGAGTGGGTCGAGTTGCTGGACAAGGCGCAGATCCCCAATGCGCCGGTATCAAAGCCCGCCGACCTGTTCGAGGACCCCCATCTCGTCTGGCGCCAGCTCTTCCGGAAATACCCCCACCCCAGCGAGGGCGAGATCATGATGGTCGAGCCGCCGATGCGCATGAGCCGCACGCCACCGTCCATCCGCACCATGGCGCCCTTGATGGGGGCCGATTCCCGCGCCGTCCTCGCCGAGGCCGGAGTCGATCCGGCCGAGATCCAGGCGCTGAAGGAAGCCGGCGCGCTGATCGAGCCCGGCTGATCACCCCGGCCCGAAGGCCAGCTCGGCGGCTGCGAGATCCTCGAGGGCCGCGCCCACCGACTTGAAGAGCGTGATGGCCTTCCGGTCGCCGGCGGCGCGGCCGGGCCGCTCGCCGCGCGCAAGCTCGAAAAGGTCCGCCTTCACGGCCTGCTCCGCGATCCGGCCGGCCGCGATCGGCTGGACGAGATCGCCCGCCTCCTTGAGGGCACCGGCCCGCGTATCGACATAGACCTGCGCGCGCTGGACGGCTGCGTCGTCGCTCTCGCGCATCTCCGGCGTATAGGCGCCGACCAGATCGACATGCTGTCCCTCGCGCAGCCACGCGCCTTCGACCAGAGGCACCTTGGACAGGGTCGCGCAGGACACGATATCGGCCCGGGCGACTGCTTCGCGGCGATCCGCCACGGCGCGCACGGTGATCGGCCGCCCGACGTCGGCCGGCAGCGACCTCGCCAGTGCCGCCGCCAGGTCTTCCGCCTTGGCCGTATCCCGGCCCCAGATCGCGACCTCCTCGATCGGTCGCACCTTGGCATGGACCCGGATGAGATGCGGCGCGAGGGCGCCGGTGCCGATCATCAGCAACGATGCCGCTTCCGGCCGGGACAGATAGCGCGATGCGAGGCCCGACGCGCAGGCCGTGCGGCGCTTCGTGAGCACGGTCCCGTCCAGCAGCGCAAGCGGCGCCCCGGTGGTGCCGTCGAGCAGGAGGTACTCGCCGTAGATCGACGGCAGCGACCGCTTGCCGTTGTCGGGGAAGACCGTGACCAGCTTGATGCCGATCCGGCCCGAAGCGCCGGCGGCGGCCTGCGTCCACGCCGGCATCAGCAGGAGCGTCGCATCGGCCGACCCCGGACCGGTCGGGGAAGCGATGGTGTGATGGTGGCGCGTCGGCATTTCACAGCCGGCCTTGAACAGCGCCGCCAGACGATCGATCAGCGCCATATCGTCGAGCGCTGCCTCGACCTCCGGCCCGGAGAGAACCTTCATGGGGCGGGCGGCCCGCGGCGGGCAGGCATCAGGTCGGGGGCGACGAGCGCGCTCTGGCGCTCGATTGCCCGCTGCGCAGGCGCATGCGTCTCGCCGCGACCACCTGTTGCCGGACGATGCACGGCCAGAAGCTCGCGCAGGCGCGTCACCTCGCGATCGAGCCGGGCGGCTTCCTTGCCGTGTTCCCGGGCGCGCCGCCGATGATGGCGCGCGGCCCACCAGCCCAAGCCAAGGCCGGCAAGCACCCCCAGGAGCAACACCGACAGGATCAGCAGATAAAGGGGCGCCGCGACCGTGAACGGCAGCGGCCACAAGGTCAGGGCGACCATGCCGGCATTGCTCACGGCCAGCAGGACCGCCAGCAGCAGGAACAGCAGGATCAGCGCGCGATAGAGGATCTTCATGATGCGGGCGCCAGAATGGCACAGCCCGTCGCACGGAAGCGAGAGGCGCTACTTTTTGTCGTCGTCGGTGGGCGGCGGTGTCACGGCGGCCGGCTGCTCTGCCGGCTGGTCGGGCGGAGCCAGGCCTGCAGCCTTGACGGCTTCCTTGTTCAGCCGGTCCCGCAGATCTTTGCCGGTCTTGAAGTAGGGAACGCGCTTGGAGGCAACGGCAACCTGTTCGCCCGTGCGCGGATTGCGCCCCGTGCGCGGATCGCGCTTCTTGACCGAAAAGGCACCGAAGCCACGCAATTCGACACGATCGCCATGCGCCAGCGCCTTGGAAATCTCATCGAAGACCGTAGCCACGATCCGTTCGACATCCCTTTGATAGAGATGGGGATTCCGGGCCGCCAGGCGGGCGATCAGCTCCGACTTGGTCATCGGCGTCATAATAACGCAAAACGCCGCAGGGTCAAGGTAAGTCATTGAATTAAAAAGGAAAGCAGCGAAGGGCTGCATAGGCATGAAAAAAGGCCGGTCCGCAAGGACCGGCCTTCAATTTCGAAGCCCAAGTGCGAGAGGCTACTTGCCCTCGGACTCTTCCTTCTTCTGGGCGCGGCTGAGCGCGGCACCCAGGATATCGCCGAGGCTGGCGCCGGAGTCGGAGGAGCCGAAATCGGCCATCGCCTTCTTCTCCTCGTCGAGCTCGCGGGCCTTGACCGACAGGATCACGCGGCGCGAGGTCTTGTCGATGTTGGTGATCTTGGCGTCCAGCTTGTCGCCGATCGCGTAGCGGTCGGGACGCTGCTCGGAGCGGTCGCGGCTGAGCTCGGACTTGCGGATGAAGCCCGGGATGCCGTCCTGGATCGTGACGTCGATGCCATTGTCCTGGATGCCGGCCACGATGACGGTGACCACATCGCCCTTCTTGGCGACATCGCCCACCTTCTCGAACGGATCGTTCGCCAGCTGCTTGATGCCGAGCGAGATGCGTTCCTTGTCGATGTCGACGTCGAGGACCTTGACCTTGACGTTGTCGCCCTTCTTGTAGTCGCGGATGGCCTCGTCACCCGGCTTGTCCCAGGACAGGTCGGAGAGATGCACCATGCCGTCGATGTCGCCGGGCAGGCCCACGAACAGGCCGAACTCGGTGATGTTGCGAACCTCGCCCTCGAGCTCGGTGCCCGCCGGATACTTCTCGGCGAAGCTCTCCCACGGGTTGGCCATGCACTGCTTGAGGCCGAGCGAGATACGGCGCTTGGACATGTCGACGTCCAGCACCATCACTTCGACCTCCTGAGAGGTCGACACGATCTTGCCCGGATGCACGTTCTTCTTGGTCCAGCTCATCTCGGAGACGTGGACCAGACCCTCGACGCCCGGCTCCAGTTCCACGAAGGCGCCGTAGTCGGTGATGTTGGTGACGCGGCCCTTGAGCTTGAGGCCGACCGGGTACTTCGCCCCCGCGCCGTCCCACGGATCGCTCATGAGCTGCTTCATGCCGAGCGAGATGCGCTGCGTCTCGGGGTTGAAGCGGATGACCTGCACCTTGACCGGCTGGCCGATGGTGAGGGCTTCCGACGGATGGTTGATGCGCTTCCAGGCGATGTCGGTGACGTGCAGCAGGCCGTCGACGCCGCCCAGATCCACGAACGCACCGTAGTCGGTGATGTTCTTCACCACACCGTCGAGGACCTGGCCTTCCGACAGCGCGCCCATCAGGCGGGTGCGGTCCTCGGCGCGGGTCTCTTCCATCACGGCGCGGCGCGACACGACGATGTTGCCACGGCGGCGGTCCATCTTGAGGATGGCGAACTGCTGGGCCTGGCCCATCAGCGGGCCGACGTCGCGCACCGGGCGGACATCGACCTGGCTGCCCGGCAGGAAGGCCACGGCGCCCGACAGGTCGACCGTGAAGCCACCCTTCACGCGGCCGAAGATGGTGCCCATGACCCGTTCCTGGTCGTTGAACGCCTTCTCGAGCAGGGTCCAGGCTTCCTCACGACGCGCCTTGTCGCGCGACAGGACGGCCTCGCCTTCCTTGTTTTCCATGCGGTCGACGAAGATGTCGACGGTGTCGCCTTCCTTCACTTCCGGCGCGGCGCCGCCGACGGCGAACTCGCGCAGGGGAACGCGGCCTTCAGACTTCAGGCCGACGTCGACGACGACGAAATCGTTTGCGATGCGGACGACGGTCCCCTTGACCACCGTACCTTCGAAGCTGGACGAACCGCCGAGCGATTCGTCGAGAAGTGCAGCGAACTCCGCACTTGCGGCGTCGTTCGCGGGTTTACGCAGGGCGCTGCCCTTAGCCATTCAATACCTCTTCCTTCCTCGATCCTCGGGCGAAACGCTGCCGCCCGTCGGCCAACCGGTTGATCCGGCGGATCCACTGCCTTGAAACTCCGACGGCCGGAAAAGGATCCGTCCGCCAATCGCCGCTTTGAAGTCTTCGATCTGCCGGCGGCGATTTAAGGCCCGGAAGATCGAAAGCCCTTGCGCTCGATGAAAGCCAAAGCGGCGGCAAAGGCCGCATCGGCATCCATTTCGCTGGTATCGAGAAGCCAGGCATCGGGTGCGGCCCGCAAGGGGGCTGCTGCCCGTTCGCTGTCGCGACGGTCCCGCTCCGCCATCTCGGCAAGAACGCGCGGTTTTATAGTGTCGACCCCTTGCCGGCGCAACTCCCGGTACCGCCGTTCTGCCCGCGCTTCGGAGCTTGCGGTCACAAACAGTTTCACCGGCGCCTCGGGGCAGATGACGGTCCCGATATCGCGCCCATCGAGTACCGCGCCGGGCTGTTGAGATGAGAATTCCTTCTGGAATTTCAACAGGTTGGCACGGACCTCCGGGAGGGCCGCCACCTTCGACCCCTCCTGTCCGGCCTCGTCGCTGCGCAACTGCGGGTCGGCGAGGTCGTCGGCCGTTAGGCTGGCGGCAACCTCGGCCGGCGGCCGGCCGGACCGGGCCGAGATCCAGCCCACGGCACGGTAAAGGAGGCCCGTATCGAGGTGCGGCAGGCCAAAATGGCGCGCCAGCCGCTTGGCCAAGGTCCCCTTGCCGGAAGCCGATGGCCCGTCGATGGCGATGACGAGATGCCGGGTCACGCGGCCTCGATCTTGGCGCCCAGCCCGTTCATCAGCGATGCAAAACCGGGGAACGACGTGTCGATCGGGGAGCCGTCGTCGACCGCCACCGGTTCCCGGGCGCCCAGCCCCAGGACCAGGAAGGACATGGCAATGCGATGGTCGAGATGCGTCTTCACGAGTCCGCCGCCTGGCGGGGCAGCGCCGGTTCCTTGGACTGTGAGGAAGTCCGCGCCCATCTCGTGCTCAACGCCGTTGGCGGCAAGGCCTGCCGCAACGCTCGACAGGCGATCGCTTTCCTTGGCGCGCAATTCGGCCAGCCCCAGCATGCGGGTGGTCCCCTCGGCAAAGGCGGCCGCCACGGCCAGGATCGGATATTCGTCGATCATCGAGGGTGCCCGTGCGGCCGGAACCTCGATGCCTTTCAAGGCACCGCCCCGCACATGCAGGTCGGCGACCGGCTCGCCGCCCACCTCGCGTCGATGCACGAACGTGATGTCGGCCCCCATCTCGAGCAGGGTCGTATAGAGCCCGGCGCGCAGCGGATTGACGCCGACATTCTCCACCACGACGTCGCTGTCCGGCCGGATACAGGCCGCCACGACGGCAAAGGCCGCCGATGAGGGATCGCCGGGGACCGCGATCGTCCGGGCCTTGAGTTCAGGCCAGCCGACGACGGTGATGCGCTTGCCGCGTCCGTCTTCGGCGGGCACCTCCCGCACCTCGGCTCCGAAATGGCGCAGCATGCGCTCGGTATGGTCGCGCGTGGCTTCCGGCTCGATGACGGTGGTCTCGCCGGCCGTGTTGAGGCCGGCCAGCAGGATGCAGCTCTTGACCTGGGCCGAGGCGACGGGGAGCCGATATTCGATTGGCACCATCTCGTCGGTGCCGATGATGGCCAGCGGCATACGGCCGCCCTCGCGCGACTGGAAGCGGGCGCCCATGCGCGACAGGGGATCGATCACGCGCTGCATCGGCCGGCGCCGCAGGGAGGCGTCGCCGGTCATGAAGCTGGTGAAGGGATGGCTGGCGAGAATGCCCGACAGCAGCCGCGCCGACGTACCCGAATTGCCGAGGTCGAGCACGTCGTCGGGCTCGCGGCCGCCCCCCACGCCGAAGCCGCGGATGCGCCAGACGTCGTCCTCGCGGGCGATGTCCGCCCCCAGGGCCCGCAGGGCGGCCGCCGTGCACAGCACGTCCTCGCCCTGGAGCAGCCCCGTCACGACCGTTTCGCCGAGCGCAAGGGCGCCGAACATCAGGGCGCGGTGGGAGACCGATTTGTCGCCGGGAGCGCGCACCCGGCCGGCCAGGCGGATGACGGGATGGGCGATCAGTTTGAGGGGTGCGGCGGAGGCGGACAGGGCAAGCTCCCGGGAGCAGGGCGAAAATGCGGCGCGGCGCCCTCCTACCATGCCCGAATTTGGTTTTGACAGGGTGAAAGACGCGTGACATACGCCGTCCCTCGCGGCCGAAAGGCCTTCGCAGCGGAATTTCCGGGAGATCCAGAGTGGTCAAGGCGTCCTGGGGCATCAAGCGCACCTGCCAGAATTGCGCGGCGCGCTTCTACGACCTCAACAAGAGCCCGATCAAATGCCCCAAGTGCGGCCGGGAGCATGATCGCGAGGACTTCGTGAAGGTGCGTCGCGGCCGGACTACCGCCGCCGTGACCGCCGCCGCCGCGGCTGCCGCCGCCAAGGCCGCCGCCGCCGCCAAGAACAAGAAGCTGGAGGAAGCGGCGCTCGACGACGAGGCGGCATTGGAGGCCGATGACGAGGCGTTGGAGGATACCGACGATCTCGCCGATGAGGCCGAGGATATCGAGGTCGATGTCGAGGACGACAAGGGAGAGGGCGATCGCTGACAGTTCGGCGGTTGCCAGTCGGCCGGTCGCGAACTATACCTCGCGGCCGCCAGCACAAGTTTCGGGGCCATAGCTCAGCTGGGAGAGCGCTACAATGGCATTGTAGAGGTCGACGGTTCGATCCCGTCTGGCTCCACCAATCAATCGAGGGCTTAGCCAGAGATGGCTAGGCCCTTTTGATTTTTCAGGGGAGCAATCGCCCGGGATCCGGCAGGACGAGCCGCGGGCGAGATAGCCCGGGAGGCGGGACGCCAGCAGTTTCAGATGAGGCCTAGTCGCGCCTCACACCGGCAAGAGCGTGATGAAGAGGCCGAGGAATCGAGGACAGCGGCGCGAAGCTCAGCGCACGGCGCCGGGGCGACGGACGAGGTTCTTCATCACCGCGAATAACCTGCTTGCACGATGAACCCGACTTGCGACAGGAAATGCTGCCGACTGCCGGCCGGCTCAGACGGCGTCCTTTGAACACCAGGCGATCACCGTCCAGAGCGTCGCTGCGGCCGCCACGAAGAGCAGAGGCACTCCGGTGACGATCGCCGGCCACCCGATCCCGCCGTCGGATGCGTCAAACTAGATCCAGTAGAGGACGAGGCCGGTGATGGCGGCCAGCAGTGGCAAAGCGAGGCGCAGCGTCCAGCGCCATACGCGATGGGAGTTGTGGGTCGGCGCCGCGTAAACATTCGGACATCTGCAGGTGGTATTGGCGGTTTCCCCCTGACGCGAGCTCGAGGTCGGGCATCGCTTCCTCCAGTCGCCACGACTGAAAGTGAGGAAATTTCGCCGAGAGTGAAAGGATAAAGCTCGACGGCCTCGAATCGGTCACGTCTAATGGAGCCGTCCCGCCTCCAAAAAAAAGCGCCGGCGACCTTGGGGAAGGGCATCGCCGGCGCTCACTGCGAGCTGGAGAACGGGAGCCGTTTCGCAGTGATAATCCAGCATCCGGCCCCTGCCGCGCGGCGGCCAGTGACCTTTTTGAGGCCACACCCGCCGTGATCTTTCTGAGACAACACACGCAATTGATCTGCATCAAGCCCCGGGGCGGCCCCCTCCCCTAGCATTCCTGCCATGCCCGACACTTCCCCCGATCCTGCGGCGCGGGCCATCTTTCCGGCTCAACTGCTTTTCTGGCCCCTGATCGTCGCAAGCGAAGCGGTGGCTGCCCAGGCCAACGGCTTCGCCCGCCTCATGGCTGCCGCCTGCCCGACGGCCGAGCCGTCGCCGCAGGAAGAGGCCGCCTGGGCGACGACGAACCATGTCCGGCTCGACCTGCAGACCATGCGGCTGCGGGATTTCTCGGTTGCCAGCACGGGCCAGCCGACGCTGGTCTGCGCCCCCTTTGCCCTTCACGGCGCCACCGTGGCCGACTTTGCCCCGGGTCACAGTCTGGTGGAAACCCTGCTCCATGGCGGGCGGCACCGTCTGTTTGTCACCGACTGGCGCTCGGCAACGAACGACATGCGGCTCCTGACGGTCGACAACTATCTCGCCGAGCTGAACGTGGCGGTGGACGAGATCGGCGCTCCGGTCGATCTGGTCGGCCTGTGCCAGGGCGGGGTCATGTCGCTGATCTATGCGGCCCGCTTCCCCGAGAAGGTGCGCAAGCTCGTGCTTGCCGGTTCTCCCATCGACACGGACGCCGGAAGCTCCCTGTTCTCGACCGCCGCACGCGCCCTGCCGCTCAGCGCCCTCGATGAAGTGGTCGACCTCGGCGCCGGGCGCATGCAGGGGCAGCGCGTCATGGACGTGCTCCGCCCGACGCTGATCGGCAACGAAGGCCCCAAGGCCCTGCAGCTGGACGAAGCAACCGACGCCGCGGCAACGACTCTCTCCGAGAGATTCAACGCCTGGTACGACCGTACGGTCGATCTCCCCGGCGTCTATTACCACCAGCTTCTGCTGTGGCTGTTCAAGGAGAACCGCCTCGCCGAAGGACGTTTCGAAGCCCTCGGGCGCGAGATCGATCTCGCCACCGTGCGGCATCCGCTGTTTCTGCTGGCGGCGAAGGACGACGAGTTCGTGGCCCCGGATCAGCTCATGAGCGTGCGCCGCCTCGTCAGCACGGATGCCGAGGCGATCGAAGCCATGATCGAGCCCTGCAGTCACCTCGCCCTTTTCATGGGACGCATCGTGCTGAACGACGCCTGGCGACGGATCGCCCGCTGGCTGGAACAGGGGCCGATGCCCTAGGCGCTTTTGCGCGCCGGCTCTGCCGCGCTCTCGCGTTTCACGCGGCTGGCGAAAGCCTCGAGCGCCGGACCGACCAGCGTTTCCTGCGCCAGCAGCGCGTGGGCCATTTCATCCAGTACGGGCCGGTTCGCATTCAGGATCGTCCGAGCCTGCTCGAAAGCCTTGTCGACGATCTCCTTGATCGCCGCGTCGATGCGGGCGGCGGTCGCGTCGCTGTACCAGCGCGTAGGCGGCACCATGCCCGGCACGGGCGTGAGGAAATGCGACGCCTCCCCCTCATAGGAGACCTGCCCCAGTTCCGGCACCATGCCGAAGCGGGCGACCATACTGCGCGCAATATCCGTCGCCTTCTGCAGGTCGTCGGCAGCGCCAGTCGAGACCGCCGGGAATGTCAGCGACTCCGCCGCGCGACCACCAAGGAGAACCGCCAGCTTCCGTTCGAGCTCGACGCGGTCCATCAGGAAACGATCCTCGATCGGCCGCTGCATCGTATAGCCGAGCGCCGCGATCCCGCGCGGGATGATCGATACCTTCTGCACCGGATCCATGCCGGGAAGCGCCATTGCCACCAGCGCGTGGCCCGTTTCATGGAAGGCGATGACCTCGCGCTCGTGGGGGATCAGCACGCGGTTGCGCTTCTCGAGCCCTGCGATCACGCGCTCGATCGCCTGCGTGAAATCGTCGAGCGTCACCGACTTGGCGCCGCGGCGCGTGGCAAGCAGCGCCGCCTCGTTGACGAGGTTGGCAAGATCGGCGCCGGTGAAGCCCGGCGTCAGTGCGGCCACGCGCTCGACATCCACGTCGCGGGCAAGCTTCACCTTGCGCAGGTAGATCGCGAGAATGTCGACGCGGCCCTTCTTGTCCGGCCGGTCGACCAATACCTGGCGATCGAATCGGCCGGCCCGCAGCAGCGCCGGGTCGAGCATTTCCGGACGGTTGGTGGCTGCCAACAGGATGATGCCGACCCTGGGATCGAAGCCGTCGAGCTCGGCCAGGAGCTGGTTGAGCGTCTGCTCCTTCTCGTCGTGCCCGCCGAGGGCGAAGCTGCCGCGGGCGCGACCGAGCGCGTCCAGCTCGTCGATGAAGATGATGCAAGGCGCGTGCTGGCGCGCCTGCTCGAACAGGTCGCGCACGCGCGCGGCGCCGACGCCCACGAACATCTCGACGAATTCCGATCCGCCGATCGTGAAGAAGGGAACGCCCGCCTCTCCGGCCACGGCCCGTGCCAGCAGCGTCTTGCCCGTGCCCGGCGGTCCGACGAGCAGAACGCCCTTGGGCATGCGGGCACCGAGCCGGCTGTGTTCCTCGGGGTTCTTCAGGAAATCAACGATCTCCCGCAGCTCCTCCTTGGCCTCGTCGACACCGGCAACGTCCGCGAAGGTGACGCCGGTCTGCTTTTCCAGGTAGACGCGCGCCTTGCTCTTGCCGATCGCAAGCAGGCCGCCCCCCATGCCGTTCATCCCGCCGGCCATGCGACGGATCGCGAACATCCAGATGCCGACAAAGATCAGCGTCGGGACGACCCACGACAGAAGCGTCGAAATCCACGTCGCGTCGGGCTCGGCGCTGTACTTGACCTTGTACTTGGCGAAGTAGTCGGCGAGGTCCGGGGCCACCTTGTTGGTGACGAACTCGCTGTGGCGATCCTGGGGCGTCGTGAACTTGCCCCGGATGGTCGTGTCACCCACCACGACCTCGGAGATCTTGCCGGATTCGAGCAGCGACTGGAATTCGCTGTAGGGGATGTGCTCGACGTTCTGGAGCTGCACCAGATAGGCCTGCACGACGAAGATGCCGAGCAAGGCCACCACGATGTACCAGAAGTTGATCTGGTGCTCTTTCTTCATGAAGAGCCTCCTTCGCGCCGAGGGGGACGCCCCTCAGCTCTCGAGAACGTACGTGCCGGGGGCGTCGCCGAGGGGCGGATAGCCGCCTTCCGTGGCCCCCAGAGAAGGCGGCGGCGCCGGCTCGCCGGAATGATCGCCGAGCCACGCCGCCAGCGCCGGCCACCATGAGCCCTCGTGCCGCGTCGCCGCGGCGAGCCAGCGATCGGGATCGACATAGGCGCCGCCCGCTTCGCGATAGCCGATGCGATAGGAGCGGTGGGGGCGATCGAGCGACGACACGATCCCCGCATTGTGTCCGCCGACGGTGAGCACATAGGTGATCGCCGAATCAGCCAGGAGATGGATCTTGTAGGTGGAGCGCCAGGGCGCCACGTGGTCCCATTCGGTGCCGACCGCGAAGATGGGTACCCGGATGTCGCTGACGGCGACGGGCTTGCCGTCGGTGAGGTAGCTCCCCTCGGCGAGATCGTTGTCGAGGAACAGGTGCCGGAGGTACTCGGAGTGCATGCGGTACGGCATACGCGTGGCATCGGCATTCCACGCCATCAGGTCGTTGAGCGGCCGCCGCTCGCCCAGCAGGTAGTTGCGCTGGATGTAGGACCAGAGGAGGTCGTTGGATCGCAGCATGCGGAAAGCGCCCGACATCTGCGAGGCGTCGAGGCCGCCCTGCTCCCACATCATGTCCTCGAGAAAGGCGACCTGACTCTCGTCGATGAACAGCGTGAGTTCGCCCGCCTCGGTGAAATCCGTCTGCGCCGCGAGCAGGGTGACCGTCTTCAGGCGACGGTCGCCGTCGCGGGCCATCGAAGCGGCCGCGATCGACAGCAACGTGCCGCCGAGGCAATAGCCGATGGTATGGATCTTCGGCCCGGGCACTATCGCACTGACGGCATCGAACGCCGCCATGACACCGAGCTTGCGATAGTCCTCCATGCCGAAGTTGCGTTCGGCGGCGCCCGGGTTCTTCCAGGAAATCATGAACACCGTGAAGCCCTGGTCGGTAAGATACTTCACCAGAGAATCGGACTCCGACAAATCCAGAATATAATATTTCATGATCCAGGCCGGCACGATCAGGATCGGCTCAGGCCGGACCTTCTCTGTCGTTGGCGCATACTGGATCAGCTCGATGAGCTGGTTGCGCAGGACAACCTTGCCGGGGCTGGTCGCCAGATTGACCCCGACCTTGTAGGCATCGGCGCCGACCGGCTTCTGGTGAGCGATCCGCCGCCACCAGTCCTCGGCCATGTGCTGGAGCCCGTGCAGGAGGTTCGCGCCTCCCTGGGCGACCGTCTGCTCGACCAGCTCCGGATTGGTGAAAAGGAAGTTGGAGGGCGACAGCATGTCGAGAAGCTGCCGCGCGCCGAACTGGGCCATCGCTTCGTGATGCCGCGATACCCCACGGATATGGCTCGTCGCGCTCTGCCACCATTGCTCCTGCAGCAGGAATCCCTGGCTGACGAGATTGAAGGGCCATTGTTGCCAGCCCTCGGCGACGAACCGGTGGTCCTGCGGCTGCGGCTCGACAACGTGCGGCGCGGAGGGCTGGACGCTGGCGCTCCAGGCGTAGTTGGAGAAGCGAACGGCCTGCTTGGCGGCCTCGATGGCAAGATCGAGGCGCTTGCCGGGCGATGCCGTCAGATGGACGGCCCAATCGAGATAGGCCGCGCCGACGGCGGCCGGCGACAGACCAAGCGTCATCCGCGCGAGCGCCGCATGCAGCGATCGATCGATGAATTCGCCGGCCGTACCCCCGGCCCCGGACGTTGTTTCAGACATCAGCTGGCGCCTACTGGGGTGAGATCACGTTGCAGGACACGGAATCGACAAACACCGAGCTGCCCGGCCCCGTGACAACCAGCCCGACCCTGTCTCCGGGAGGAACCGCCGGCAGCGTCACGCGCGTGTTCTGGACCATGTTGCCGCCATTGGTGAAGCCGCACCCCAGCACGGGCGACTGCGCACTGCCGGAGTTGTTCTGGAGATAGAGGACCGCCTGCCAGCGGCCGCCCGGCTGCACCTGGAGCGCGACATTGTCGAGCATCACCAGCGGCACGGTGGGTCCGGCAGTGACGGGAACCGTTCCAACTTTGTGAACCTGCGCCATCTCTTCGACGACCTGGCTCGAATTCACGCTCTGGCCGGACGGATTGAACGCACGATCCTCGGGCGAAACGGGTCCGCCCTTGCCGCCGACATTCTCCGGCGTCCAGATCTGACCCGTCTTGGGGTCGCGGAACGCGGGAGTATCCGGCATCGGCGGCGTTGTCGTCGCGGGAGCTCCGCTCGTCTGTGCGTCAGCCAGCGTCACGACCGCCGCGCCGAAACAGATCGATAGAACCAGCACCGCTGGAAGATTGGGACTGGACATGGTCACCTACCGATTGGTCATCAGGGTTCAGTGCGCCATGAAGACGGGCACTGTCATGCTTCGTAGCAGGGTCCGACTTACACCGCCCAGTACCATTTCTCGCACCCGGGTGTGGCCATAGATCCCCATCACGATGAGGTCCGCGTCGAGATCGGCCGCCCGCGACAGCACCAGGTCGCCGACCTCGACATCGCCGGCAACCTCGTCGGAAACCACAGCATTGACGCCGTTGAAGCGCAGCCATTCAACGGCGCCCTTGGCATCCGCTTCCTCCTCGTCGGACCGGAACGCGAGTACGGTCACCTTCTTGGCCACCTTGAGAAGGGGCAACGCATCCGACGCGGCGCGCGCAGATTCCCGGCTCCCGTTCCAGCACAGAAGGACGTTTTCGCCGATCGGCCGGCGGACGGCGACATAGGGCACGACAAGGACGGGGCGCCCAGACGAGAGCGCCACGACCTCGGGCAGATCCGGCGGCGTCGATGCCGGGGCTGCAGTGTTGACCTGCCCCACAATGGTCAGGTCGGCGCAACGCGCACGCCTGGTGAGGACTCGTTCCACCGGGCCATCGAGCACCTGGCTCTCGGCGTCGATCCCCTGCCCTTCGATCGCCGTCGCAAAGGCGGTCAACGCCGTCTTCTGGTCAGAAGCCGTGGTGTCTTCGTAGATCTTGTAGAGCTCATCCATCACGAAGCTGCCGTCGAAATAGGCCGGCGGCTGGAAGGGCGGCCGCACATGTAGGCCGACGAGATGGCTGCCGAACGTTCGAGCCAGGTCAGCGGCGATGCTCAACCGTTGCGCAATGGCCTTGTCGGCATCGCAGTGGGCCACGATCGTCTTGAATGCCATGCGAATCTCCCTCGATGACAGTGCGCGGGTAGCGCACGAAAAGGTCAACGGCGTTGACCCAAATCAACGAATGCATCGATCGGTCAGCTCCCCTGCACCGCAACGCTGCGATACCGCAGCAGGCCGAGCGCCAGGAACAAAGCGCCCATCAATCCCACCTTGAGGAAGCTGCTCCAGACGACGTCCAATCCGGCACCGCGATAGAGAATCGCCTGGGCGAACGAAACGAAATGCGTCGTCGGCGAAGCTTCCATGATCGTGCGCAAAAACGGCGGCATGCTCTCCAGCGGCGTATTGCTGCCCGAAAGCAGGTTGAGGGGAATCGCAACCAGCATGTAAAGCAGGCCAAGTTGGGGCATGGTGCGCGCGATCGTTGCCAGAAACACGCCGACCGACGTCGCAAAGAAGAGATAGATGCCGACACCGCACATGAACAAAGGCACCGAGCCGGCGATCGGCACGCCGAGCAGATGGCGTACGATCAGCGACAGGGACAGGCCGGCGGCCACTGCAATGACCGCTGCATTGCCCAGGATCTTCGCCATGGCGATCTCGAACGGGCTGACCGGCATCACGAGCAGATGATCCAAGGTCCCATGCTCGCGCTCGCGCACGACGGCGGCACCTGCGAGGATGATCGCGAGCATTGTCACGTTGTTGATGATGCCCATGACGCCGACGAACCATGCGGTCGTGACATTCGGGTTAAAGGCGATGCGGACCGCGAGGTTGACCGCCGGCACGGTCGCGGTGCCATGGCGCGACACGAAGTTGGCGATTTCCGTGCCGATGATCTCCTGCGCATAGCCCGATCCGACACCTGCCTGCATCATCGCCGTCGCGTCCACCGCCACCTGCAGCGTCGGCGTGCGTCCAGCGAGCACGTCACGCTCGAAATGCGGCGGAATGTCGATCACGAAAGTGTAACGCCCGACATTCATGAGGTGGTCGATATCGCGCTCGGCTATCGGCTCGGCCGGCTTGAAGTAGGGCGGCAGGAACGCACGTGTGATGCGGCGGGAGAGCTCGGAACGGTCCTCGTCCACCACGCCGAGCGACGCATTGTGCAGCTCCTGAGAATTGCTTTGAGCCTGGGCGATGATGGCGAGTGAGAAGGAATAGACCACCAGCCCCAGAAGCACCCAGTCCCGGAAGAAGCTGCGCAGTTCCTTGATCGACAGCCAGAAGATGGTGGAAAGGGAACGCATCGGCCTACTTCTCCTGCCGGCGGACGAGCACGAGGCCCAGCAGCGTCAAGGCAGGGACAAAGGCTGCCAGCGAGAGGAGGTAGGAGGAGAGATCGGCGAAGCCGAGCCCCTTCGTGAAGGTCCCGACGCTGATCGGCAGGAAGTAGGTCATCGGAAAGAACCGGCCCATGATGGCGCCGAAGCCGACCAGGGACGACACCGGCACCATCATGCCCGCGAACATGACGGCGGGCAGGATGGTCATGATGGTCGTACCGAACAAAGCCGCGATCTGCGAACGCGTGAAGGCAGAAATTACCAGACCGTAGGCGGTCGTCGTGATGACATAGATGAAGGCGCCGAGCAGCAGCGCGAGAAAACTGCCCTTCAATGGAATGCCGAATAAGACCAGCGCCATCAGGAACATGATGGCGAAATTCAACATCGCAAGCGCGACATAGGGAATCTGCTTGCCGATCAGGAACTCCAGGCGCGTCACCGGCGTGACGTAGAGATTGACGATGGAGCCGAGTTCCTTTTCGCGCACGACGGCAAGCGCCATCAGGATCGCCGGAATAAGGGCGAGTTGCAGTGCAAGCTGCGACGGCACCATGGCGTAGATGCTGTCGAAGTTTGGATTGTACCGGAATCTGATCGCGATGTTTGCAGGAGACGCACCCGCCTCGCCGCTGGTGTGTCCCCGAATGGTCGTGTCGGTAAGATACTGCTCGTGGACGCCGACCAGATATCCGCGGATGGTCTCGGCCCGAAACGGCATGGCGCCATCGATCCAGACACCAACTTCGGCCGGCCGCCCGCGCCGGAGGTCGCGACCGAAGCCTGGCGGTATTTCGACCGTCGCCGTGACCTTGCCGCTCTTGAGCCGCTGCAGCGCGTCCGCTTCATCCCGCAGAGGCGCTTCCTCGACGAAGTAGCGTGAGCCCCGCAGTTCGCCGAGATAGGCCCGGCTCTCGAACGTGTTGTCGCGATCGAGAAAGGCGATGGTCAGCGAATTCACGTCCGTGGTGATGCCGAAACCGAAGATCAGCATGAGAAACGCCGTCCCGCCCAGCGCGAACATGAGGCGGATGGGGTCACGCAGCAACTCGAGCGACTCGCGAACAGTGTAGGCCAGCATGCGGCGCGCGCTGAAGATCGCCGGGCTGGCACCGGCCCCGCCCGCCGAATTCGATCCTTCCAGGGCGCTTCCGTCATCGACGACGACGGGCCGGCCGTTCGCCTCCTCAAGGAAATCGATGAAGGCATCCTCGAGGTTCACGGCGCGCCGCGAGCGGACGAGTCCATCGGGCGTATCCGTCGCCAGCACCCGCCCTGCATCCATGAGCGAAATGCGGTCGCAGCGAGCGGCTTCGTTCATGAAGTGAGTGGAGACGAAGATCGTGACGCCCTGATTGCGCGACATGTCGATCAGCAATTCCCAGAAGGCGTCCCGGGCCATCGGGTCGACGCCGGACGTGGGCTCGTCGAGGATCAGCAGGTCAGGCCGATGCACGACGGCGACCGCGAGCGAGAGCCGCTGACGAATGCCGAGCGGAAGGTTTGAGGCCAGCTGGTCGACGTATTCCTTCAGCCCGAAGCGGCCGACCAGGTCGGCAATCCGGGATTTCGCCTCGTTCGCTGGCAGGTGGAAGAGACGGGCGTGCAGATCGAGGTTCTGCCGCACCGTGAGCTCGGAATAGAGCGAGAAGGACTGCGACATGTATCCGACCCGCATGCGCGAGCGCATATCGCTGGCATCGACCGGCCGGCCGAAAAGCGTGGCCGTCCCTTCGCTGGCCGGCAGCAGGCCGGTCAGCATCTTCATGGTCGTCGTCTTGCCGCAGCCGTTGGAACCGACGAAGCCGAAGATTTCCCCGCGCTGGATGTCGAAGCTCACATGGTCGACCGCCGTGAAGTCGCCGAATCGGCGGGTCAGGTCCCGCGCCACGATCACGGACTCGTGGTCGTACTTCGTCCGCGGCGGTATCTGCAGCACCCGGTGGCCGGACTTCAGGCCGTCGGGTAGCAAGGCGATGAAGGCCGCCTCGATCGTGGTGGTTGCCGTGCGCTCCTTCAACGCCGCCGGCGAGCCCGTCGCCAGGATTGCCCCCGCATTCATCGCGACGAGCCAGTCGAATCGTTCGGCTTCGTCCATGTAGGCAGTCGCCACGATGACGCTCATGCCCGGCCGCCGGCTGCGCATGTGGTCGATCAGATCCCAGAACTGCCGTCGCGAAAGCGGATCCACACCGGTCGTCGGCTCGTCCAGGATCAGGAGGTCGGGATCGTGGATGAGAGAGCAGCACAGGCCGAGCTTCTGGCGCATGCCGCCGGAGAGCTTCTTGGCCGGCCGATCGGCGAACGGCGCCAGTCCCGTCGCCGTCATCAGCTCCTTCGTCCGGCGCCGCCGCTCGCGCCGTCCGTGGTCGAACAGACGGCCGAAGAAGTCGATGTTCTCGCGCACGCTGAGATCGGGATAGAGGTTCTTGCCCAGGCCTTGCGGCATGAACGCAATCCGCGGGCAGATGGCCTGACGATGGCGGGCATCGGCCATGTCGCCGCCGAGTACCTCGACCGCGCCCTCCTGGATCTTCTTGGCGCCCGCAATGAGCCCCAGCAGAGTCGACTTGCCGACGCCGTCGGGGCCGATCAGGCCGACCATGCCGCCGGCCGGGACGTCCAGCGTGACGCCCGACAGGGCGGCAACCGCACCATACCGGTGCCGGACATCGACCAGATGTGCGACGGTCCCGTCGACGAATGCCATCGCTATGGCTGGCCCTTGAGCCGCTCGGGCCACTCGACGTCCGGGCGGAAGCGGACATAGGCCACTCCCGGCAGGCCGCTCCGCACGTCCTTCGCATAAGGCTTCAGCCGGCCAGGGTCGATGCGCACGCGCACCCGGAACATGAGCTTCTCGCGCTCCGTCTTCGTCTCCACCATCTTCGGCGTGAATTGAGCCTGGGCCGACACGAAGGTCACCTTCGCCGGAACGGGATACTCAGGGTAGGCATCGAGCACGATGCGGGCATCGTCGCCGATCTTTACTCGTCCTGCCGTGAGCGTGGGCAGATAGATGTCCATGTAGACATAGGAGACATCCAGCATCGTGAAGACCTTGCCGCCGGCCGGAAGAACCTCCCCGACATTGGCGAGGCGGTATTCGATGCGGCCGTCCTTGGGAGCCACGAGCGCATTGTCGGCGATGTTGACTTTGTACAACTCCACATCGTGCAATCCCGCCTCGAGTGCATGCTCGGCCTGATCGACCCGCGCCTGGGCGGCGACCTCGGCTGCCCGAGAGGTATTCAGCTGCTGCACGCGCTGATCGTACAGCTCCCTGGTGGCCCATCCGTTCTTCAGGAGCGCCTGGACCCGTTCCATCTCCTGCGTCGCGAGCAGGACCTGGGACTGCATCTGCTTCAACAGGGCCTTGGCCTCGTTGACGGCCTTTTCCGCCTGGGCGACCTGAGCCTGCGCCTTTTCCAGGGACTGCTGGATGTCGCGCGTATCCATCACTGCAAGAACCTGACCTGCGCTGACCATGTCGCCTTCATCAACCCGCAATTCGGCGATGCGGCCGGCAAACTTGGTGGCAATGTCGATCGGGTCGGCTTCTATCCGGCCGTTGCCGGAAGCAATTCCCTCCGGCAGCGGCGGAATACGATGCAGCCACCAGTAGACGCCGCCGCCTATGCCCCCCGCCGCCACCAGCAGGATGAGCAATAGGCGCAGCCATTTTCCTGTCGGCTTGCGGGACGGAGGTCGCACGACGGGAACCGGCAGCTTGGGCGTGGCTTCCGGCGCAACGGCATCGGGCGATCCGGCCAATGCCGTTTCGACATGGCCCGTGTCACTCATTTCGCCGCTCCCGTCATTTGGATGGGGTACCCTTTGACATGCAAGAAGCTAGCCCGGACAGGTCCGTTGCAGCTTGACGCAGGTCAAGATTGATCGCGAGATGAGCCGCGCGCATGTCAAATGTATGTCAGCGCACAGAAATGTGCTTGCGGATCCATGTTCTCGGCATTGAGTTGACGCATGTCAAAGGCATGAGCCTGCCGCATGCGCAATCTGCGCACCCATGAGTGAAACACGTCGCCACGAAAAATATGACGCCCTGATCTACGCCTGCCATGCTGTCGCCCCAGTGCGCACGGTTGTCGTCCATCCATGCGACGAGACCTCGCTGCGGGGCGCGGTGGATGCCGCGGCGGCGAAGATCATCAAGCCGATCCTCGTCGGGCCGGCCGAACGGATCACGGCGCTGGCAGCCCAATCCGAGATCGATATCGAGGGTCTGCAGCTCATCGCCACGCCGCACAGTCACGCTTCGGCGAAGAAAGCCGTCGAACTGATCTGTGCCGGTGAGGCCGACGCGCTGATGAAGGGAAGCCTGCACACCGACGAACTGATGGCCGCAGTCGTCAGCAGCGACACGGGCATCCGGACCGCACGGCGCATAAGCCACGTCTTCATCATGGATGTGCCGACCTACCCCAAGCCGCTCTTCATCACGGACGCAGCGGTCAACATCTCGCCGACCTTGGAGGACAAGGTCGACATCGTCCAGAATGCCATCGACCTTGCGCACGCATTGCGCATCGAGACCCCAAAGGTGGCGATCCTGTCGGCGGTCGAGACGGTGACATCGAAGATTCCCTCGACCATCCATGCGGCAGCCCTGTGCAAGATGGCCGAACGCGGCCAGATCCAGGGCGCCCTGTTGGACGGGCCGCTGGCTTTCGACAACGCGATCAGCAAGGAAGCCGCGGCAATGAAGCACATCAAGTCCGCGGTCGCGGGCGACGCCGATATCCTGCTGGTGCCCGACCTCGAGGCCGGCAACATGCTGGCGAAGGAACTCACCTTTCTCGCGAATGCCGATGCGGCGGGGATCGTGCTCGGCGCACGCGTGCCCATCATCCTGACCAGTCGCGCCGACAACGTCCGGACCCGGATGGCAAGCTGTGCGGTCGCCGCACTCTATGCACATGCCCAGCGCTTGGCTCTTGGCGATGTTGGCAAACTGGCAGGCTGATGCATGCAACACCCCATACTGATCCTCAACGCCGGATCCTCGAGCCTCAAGTTCTCCATCTTCGAGACGCATGAGGATCGCTCCCTCGGCGCCGGCATCCACGGGCAGGTCGAGGGCATCGGCGTCGATCCGAAGCTGCACGTTCGCGACGCCGAGGGGCATAAGCTTGCCGACCGGCCCGTCTCTGGTCGCGGCCACGAAGGCGCGATCGCCGCCATCGGCGAGTGGTTCCGCGCCCATATCGGGCGAGACGCGAGCTTCGACGGTGTCGGCCACCGCGTCGTCCATGGCGGCATGACATTCAGCAAGCCGGTCCTTGTCGACGAGGCGGTGATCCGCGAGCTCGAAACGCTGGTCCCCCTTGCCCCGCTTCACCAGCCGCACAATCTTGCAGCCATTCGCGCGATCCGCGCCGCAGCGCCGAACGTCCCGCAAGTGGCCTGCTTCGACACGGCTTTCCATTCCGGCCAGACCGATGTGGCGCGGAATTTCGCCCTGCCCCGCGCCCTCACCGCAAAAGGCATCCGCCGCTATGGCTTCCACGGCATTTCGTACGAATACATTCTCTCGGTAGTGCCGCAATTCGCCCCCGACTGTGCCGGCGGGAAGCTGGTGGTCGCCCATCTCGGCAACGGTGCGAGCATGTGCGCCATCGACAAGGGAGCGAGCGTCGCCAGCACCATGGGTTTCACGGCCGTGGACGGGCTGCCCATGGGCACGCGGACCGGAGTCCTCGACCCCGGCGTGGTCCTCTACCTCCTCCAGTACGAGGGCATGGACGCCAAGGCGATCGAGCACCTGCTCTATCAACAATCCGGCCTGCTCGGAGTCTCCGGACTATCCTCCGACATGCGGACACTTCTGGCGAGCGATGCCAGCAGCGCCAAGGAGGCCGTCGATCTGTTCGTCTACCGCATCGGCCGCGAGCTGGGGTCGCTGGCCGCCGCTCTTCGCGGCATCGATTCCCTCATCTTCACTGGGGGTATCGGCGAGAATGCCGCCGCCGTCCGCGCCCGTGTCTGCAACGATGCACGGTGGCTCGGCATCGAACTGGACGAAGCTGCAAATGCCGGCGATGGGCCTCGCATCTCCAAACCCGGATCGAAGGTCTCCGCCTGGGTGATCCCTACCGACGAGAATCTCATGATCGCTCGTCACACGCGCCGCCTTCTCGACAGTTAGGGCGCAGCGCGGAGCCCGCATTGGTCGATGCTTTCGAACGGTGGTGAATGCGGATTCGGAGCGGATGCTTGACGCACATCAAGGCCCACGATCGCATTTCGCGCTACTTTTTCTCAGTATCAGGGATAGATGCGGAATGCGTACGATCCTCGTGCTTGCAGGTGGGCAATCGACTGACAAAATGGTCTTCGACGTGGCGCTCGCGGCTGCGAGGCCGCTGGGAGCGAATCTTGAGTTTCTCCACGTACGCATTGGACCCAATGAAGCAGCGGCATATGTCCCCCATGTCGACTTTGCAGCAGGGAGCGGGTTGCAGACCGTCCTGAGCGATCTTGAGGAGCAGGCCGCAAGGCGTTCGCGTGCCGCGCTGCATCACTTCGAAGAGCTCTGCGAGCGTGAGGTCCTCGATATCGCCGTCAGGCCGTCCGACCTTGGGCGCAGCACCCTTTCGGCGACTTGGAGCGAAGAGCGCGGCGACGCGATGGCAAAGGTCATGCGTTGCGCCCGCCACAACGACCTCGTCGTCGTCGGCCGCCACACCCGCAGCAACGGACTGCCACCGGATCTTGCGGAACGTCTGCTCGTGGAATGCGGGCGGCCGATCCTGATTGCCGCCGCGGAAAAACGGCATCACCTGCTCGACACGGTCCTCGTGTGCTGGAAGGAAACCGGCGCTTCGGCACGGGCGCTGGGAGCTGCACTTCCCCTCCTCGCCGCCAGCAAGCGTGTCGTGATCGCATCGATCCAGGAGAGGGGGGAAGAATCTCCAGAGGGTCTTTACCACCTGACGCAGCGTCTTGAATGGAATGGTATCGCCGCCGACGCAAGGTGGCTCACTTCCTCGGCAACACCTGCCGCGGAGCGGCTCGACCTTCTGGCCAGGGAATTGAATGCTGGCCTGCTGGTCATGGGCGGCTATGGATATGGTCGCCTGCGCTCCACGGTGTTCGGCGGGTGCACGCAGTATTTCCTCGACCAGGCCGAACGTCCGGTTCTGCTGATGCACTGACGAGCCGGTACTACGGCACCAGCACCGCAGCCCCCTGCAGGCGACCTGCCCGGAGATCGGCCAGCGCTTCGTTCGCGCGCGCGAGCGGATAAACCGTCGTGGTCGTCTGGACACCGGCCTGTGGCGCCAGACGAAGAAACTCGACGGCGTCGTTCCGCGTCAGATTGGCCACCGACACGAGCTGCCTTTCTTCCCAGAGCAGGCGATAGGGCATGACCGGAATGTCGCTCATGTGGATGCCGCCACAAACGACGCGCCCGCCTTTGCGCACCGCCGACAGCGCGGCGGGAACGAGAGAGCCCACCGGCGCAAAGATAATGGCGCAGTCGAGCGCCTCCGGCGGCTTCTCATCGGAACTGCCCGCCCAGACTGCGCCGAGACTCAGGGCATGGGCCTGGGCAGCGCGGTCGCCCGCTCGAGTGAATGCATAGACCTCGCGCCCCTGCCATCGGCAGACCTGGGCAATGATGTGTGCGGCCGCGCCGAAGCCGTACAAGCCGATCCGCTGCCCGTCCCCCGCCATCCGCAATGACCGCCAGCCGATCAAGCCTGCGCACATGAGCGGCGCCGCGGCTACCGGGTCGGCGAATCCATCGAGCGCAAAGGCATAGGCGGCATCGGCGACGACATGGGTAGCGAAGCCGCCGTCGCGCGTGTAGCCCGTGAAGATCGGCCGATCGCAGAGATTTTCCCGCCCCGTCTCGCAGTAGAAGCAGCAGCCGCAGGTATGGCCCAGCCAGGGAATACCCATCCGCGCTCCCACGCCGATCGCCGCCACATCTGGACCGACGGCGTCGACGACTCCCACGATCTCATGACCCGGAACGATCGGAATCTTCGGATCCGGAAGCTCGCCGTCGACCACATGAAGATCGGTCCGGCAGACGGCACACGCCTCGACGCGCAATCTGATCTCACCCCTGCCAGGCACGGGATCCGGCCGCTCTTCCAGCACAAGCGGCTGACCTATCGCATTGAGAACCATGGCCTTCATGCGAGAACTCCGGCAGACAGGCCGGCACCGCGAAGGGCGTCCGGTCCGGGATCACACGCCCATATTCACCGATGGCGGGATCGTCCGCATGTGATTCTTGACCGACTTCACGCCGGGAACGTTCTCGGCAGCCACGCGATAGGCGTTGCGCACCGCCTCGCTCTGTACGAATCCCCACAGATGGACGACACCGGCGCTGACCACGATATTCGTCGGCCACGCAGAGGACCATCCGTGCTTGCTCACCGCTTCGGCGACATCGCGCCGCAACTGTCTGTCCGATGGCGGAGAGACGTCGACCGCCGGCTCGCGCGACATCAAGGCCTGAAGCAGGTTGGCGCGGCTCACGATGCCGACGAGGATGTCGTCCTGAACAACCGGCACGCGCTTGATGCCATGCTTGGCCATCAGCGCGGCGATCTCGCCCAAGGCTGCATCTTCGTCGACCGTCACGACGGTCTTCGTCATGACGTCCCTGACCCGGCGCGAATGGGAGCGAACGTATTCGGCCGCCTTGGTGACATCGTCATCCAGCCAGCGATGCAGCCATGACTTATGAGGTGTCGTGCCGATCTCGGCGCGACGGATCAGGTCGGCTTCGCTGACGATCCCAACGACCTTCCCCTTGTCGTCGACGACGGGCAATGCGCTGATATGTTCGCTGGTCAGTATCTCGGCGGCGTCGAACACGGTCGCATCGGCCATCACCGATACAACACCCGTTGTCATGACATCCTTCGCGCGCATGGCCCTTCCCTTTCGTTTATCCCTTCCGCGCTCAGCCGTTGAGCTGCTGGAGGGCGAACTTGTCGGTGATGGTGATGGTGCGTCCGGCGGCGCCGAGCTTGATCAGCCCGTCGCGGACCATCTGCGTCAGCGTGCGCGACACCGTCTCGATGGTCAGCCCCAGATGGTCGGCGATGTCGGTG
>JAFEFG010000250.1 GCA_018240685.1 Pseudomonadota bacterium | reverse complement strand
GGCGGCGGCGGCCGCGAGGCCGAGATCGAGCGCGCGCGCAAGGTCTGGAGCCAGGGCTTCGTCGCCGCGGCGATCGACAAGTTCTGCCGCACCCAGGAAGTCATGGACGTCTCGGGCCAGCGCAATCGCGGCCTGCTGACCGGCGACGACCTCGCCCGGTGGCAGGCCACCGTCGAAGCGCCGCTCACCTATGACTACGGCCGCTACACGGTGTGCAAGGCCGATACCTGGACGCAGGGTCCGGTGGTGCTGCAGCAGCTCGCCCTGCTCAAGGGCTTCGATCTCGACGGCCTCGATCCGACCAGCGCCGACTTCATCCATCTCCAGATCGAGTGCCTCAAGCTCGCCTATGCCGACCGCGAGGCCTTCTACGGCGATCCCGCCTTCGTCGACGTGCCGATGAAGACGCTGCTCAGCGACGCCTACAACGACGACCGCCGCACGCTGGTCGATCCGGCGCGCGCCAATCTCGAACAGCGGCCGGGCAAGGTCGACGGCTATGGCGGCGTGGTGAAGCTGCGCCGGGCCGATGCGGCGCGGCTCGGCGTTGCCGCGACCGGTGCCGGCGAGCCCACCGTCGGCCGCGTCGGCCAGACCAACGGCGACACGGTGCATTTCGACATCGTCGACCGCGACGGCAACATGATCTCGGCCACGCCCTCGGGCGGCTGGCTGCAGAGTTCGCCGGTGATCCCCGAGCTCGGCTTCCCGCTCGGCACCCGCGGCCAGATGTTCTGGCTGGAAGAAGGCCTGCCGGGCTCGCTGGCGCCGGGCAAGCGGCCGCGCTCGACGCTCACGCCCACGCTCTGCCATCGCGACGGCGAGCCGTACATGGTGTGGGGTTCGCCCGGTGGCGACCAGCAGGACCAGTGGGTGACGCAGCATTTCCTGCGCCACGTCCATTGCGGCATGAACCTGCAGGAATGCATCGACTCGCCGGCCTGGCACAGCGAGCACTTCCCCTCCTCCTTCTGGCCGCGCACCGCGCGCCCCGGCGTGCTGGTGCTGGAAGGCCGGGTGCCGAAGGCCACGGTCGAGGAGCTGAAGAAGCGCG
>JAFEFG010000024.1 GCA_018240685.1 Pseudomonadota bacterium | reverse complement strand
ATCCAGGTCGTGAAGGCCCTCGCAGACATCTGCGAGGGCCTTTCCATTTTGGCCGTCGACATGCCGTTCGGGCTGCTGGATACGCCCCGCTCCGGCGGCCGGGACTGCGAGCGGGAGGCGCGCAGGCTGCTGCCGGGCAAGACGAGTTCCGTCTTCCCCAGCCCCTGCCGTCCGGCGCTCGAATGCGCGAGCTACGATGAGGCGAATGCCGTCAGCAGGAAGCTGGGCATCGGCCTTACGCGCCAGATGTTCAACATCCTTCCCAAGGTGCGGGAGGTCGACGCGCTGCTGCGCGCACGGGCCGACCTACGGACGGTGCTGCACGAGGCGCATCCCGAGCTCGCCTTCGCCCGGATGAATGGCGGCAGGCCGGTACTCAGCAAGAAGCGCAGACAGGAAGGATACGCCGAGCGCCGCCGATTGCTGGCCGAACACGGCTTCAATATCGAGGCCGATCGAGTTCCCGGTGCGGCGCGAGACGACATCCTCGATGCAGTCGCCTGCTGCCGCACGGCCGCATCGATCGCGACCGGTACGGCGACGCGCCTCGGTCCGGCCGGAGCCCGGGATCGCTACGGCCTTGCGATGAATATCTGGTTCTGACGCGCCGATGCGTCAGATCATGCCCAGCGCGTGCTTGTAGGTGTCGAGGAGCGCGTCCTGCTCGTCGCGGTCGGCCGCGTCCATCTTCCGCAGCGAGACGATCTTGCGCATGGTCTTGACGTCGTAGCCGACGCCCTTGGCCTCGCTGTAGACGTCGCGAATGTCGCCGCCGATCGCCTTGCGCTCTTCCTCGAGCTTCTCGATGCGTTCGATGAAGCTCTTCAGCCGGTCGGCAGCAACCTCTGCAGGCCTGACCTTCTTCGAAACAGCGCTCCCGTCCGGCATGTCCACTACTCCCTGATCCGACGGGCACGACCATAGAAGCGACGCCCATGTCCGCTCAATGACATCGATGTCCTGAAACGTGGGGATAACGGGGACGGCGCGTCGCGCGCGACACTCCGTGCATGGGGCGGGAATCGTCATCGCCTGGGTCGGGCGATGTGCGGCCTCGCCGCCCGGTCATCGAGCCGAGGGGCCAGATTGCCGGGCCGGATTACCGTGAGCGCGTCGCGAGCCGGATGTCGCAGGCCGAACCTGGGATCGGCCATGAAATGCTCGCCGGTCAGCTGGCTGCGTCGAGCGGCGCGGAGCAAGGGTCGTAGGCGAAGAACCAGTCGACTTCGGTCGGGCCGTGCATCCAGGTGTTGTCGATCGAGATGCGCTGAACCTCGGCGACACGGGGAATGCGGTTGCCGGCATAGCGGCTGAAGGCCGCCTGCGGATCCGCGCCTTCGACGATGCAGCGATGGAGCACGGCGGCATCTTCGATCGCCATTGAACCGCCCGCCGCCATGAACGGCCGCACCGCATGGCATGCGTCTCCCATCAGTACGATGCGGCCGGCATGCCAGCGATCGTCGCGCGGCCGGTCCATGATCGGCCAGACGGTGACGTCGGTCGCCGCCTCCGCCGTTCGCAGCAGATCCGGGTGGAAGCCCTCCAGCGCCGACATGAAGTCATCCCGGCTGCCTGGGATCGGCGTTCCGTCGCCGTCCCATCGATCCGCCGGAACGGCAGCCATCACATAGATCTCATCCCGTCGCGGCGTCATGTAGTAGACGAGCACGTGGCGATCCGGTCCCCACCATTTCGTGCAGTCGCGGATCTCGAGCCCGCCGAGACGATCGGCCGGAAAGACGGCGCGCGGAGCGATGCGGCCGATGAAGCGCGGTTCTTCGTAGCCGAGGATGACGTCGCGCACCTTCGAGCGGATGCCGTCGGCGCCGATCACGATATCGGCCACGGCCTTGACGCCATTGTCGAAGGAGAGCGTCACCCCATCCGGGGCGTCGTCGATTCCCGCCAGCCGGTGACCGAAACGGATTGTCCCGGGCTTGAGCGGCCTCTGGAGGATCCGATGCAGATCGGCCCGATGGATGTTGACGAACGGTCCGTCGAAGCGCGCTTCGCATGCTGCGTCGAAGGTGAGTTCGTAGAGCGTGTCGCCACTGTCCCAGGCCCTGCTCACGAAGGCATCGGGACGGATGCCGGTCTCGGCCAGACTCTGCTCGAGATCGAGCCGGCGCAGCACCTTGGCGACGTTGGCGCCAAGGATGATTCCGGCGCCGATCCGCGAGAAGTTGGGGGTCTGCTCATAGATTGCGACGGAAAATCCCGATCGCTGCAGCAGGCCGGCCACCGTCAGTCCGGCAAGCCCCGCCCCAACGATTGCGATCCGCGTTTGGCGATCCATCCTCCACCTCGATCCAACGAACCATCCTCTGGAAGGTCATTCATATATATTTCGTTAGTAAACAAACAAACCTTCTTTTCGGGCGGTGACATGGGACGAACTCCGGCTGGAGCTCGTGTAAATCCAATATTTTGCTGATTAAATTGCCATTTGCGTATAAATTATGCAGATCTGAAATCGCCCAATTTTAGGACAAAACATGCTTTTCATTCCATATAGAATGAAATATCGAATGAGCATAAGGAACATCGGATGCGGCGTCGCCAACCGCGCCCGCCGGATGGACCGTCCAGTTCGAAGCGAGGGTCAGATCATGAATTTGCTTGGACGTCTTGCCGCTGTCGTCGGCCTCACCCTGGCTGTCGCCGCCGCAGCGCCGGCGCAGGCCGCCGACGTGAACTTCATCACCGACTTCGGTTTCAACGGACGGCACGCCTACTTCTACGTCGCGCGTGAGAAGGGCTACTACAAGGAGGCCGGTCTCAACGTGACCTTCCTGCGCGGCCAAGGTTCCGCGGATGCCATCAAGAAGGTCGCCGCCGGCCTCGCGACGATCGGCTTCGCCGATGCCGGCTCGCTGGTGCTGGCCCGCGGCAACGACGGTGTGCCGGTGAAGCTGGTCTCGATCGTCTACGCGCGGCCGCCCCAGGCCATATTCGCGGTCAAGGGAGCCGGCATCGCCACCCCCAAGGATCTCGAAGGCAAGACCATCGCGGATACTGCGTCGAGCTCGGTCCGGCTGCTGTTCCCGGCCTTCGCCAAGGCCGCAGGGATCGACGCCACCAAAGTGAAGTGGGTCGTGGCGGAAGGATCTGCCCTGCCCTCGCTGCTCGCCAACGGCCGCGTCGACGCCATCGGCCAGTTCTCCGTCGGCGAGCCGTTGATCGCGGCGGCAATCGCTCCCAAGCAGGCGGTCCGCATCGCCTACAAGGATGCGGGCCTGGATTTCTACGGCAACGGCCTGATCGCTTCCGAGGAGACCATCGCCCAGCATCCCGATCTCGTGCGCGCGTTCGTCCGGGCAACGATCAGGGGCATGAAGGACGCCTTCGCCAATCCCGCCGAGGCGGCAGCCATCATGGCGAAATACCAGAAGGAGCTGGCGCCCAGCATCATCGAGGGCGAGACAAAGCTTGTCAGCGAACTCGCGACGGTTCCCGGCCAGCCCCTCGGCCGCATCAACGCCAAGAGCATTGCCGGCACGATCGACGTCATATCCGCGAACTTCACGCTGAAGTCTCCCGTGCAGCCGGCTCAGCTCTATGCACCAGGCTTCGTCGAATGACGCCAGCTGCCGGCAGCCGAACCGGCGCCCCATCGCCGGCGGCAGCCGTCCCTGCCATAGATCTCCGGGGCGTAGCCAAGCACTACCCGGGCTCGGTGGGAAAGGCGGTGCATGCGCTCGGTCCGCTCGACCTGCAAATTACATCCGGCAGCTTCGTCGCCGTTGTCGGTCCCTCCGGCTGCGGCAAGTCGACCTTGCTGCGGTTGGTTGCCGGCCTGGAGATGCCGGACGATGGAACGATGTCGCGCTACGGCACGCCGCTCGACGCGCCTTCCCATGAGGTGGGCATCGTCTTTCAGGAGCACGTGCTGTTCCCCTGGAATACCGTGCTGGAAAACGTGTTGCTGCCGGCCGACGTTCTGGCACTGCCGAAGGCCGCAGCCCGGGAGCGCGCCCTGCGCCTTCTGGAGATGACGGGCCTCGCGGCCTTCGCCGATCACCGTCCCCAGATGCTGTCTGGAGGCATGAGGCAGCGTGCCGCGCTCTGCCGCGCGCTGCTTGCCGACCCGCGCCTGCTGCTCCTGGACGAACCGTTCGGCGCGCTCGATGCGCTCACGCGCGAGGAACTTTCGCTCGAGCTGTCGAGCCTGTGGCAGGATCTCGGCCGCACCGCTCTCCTGATCACCCACGACATCGAGGAAGCGATATTGCTGAGCGACCGCGTGCTGGTCATGTCGCCACGCCCGGGCCGAATTCGCGCCGACATCGCCGTAGACCTGCCCCGTCCGCGCAACGCCGACACGCCAAGACTGCCGCGCTTCCAGGAACTCAAGCAGGTCGTGCGCGACATCATCTTCGACCGCCCGCGGACCTGACCGATGCATGCTTCCTTCGGCCCGCGGCTGGTCCGGCGCGCCACGACACCGATAGTCTATCTCGCCCTGCTCGTTGCCTGGGAACTGTCCGTCCGCCTCTTCAAGATCCCGGCCTGGATCCTCCCCGCCCCCTCCGATATCGGAGAGGCGGCGCTGAAGTGGGCGCCGGAACTCGCACTCAACAGCCTGGTGACGCTGCGCGAGACGCTGGTCGGTTTCGTCCTCGCGATCGCCCTGTCTCTGCCGCTGGCGATCTTCATCGCCCTGAACCCAACCGCGCGCCGCCTCCTCTATCCGATCCTGCTCGGCCTTCAGTCGGTGCCGAAGGTTGCCGTCGCTCCGCTCATCATCCTCTGGCTCGGCCTTGCGGAGTGGCCGAAGATCGTGATCGTCATCCTGGTGTGCTTCTTCCCGATCCTGGTCAACATGATCGCGGGTCTCGAAGCGGCGCCGAAGACGATGCTCGACCTCATGCGGTCTCTGGGCGCATCGCAGCACATGGTCTTCCGGCGGTTGCGCATCCCTGTCGCGCTGCCGCACTTCTTCACCGGCTGCAAGGTGGCGGTGACGTTCGCCGTCATCGGCGCCGTCATCAGCGAATTCGTGGCGGCCCAGGACGGTCTTGGCTATCTCATCCTGATCTCGACATCGCAGTCGCAGACTTCGCTCGCCTTCGCCGCGATCGCGCTTCTGACCCTGCTCAGCATCGTTCTCTTCCGCGGGATCGAGCTGCTCGAGCGGCGCGTCGTCAACTGGACGCCATGAGCAGGCCGTGCGAGGGCTGCTTCACGACCGGCTTTCGGAGTGCTAGGGCGCTGGACCGATGCGGAAGGAAGCGTCCGCCCCGTCGAGGGAGGGAGTAGATGAGCAGAGCGAAGCCTGTGGCCGGAGATGAGCCGAGGACGCTCGCGGCAGCGCCGCAACGGCGGCCGGGGCGACACCCTACGAAAGGACGGGCCGCCCGCGACCAGGTCGACGCCATCTTCTCGCAGTGGCGGACGGAACGACCGGACATCGATACCAGCCCGGTGCAGGTTTACGGCCTGATCGCGCGCATCCATATCCAGTGCACGGCCTTCATCGAAGAGGCGTTGGTGCCCTTCGGATTGACCCGCGGCACGTTCGACGTCCTGACCGCCCTGCGACGTGCCGGCTCGCCCTACTGCCTGACGCCCAAGCAGCTCGTCCAGTCGCTACTGCTCAGCGGCGCGGGATTGACGAGCAGACTGAACAGGCTCGAGTCACAGAACCTGATCGCCCGACTCGCCGAACCGAACGATCGCCGAACCGTGCGGGTTCAGCTCACGACGTCAGGTGAAGCCGTCATCAACGAGGCCATTCCCCGCGTCTTCGAGGTGCAGAGAAGCCGCCTCCTGCAGCTCGGTGACGACGGCCAGAAGCGCCTCCTCGCCGAACTGACCCGGTTCGCGGAAATCATCGACAATTGGCCGGTAGACGAGGCGACCGGAGAACGACCCGAAGCGGCCCGGACTCAGGATCGGGACCCCGCCGCGTAGGACCGACGGCCGGGCCGGCACTCAGCCGTGCTTCGGACTGGCCTTCTCGAACGCCTTCTTCTGGTCGGCGGAGGCTTCCTGCTGGTACTTGGCCTTCCATTCCTCGTACGGCATGCCGTAGACGACCTCGCGCGCCTTGGGATCGGGAATCTCGATGCCCTTCTTGGCCGCTTCCTCGCGATACCAGCGCGAGAGGCAATTGCGGCAGAAGCCCGCAAGGTTCATGAGGTCGATGTTCTGGACGTCGGTGCGTTCCTGGAGATGGGCGACCAGCCGGCGGAACGCGGCGGCTTCGAGTTCGATGCGGGTCTTGTCTTCCATGGGCGTCTCCATACACAGGATATGTAGGGTCAGGTCAGGGCTGCCGCAACGGCGGCCCGGATCGGGGGCGCCAGCCTGAGGGCCCAGGCCCGCGCGTCGGCTGACGTCGCCATCAGGTCCTGCCGGACCTCGAGCGAGCAATGCGGCAGGGCGCGCGGCCGTGCATGCGCCGTGAGCGTGTATTCGTACGAAGCGCGCGCCGAATAGGGTTCGTTGTCGCCTACGACCAGCGCCGGATCGTGCCGCAGCGCCGCCAGCAGCGGATGCGGCAGGCGCGGATCGTCGTTCCACAGGACGCCGACATGCCAGGGCCGCTCGAAGCCCTTCATCACCGGCGTGAAGCTGTGCACGACCAGCAGGCACACCGTGCGGCCGCCGGCGGTCATGCGATCGAGCTGGCGATCGACTTCCTGGTGATAGGGCCAGAAGCAGGCGTGCGCCCGGACATCGACCTGGTCCTTGGTGAGCCCCTTGTTGGCCGGCACGTCGGTGCCGTCGCTGACCTCGGGTGTCGAGCCCTCCCCGCCCGGCCAGCGATTGCAGTCGATCACCAGCCGCGAATAGCCGGACGCCACGAGCGGCGCGTCGAGAAGCGTGGAGAGCTCGATCGCCGCATCGAGACCGCCGATGTCCCAGCCGATGTGCCGGGACAGCTCGCTTTCGGAGATACCCAGGGTGCCCAACGCCTTGGGAACGGCCTTGCTGGCATGATCGCAGAGCAGCAGGAGAGGCGCCTGGCCCTTCGCATTGTGGACGGTAAAGGGCGGCGGATCTTCGGGCCCGAGCAATGGTTGCATCGCGCCCCTATAGTGCGAAGATTGCGCAAATGAAAGACGCCGACGCCCGTGCCCTGCTGCGCGACCTGTTCGACGCAGCGCTCGCTGCCGCCCGCCCCGCGACCTGCCTCGCGCCCTATATCGACAAGCTGCAGCCTCCCCGGGGCCACACCGTCGTCATCGGCGCCGGCAAGGCCAGTGCCGCCATGGCGCGCGCCGTGGAGGATCGGTGGCCGCATCCGCTCGAAGGACTGGTCGTCACCCGCTACGGCTATGGCGAAGCCTGCAGGCGCATCGAGATCGTCGAAGCGGCGCACCCCGTGCCCGACGAGAAGGGCCGCGCCGCCGCCGGCCGCATCCTCGACGCGGTGAAGGGTTTGTCGGCCGACGATCTCGTGCTGTGCCTGATCTCCGGCGGCGCCTCGGCACTCCTCGCCCTCCCCGCTCCCGGCCTCACCCTTGCCGACAAGCAGGAGGTCAACCGTGCCCTGCTGAAATCAGGTGCCAACATCGTCGAGATGAACACGGTGAGAAAGCACCTCTCCGCCATCAAGGGCGGCCGGCTCGCCGTGGCCGCCCAGCCCGCCCGCGTGCTGAGCTGGCTGATCTCCGATGTGCCGAACGATGACCCTGGCGTCATCGGATCGGGCCCGACCGTACCCGACCGCACCACTTTCGCCGACGCGCTGGCGGTCCTGCGGAAGTACCGCATCGACGCGCCGGCTGCTGTGCAGGCCCATCTCGAGGCCGGTGCCGCCGGGAAGATCGAGGAGACGCCCAAGCCCGGCGATCCACGCCTCGCCCGCGTCGAGACGATCATGGTCGCCACACCCAGGCGCTCTCTCGAGGCAGCGGCCGACGTTGCCCGCCGGCGTGGCTGCGCCGTGGTCATGCTGGGCGACAATCTCGAGGGCGAGGCCCGCGAACTGGGGGCCGCGCATGCGCGACAGGCGCTCGACCTTGCAAGGACACCCGGCAAGCCGACCGTGATCCTGTCCGGCGGCGAGACGACGGTGACGGTCCGCGGCAAGGGCCGCGGCGGACGCAACGTCGAATACCTGCTGAGCGAGGCCATCACGGCCGACGGCGCTTCGAAGATCTGGGGCCTCGCCGCCGACACCGACGGTGTCGACGGGGCGGAGGACATCGCCGGCGCCGTCTTTGCGCCGGACACTCTGGCACGAGCCCGCGCCAAGGGCCGCGACCCGCAGGCGATGCTCGACGACAATGACGGGCACGGCTTCTTCGGGATGCTGGGCGACAGCCTTGTCACCGGCCCGACGCGGACCAACGTCAATGACTTCCGGGCCACCCTGATCGTTCCATGACCCTGTACGCCGGCTCATGCCACTGCGGCGCGCTCCAGATCCGCCTCGACTCGCCCAGGCGGCCCGAGGAGATGCGTGTCGGCCGCTGCGCGTGCTCCTTCTGCCGCCGGCACGGCGCGCGGACCATGGGCGATCCCGCCGCGTCGGTCGAATTCCGTGCGGCACCGCCGGATCTGGTCCGCTATCGCTTCGGCCTCGGCATCACCGACTATCTGCTGTGCGCCCATTGCGGCACATATGTCGGCGCGGTGATGGAGGACGGCGGCGGCTCGATCGGCATCGTCAACGTCAACGCCCTCGACATCCGCGACACGTTCGATGCTGCACCGCCGTTGCATCACTACGACGGCGAAGATGAGGAACAGCGACGTCTTCGGCGCCGAAAGTTCTGGATGCCGGCAACCGTCATCGCCTAACGTCCGCCCATGGCCATTTTGGGAATCATCGCCGACGACTTCACCGGCGCGACAGATATCGCCGGCATGCTGGTCAAGGGCGGCATGCGCACGCTGCAGACGATCGGCGTCCCGGCCTCCGGGACGATCCCCGGCGACGTCGACGCCATCGTCGTGGCCCTCAAGACACGCTCCATCCCGGCCGGAGAAGCCGTGAGCCAGTCGCTCGCGGCGCTCAGGGCACTGCAGGCGGCGGGCTGCGTGCGCTTCTTCTTCAAATATTGCTCGACCTTCGATTCCACCGATCAGGGCAATATCGGTCCCGTCGGCGACGCGCTGATCGAGGCGCTGGGCGCGAAGCAGGCAATCTACTGCCCGGCCTTCCCGGAAAACGGCCGCACGATCTTCTTCGGCCATCTGTTCGTGGGCGACATTCTGCTCTCGGATTCGCACATGCGGCATCATCCGCTCAATCCGATGACCGACTCCAGCCTGGCGCGCGTGCTGGCGCGCCAGACCAGGCACAAGGTCGGCCTGGTGCCGCTGAAGCAGGTCCAGGCCGGTTCGGCGAGCCTGCGCGCCGCCCTCGACACGCTTGCTGCTGAAGGCGTGCGCCATGTCGTCGTCGATGCCGTGGCCGATACCGACCTCGGCATCATCGGCGAAGCCGTTGCCGATGATCCGCTTGTCACGGGCGGTTCGGGCGTGGCCCTCGGCCTGCCGGCCGCCTATCGCCGCCGCGGCCTCCTCGCCCACAAATCCGGCGTCGATACCCTGCCGAAGATCACGGGCGCATCCGCCGTCCTCGCAGGCTCCTGCTCCGCGGCGACGCTCGGCCAGATCGCGGCCTTCAAGGGCGCGCACCTCGCGCTCGACACCGACGCCATCTGTCGCGGCGAGCCGGTCGGCGACGAGGCGCTGGCCTGGGCCAAGGCGAAGATCGGCGCCGGCCCGATCCTTCTCTCGGCCAGCGACAAGCCCGAGGCCGTGAAGACGCTGCAGGTGAAGTACGGCGTCGAGAAATCGGCCCAGGCGATCGAGAAGACCATGGCGTTTCTGGCACGCGGCCTCGTCGAAGCCGGAGTTGGCCGACTCGTCGTGGCCGGCGGCGAGACGTCCGGCGCGGTCGTGAGCGCGCTCGACGTCAAGGCGCTGCGCATCGGCCCTGAAATCGATCCCGGCGTCCCCTGGACGGCGTCGGTCGGCGCCAGGCCGCTCCTCCTCGCGCTGAAGTCGGGAAACTTCGGCGCGCCCGATTTCTTCACCAAGGCCTTTGCCAAGCTATGAGCAAGGAAGCGAAATCGCGCGAGGCGATCTGCACGCTGGGCGCCAAGCTCGCCGCGCGCGGCCTCTGCCCCGGCACCTCCGGCAACATCAGCGTGCGCATCGACGATGGCTGGCTGATGACGCCCACGAACTCGTCGCTGGGCGAGCTCGATCCGGCGCAGCTCTCGAGGCTCGACAGCTCGGGCAAGCATGTCGGCGGCGATCCGCCGACCAAGGAAGCGCTGCTGCATCGCTCGGTCTACGACGTACGGCCCAAGGACGGCGCCATCGTACATCTGCATTCGACGCACGCGGTGGCAATCTCCTGCCTCGATCCCTCCTGCCATCACAATGCCGGGTCGACGCTGCCGCCGATCACACCCTACTTCGTGATGCGGGTCGGCAAGCTGCCGCTGGTGCCCTATTTCAAGCCGGGCGATCCCAAGCTCGCGGACGCGATCCGCGAGTACGCCAAGGGCCACCGCGCCGTGCTGCTCGCCAATCACGGGCCGGTCGTTGCCGGCACCTCGCTCTCCGCCGCCTCGGCCTCGATCGAGGAACTCGAGGAGACGGCCAAGCTTCACCTGCTGCTGCAGGGACTCAAGACCCGCACGCTGTCCGACTTCCAGGTCCGCGAGATCGAGGAAGCCTTTCCCTCCTGACCGGAACCAGAATGCCCAAGCTCGCCGCCAACCTGTCCTGGATCTACCAGGAGGTGCCCCTCCTGCAGCGCTTCGGCGCCGCCGCCGCGCACGGCTTCAAGGCCGTCGAGATGCTGTTCCCCTACGAGCTGCCGGCGGCCGACATCGCCGCCGAGCTCAAGAAGCATGGTCTGACGCAGGCCCTGTTCAACCTGCCGCCCGGCGACGCGAGCAAGGGCGAGCGCGGCCTTGCCGCCCTGCCCGGCCGCGAAGCCGAGTTCGCGGCGGCACTCGAGACGGCACTGGACTATGCGAAGGTCCTCGAGTGCCGGACGCTGCATGTGATGTCGGGCATGATCGCGCCGGGCGCGGATGTTCAGGCGATGCACCGCACCTTCGTCGCCAATCTCAGGAAGGCCTGCGACCGGACCGCCAGGAGCGGCATCACGCTGGTGCTGGAGCCGATCAATCACCGCGACATCCCGGGCTACTTCACCAACACGACCGACCAGGTGAAGAGCATCATCGACGAGGTCGCGGCACCGCATCTCAAGCTGCAGCTCGATCTCTATCACCTGCAGGTGACGGAGGGCGATCTCACCAGGCGCACTGAACGGCTCTTTCCGATCACCGCGCACGTGCAGATCGCGGGCAATCCCGATCGCAACGAGCCGGACCTCGGCGAGGCCAACCACCTCTACGTGCTCGACGTGCTCGATCGCCTTGGCTACCAGGGCTATGTCGGCCTCGAATACAAGCCCAGGACCACGACCGCGGCCGGCCTTGGCTGGGCGGCCAAGTACGGCATCAAGGCCTGATCCATGAGCGACAAGAACACGCCCGTCATTGCATTCATCGGCCTGGGCTCGATGGGCCTCGGCATGGCGAAGAACCTGCTGAAGCACGGTCACAAGGTGATCGGCGTCGACCCCAGCGCGGCGGCGCGCGACGCCTTCTCGGCCGCGGGCGGCATCGTCGCTGCCACGTCCGCGGAAGCGGCCGCCGCGGCCGATATGGTCGTGGTCGCGGTCGTGAACGACAAGCAGGTCGAAGCGGTACTCTACGGCGAGAGCGGCGCGGCATCGACCCTGCGCAAGGGCGGGCTGGTCATGCAATGTGCGACGGTACCACCGGCCTTCGCCAAGTCGCTGGCCGAGCGGCTGGCGAAGACCGGCCACGATCTTCTCGACGCGCCGATGTCCGGCGGCCGCGCACGCGCCGAATCGGGCGAGCTCACCTTCATGGCATCCGGCTCGCCGCAGGCCTTCGCGGCGGCGGAGAGCGTGCTCGCCGCCACCTCGGCGAAGGTCTTCCGGCTGGGCGATGCGGCGGGCATCGGCTCGCTGGTCAAGACCGTGAACCAGCTCCTGGCCGGGGTCCACATCGCCGCCGCCGCCGAGGCGATGGCGCTGGCGGCCAAGGCCGGCGCCGACACGCGGGCCGTCTACGAGGTCATCTCCGCCAGCGCCGGCAACAGCTGGATGTTCGGCAACCGCGTGCCGCACATGCTCGACGACGACTACACGCCGCTCTCCGCCGTCGAGATCTTCGTCAAGGACCTGGCGCTCGTGCTGGGGACCGGGCACGAGAACCGGCTGCCGCTGCCGTTGGCCGCCGCCGCGCACCAGCTCTTCCTCGCCGCCGCGGGCGCAGGCTGGGGGCGGCTTGATGACGCGGCCGTCGTGAAGGTCTACGAACAGGCAGGCGACTTCAAAGTGTCGTCGCCGAAGCGCTAGACTGGCTCCATGCGGCGCGAACGTTTCACCAAGATCGTCGCCACCCTGGGCCCGGCCTCGTCGAGCCCCGAGCGGCTGAAGGCGTTGATCGAGGCGGGCACCGACGTCTTCCGGCTCAACTTCAGCCACGGCGCGCCCGAGGACCACAAGCAGCGTGTCGACCTGCTGCGGTCGCTCGAGCACGAGTACAAGCATCCGATCGCCATCCTGATGGACCTGCAGGGCCCCAAGCTCCGGCTGGGCGCCTTCGCCAAGGGCCCGCTGGAGCTCAAGAAGGGCCAGAAGCTGCGCTTCGACCTCGATCCCGAGCCCGGCACGGCCAAGCGCATTCCGCTGCCCCACCCCGAGATCTTCAAGGCCGCCCGGCCCAACGGGCTGCTGCTGATCGACGACGGCAAGGTCCGGCTGCGCATCCTGGCGCATCGCGAGGACACCATCGACGCCGTGGTCGAAGTGGCCGGTCCCATCAGCGACCGCAAGGGCGTGAACCTGCCCAACCTCGTCCTGCCGCTCTCGCCCATGACGCCGAAGGACCGGCGCGATCTCGACTACGGTCTGTCGCTCGGCGTCGACTGGGTGGCGCTCTCCTTCGTGCAGCGCGCCGACGACATGGCCGAACTCAAGAAGCTGGTGGCCGGCCGCGCCGCAGTGATGGCCAAGCTCGAGAAGCCGCAGGCCATCGAGCATCTCGACGAGATCATCGAGCAGAGCGACGGCATCATGGTGGCGCGCGGCGATCTCGGCGTGGAGATGCCGCCCGAGGCCGTGCCGCCGCTGCAGAAGCGCATCCTCGCCGCCTGCCGCGCCGCCGGCCGGCCGGCCATCGTGGCAACGCAGATGCTCGATTCGATGGTGCACTCGCCGACGCCGACGCGCGCCGAGGCGTCGGACGTGGCCACCGCCGTCTATGACGGCGCCGACGCCGTGATGCTGTCCGCGGAGTCGGCCTCGGGCGACTACCCGATCGAGGCGGTCACCATCATGGACCGCATCCTGAAGAGCGTCGAAGCCGACCCGCTCTACCGGCGGCTGATGGATGCGAGCCGCCGCGAGCCCGAAGCGACGACCGCCGACGCCATCAGCGCCGCAGCGCGCCAGTGCGCCCACACGCTGAGCGCGGCAGCCATCGTCACCTTCACCAATACCGGCTCTACCACCCTGCGCGCCGCACGCGAACGGCCGGACGTGCCGATCCTCTGCCTGACGCCCAACCTCAACACGGCACGCCGGCTGACACTTGCCTGGGGCGTGCATCCAGTCCGGACCGAGGACGCCCACAACTTCGCCGACATGGTTCAGCGGGCCGTAAGGATCGCGCGCAAGGAACGGATCGCGGCCCAGGGGCAACGCGTCGTGATCACGGCCGGCGTGCCCTTCGGGACCCCTGGCGCCACCAACATCCTGCGCATCGCCTACGTCTGACTCCGCCGGGGATGGATGCGCCGTCCTCCCCGTAATCTCTCCTTGAGAGCATTGCGGGAGGCAGACCGTGGCAGCCGACAGCCCCAAACCCATTGCCACCAACCGTCCGAAGCGGGCGGCGTTGAACTGGACAGATTACCTGGTCATTGCCGCGACAACTCTCACCTTCCTGGCGGTGGTCGTCGCCAACAATCCGCACGCCGCGCGCGCGCAGTCTCAGCTCTCCTCTCCGGCCGCATCCGTTCGCCTCGACCAGACCCCGGAGCGCGCACGCCCCGTCACGCCGGAATCGGTCGAAACGGGAAGCCGGTCGCCGCTGCGTCAGTTCGAGCGCCTTTCAACGCATACCGATCCAATCAAATAACGAAGACCATGTCCCGACGTCCCCTCTCCTCCTTCTGGCGCATCGGCTGGATCGACTCCCTCGTCGTGGTTGCGGTAAGCCTCACCTTCGCGGCCGTCGTCTACGCGCACAATCATCGCCTTCCCGGAGCGCCGCCGGAACGCACGGTCGAGGCCATGGCGGCCGAACTCGGCGTGACGGCACAGGAGCTTCGCCACGCGACCGAGCAGGTGCCACCACCGCGGCTCCGCCACCCGCCAAGCGAGAGCCAGCGGGCCGAGCACAGCCGGATCCTCGCCAACACCCTCAGCGTGCCGCCCGCTCGCCTCGAGGCCGTATTCGAGAAGTACCTGCCGCCACGCTTCTGACCGGGAGCGGCAACCGCATCGTCGACGGCCGCGCCCCCTCCTTCAGTCCCGGGGCCGGCGGTCGATCACGCGGCGCGCCTTGCCCATCGAGCGCTCGATGGCGCCTGGACCGACGATCTCGATCACAGCCGATAAGCCGCACATTCCCTTGAGGCGACGCCCAAGCTCGACGCCGGCACGCCCCAGCGCGTCGTCTTCGAAGCCCACCCGCGCCTCCACACGCACCATCAGATCGTCCAGCGCGCCGGTGCGCGACAGTTCGATCACATAGTGACCCGTGAGCACCGGGTCGCGCAGGATCTGCTCCTCGACCTGGCTCGGGAACAGGTTGACGCCGCGCACGATCAGCATGTCGTCGCTGCGGCCGGTGATCTTGGCCATGCGCCGCATGGCCGTGACCGAGCCCGGCAACAGGCAAGTGAGATCGCGCGTGCGGTAGCGGATCACCGGCATCGCCTCCTTGGTCAGCGACGTGAAGACGAGTTCACCGGGTTCGCCGTCCGGCAGTGGCGCGCCCGTCTCGGGATCGACGATCTCGGGGTAGAAGTGATCCTCCCAGATCGTCGGCCCGTCTTTGGCCTCGACGAACTCGCAGGCGACACCCGGCCCTATCACCTCGCTCAAGCCATAGGAATCGAGAGCATCGATGCCCATGCGCTGCTCGATCTCCGCGCGCATGCCTTCCGTCCACGGCTCGGCACCGAAGAAACCGAGGCGCAGCGACGTCGAATGCGGATCGACTCCCAGCCGGTCGAACTCGTCGGCGATCGCCATTGCGTAGGACGGGGTCGCGAGCAGTCCGTGCGCACCGAACTCGGTGATAAGCTGAACCTGGCGCTCGCCGGAGCCGCCGGACATCGGCACCACCGTGCAACCCAGCCGCTCGCCGCCATAATGGAAGCCGAGGCCGCCCGTGAAGAGGCCGTAGCCGTAGGCGTTGTGCAGGATATCGCCCGGCCGCGCACCGCCCGCATAGAGCGAGCGGGCCATCACGTTGCTCCAGGTATCGATGTCGCCGGCCGAATAGCCGACGACGGTCGGCCGTCCCGTCGTCCCGCTCGACGCATGGACGCGCACGCACTTCTCGCGCGGGATGGCGAACATGCCGAAGGGATAGGCCGCGCGCAGATCCGCCTTCTCCGTGAAAGGAAAGCGCCGCAGATCGTCAAGCGTCCGCAGGTCGTCGGGATGGACGCCCGTCGCCTCGCACTTGGCGCGGTACGGCGCCTGGTTGGCGTAGGCGTGCGCGAGGGCCGCCTTCAGGCGCTCGAGCTGCAGTCCGCGCAGCGCATCGAGGGACAGGCCGAATTCCGGGAAAGCCATGGTCTACTTCTCTGGATTTGAGTCGAAGCCAACGCGACGATACACAAAGCCGAGACCGAGCAGCGCCGCGCCCAGGCCCAGGAACGAAAGAACCCGCAGCAGGCCATGCAGGCCCGAGAGGTCGATCAGGAATACCTTGACGACCACGATGCACACCAGCGCCATGCCCGCATGTCTGAGCGCGGCCGACCGGCGAAGGAAGCCGAGCGCGAGCAGCGCCACGCCGAACAGCAGCCAGGCGAAGGAATAAGCGTAAAGCTCCAGTCCCTCCGCCTCCAGTCCCGGCCGGTCGAAGCCGGGATCGAAGACATGCCGAACCTCGAGCGAGACATAGGCGAAGGCCAGCACGCCCGCCGACGCGCCCGCCAGCAGAGCCGCCGGCCTGTCGCGCGGCTGGTCGATCCAGCGCCGCGCGACGGCGGCCATCGCGGCCGGCGCCGCATAGGTGATCAGGAGGCCGTTCAGCACCGGCAGCCGGCCGATATCGGCCGACTCGAAGATCGGATTGGCAATCAGCACCTGCACCACCAGCGCCGTCGCGATCGCCAGTGCGCCGCTCAGACGCCAGGCCCAGACGACCACCGGATCGGTGCGCCACTGCGCCATCCAGAGCGCGGCGAGGGCAAAGGCGCCCCACACGACGACATAGACCGCCCGCTCCATGAAGGAGGAGGCGAAGGCCGCCATCGATCCCGGCTGGAACAGGCTGCGCACTTCGAGCGTGGCGAGCATGAAGGCGAGCAGCGCCACGGCCGCCTCCGCCGCCAGCACCAGCCGGACATCGCCCGTCGGGCGCAGCGACCGCAGGCCGACGATCAGCGCGGCGATGGAGATGCCGTAGCCCCACAGGATCCAGTTCACGATCGGCGCGACGCCGAGCGGATAGTCGAGAACCTCGGGATTGAGCACGAAACGCACGACGACCACGGCAAGCAGCGGCCAGCACATCCGCCGCATGGCAACGAGGTTGAGCCAGGCCGCGATGGCGGCGACGGCCGCGAATTCGATCGCATAGGCGACGGTGATCCACTCGCGGCTGAGTTCGAGCGGGATGGCCGTGGCGATGAAGAAGGACACGCCCGCGGCCAGGAAGCCCAGTGCCTCCGTGCCGCCGGCCATGCGCTCGCGCCAGCGCGCGAGCCGTTCGGCCCCGACCAGGAACGGTACCGCGAGGGCGAGGCTGATGAGGCCCCAGGGTGTCGCCGTCTTGAGCGAGCGCAGGACGTACCAGCAGAGCAGGAAATGCGTGAGAGCGGCAGCCACGGACAGGGCCGCCCAGAAGCCCGGCCGCGCCGCGTTCCACATCAGCGCGAAGGCCCCGCCCGCGTAGAGCGCACCGAACAGGAGGCAGAGCCAGGCGAACCGGTCGGCATCCCAGCCGAGGCTCGCGCCCGACATGTTCAGCCACCAGACGGCCAGGGCTGCCAGCGACAGGAGCGGCGCGAGCACGCCCTGGTACTGGAAGCGCGGCGCCCACCGGGCCAGGGCATAGACGCCAGCGCCGTGGGCGGCGAGCGCCAGCCAGCCCGCGGCCTGCTGCCCGTTGTCCTGCACGACGATGATCGCAAGCAGCGCCCCGGTGACGGCAAGCGCCGTCCAGACGAGGCCGACGACGTCGGAGGCCGGGTTCTCCTGCTCGCCGAGCCGCTTCCAGGTCGTCCAGACGAACAGCCCCGCCACCGCGACCAGGAACGACACGGCCCAGGGCAGGCCGTCCGATGTCGCGTCCATCCAGACCGCGATCCACAGCACGGCGCCGGCCAGCACCCCCCACCCCAGCAGCCACCAGCCGCGATAACGGATGACACCCAGCGTGCCGGCCGCGATCGCCAGCAGGTAGCCGAACAGCACCGGCACGTTCGGCGTCTCGCTGCCGATGATGGCGGGGCTGAGGAAGCCGCCGACGAAGGCCAGCGCAGCGACCAGGATCCCGTGGCGCAGCGACAGGCTGATCGCGAACGCGGTGAGCGCCGCGGCGCCGCCGCCTGCGGCCACCTTCGAGATCATGTCGTAGAGCGCGACCGACGCGAACAGGGCGCCATAGAGCGCGGCGACGCCGGCCGCGGCCATCGCCTGCGCCACGCGGTCGTCGCGCGGGCGGACCTTTTCGGCGCCGGCGATGAGGCCGAAGCCGAACAACGCCGCCAGGATCACCCGCACCTCGGGCGAGAGATAGCCTTCGTCGATCGAGTAGCGGACCAGGAACACGGCCGCGAGGGCGAGCGTGACGGCACCGATCCAGATGAAGGCGCGGGCCCCCAGCCGCTGCTCCCAGCCGCCGCCGGCCGGCGCGATGGCCGGCACTTCGGCGCCGGGCGCCGCCAGCGGTGGCGCAGGCGCAGCGGCTTCCGTTTCCGGCGCCGCCTCGGGCTCGAAGGGCGGCGGCAATGCCGCCGCGGGTTCTTCCTGCGCCAGAGCGGGCGCTGCCTCAGCGGGCGCCGCCCCTGCTTCCGCCGCGATGGACGCCGGCCGTTCCGCGAACTGCCGGCGCAGCGCCGCCAGCTCGGCCGCGAGCCGCGCATTCTCGTCGCGCAGGCTCGAGGTCCGGACCAGGGCGATGATGGCCACGAGCGGCGTGCCGAATGCCCAGGCAACCCCCAGCAGGATCAGCAGGACGTAATCCAAGGGCGGCTCGGCGCGCGGCTCGGTTCGCGCTACTCCGCGGCGACGCGCACCGCGGCGCCGGCGAAGGCGGCGCGGTTGTCCTTCGCGACCTGCCCGCGCTTCACCACCAGGCGATGGTTCTCCTTGCGCGCCGCCCGCTTGATGTCGGCCAGCGGGTCGCCGTCGCACAGCACGAAGTCGGCGGCATTGCCTTCCTTGATGCGTCCCTCCTCGGCGAGGCGCATCAGGTCGGCGGCGCTCGCCGTGGCGAAGAACAGCGAGTCGCGCGTCGAGATGCCGATCTCGCACATGAACTCGAGCTCGCGCGCATTCTCGCCGTGCCTGTTGTGCGGCGTGCCGGCGTCGGTGCCCATGGCGATGCGGCCACCGGCCTTGTAGTACATCTTGATCGAGGCGATGTGGCGGTCGAACACGCGGCGCGCCTTCTCGATCACGTAGTCGGGGATCGAGCGGTCGCCGTCGTCATAGCCCTTGAGGATGTTCTTCACGGCCGCGAGCGTCGGCACCAGCCATACGCCCCGCTCCTTCATCTCCTTCACGCATTCGTCGGTCATGAAGATGCCGTGCTCGATCGAATCGATGCCGCCGCGCACGGCGTTCAGGATGCCGAGCGCGCCCTGGGCATGGCTGGCGCAGCACTTGTGGAAGCGGTGCGCCTCGGTGATGCCGGCCTTCATCTCCTCGGCCGAATAGTGCGCATCCTCGGGATTGACGCCCGGCGTCATCACGCCGCCCGTGGCCATGATCTTGATGAGGTCGGAGCCGGCATGGATCTGCTCGCGCACCGCCTTCACCACCTCCTCGGGGCCGTCGGCCACGCGGCCGACCCGGTTGCCGTGACCGCCGGTCATGCAGATCATGCGGCCGGAACAGCGCATGGTCGGTCCCAGGAACCGGCCGGTGTTGTAGGCGTCGCGGATCGCGAATTCGATGTAGTCCTTGCCGCCGCAATCGCGCACGGCCGTGACGCCGCCCTCGAGCGTGGCGCGCATGAATTCCATGCCGCGCACGGTGAGCTGGGCCGCGCTCAGGCGATCCTGCGCCGCCCCCGGATTGCCCTCGGCGCCCGACAGCGAGTGGACGTGGCAGTCGATCATGCCCGGGATCAGCGTCCCGCCGGCGGTGTCGACCCTCTCGCCGGCGAAGCCCGCGAACTCGCCGGCCGGCGCCACGCGCTTGACCTTGCCGCCCTCTTCGAGGACCGCGAGACCGTCATGCACCTTCTCGCCGTCGAACAGCCGTCCACCGACATACAACGTCGCCATTACCGTTACTCCCGAATGAAAATGTCGCGCACTATCGTCCCGCGGTGCGTTGTCCGCAACCCAGCGGGTCGTCGGACACTTCGTTGCCGGCCAGTGCCCGGAGCCGCTCGATCTCTTCCTCGATGCCGACGATATGCGGATTGAACTTGCGCGCCAGCTCGAAGGCCGCGACCGCCCGCGCGGGTTCGCCCATCTGCGCCCGGATCATGCCGAGGCCGGAATAGGCGCCGAAGTGGCGCGGCTCGCGCTTCACGGTCTCGCAGATGTCGGCGATCGAGGCCGGAAAGTCGCCCAGCAGCCAGTAGACCGTGGCGCGCTTGTTCCAGGCCTCCGACAGTTCCGGCGCGATCGCGATCAGCCTGGTGAAGGTCGCGACGGCGCTCTGCAGCTGTTGCTGCTGCATCTCGGCGATGCCGCGCAGCATGAGCTCGCGCTGCGCGGGGTCGGGAACCATGGTCCACTGCTCCCAGATCGCCTGCTCCAGCGTCTGGGCCGCAACGGGGTCGGTGGTGCTTTGCAGCTTGGCGAACAGCGTGTCGAGCACGGCGGCCCTCCCCTTGTCGCTATCGACGGATTGCGCCAGCACGTTCACGGCCAGCATCAGCCCGAGCACCCCCGCGAGGCAAGAGCGAAAGGCCGCCACGGCGACGCTAGCCGAGCGCCGGCGGCCTCGGTCCGCCCGTCGCCCAGTCGAGCAGTTCGACGGTGTGGACGACGGGGATCCCGGTTCCCGCGGCGATGTTGCCGACGCAGCCGAAATTGCCCGCCGCGATCACGTCGGGCCGCAGGCTTTCGATGTTCGCCACCTTGCGGCGGCGCAGCCGCCGCGACAGGTCCGGCTGCAGCACCTGGTAGGTACCGGCCCAGCCGCAGCACAGATGCGACTCGGGGACGTCCTTCACGACGAACCCTGCATCGCGCAGCAGTTTCCTGGGTTGGTCGATCACTTTCTGGCCGTGTTGCATGGAGCAGGCCGCATGATAGGCGACCGTCAACGGCGGTGCGCTGGCACTTGCGAGACCTACCTCCACCATGAATTCGCTGACATCCCTGGCCAGCGCCGACACACGCGCCGCCTTGTCACGCCACAGCTCGTCGTTCGCGAGCATGTAGCCGTAGTCCTTGACTGTCGTGCCGCAGCCCGAGGCGTTGATCACGATGGCATCGAGACCGGCACCGTCGGCCTCGCGCAGCCAGGCGACGATGTTGCGCTTGGCAAGTTCCAGCGCCTGCTCGTTGTCGCCGATATGCTGCACCGACGAACCGCAGCAGCCGGAACCCTCGACGTTGACCACCTCCACGCCATGGCGCGTCAGCAGGCGCACCGTGGCCTCGTTCACTTCCGGCGCCAACACCTGCTGGCCGCATCCCGGCATCAGCGCGACCCGCTTCACCCGCGTCCCCGACGCGGCGAAGGTCTGTGGCCGGTCCACCGGCGATGGCATCGGCACGCGCGACGGCACCGCCTCGATCATCGCCCGCAGGCGGCGCAGGAAGGTGGCCCCGCCGGGATCGGCGCTGCGCGCCGGCAGCAGGGCGGCAACGGGCCTGGCTGCCCAGGCCAGCATCGTCGCCCAGCGGAAGACAGCCGGGCGCGGCATCAGGAACGCCAGCAACGCCCGCATCAGGCGATCGGCCAGCGGCCGTTTGTAGGTCTCCTCGATATGCGCGCGGCCGTGATCGACCAGATGCATGTAGTTCACGCCCGACGGGCAGGTCGTCATGCAGGAGAGGCAGGACAGGCAGCGATCGACATGACGCACTTCCTGCGCCGTCGGCGCGCGGTCGCCCTCGAGCATCGCCTTGATGAAGTAGATGCGCCCGCGCGGACTGTCGCGCTCGTCACCCAGCAGCACGAAGGTCGGGCAGGTCGCGGTACAGAAGCCGCAATGGACGCACTTGCGCAGGATCTGCTCGCTGCGCGCCGTCTCCGGATCGGCCAGCTGGGCCAGAGTGAAATTGGTCTGCATGGCCCTACCCCATCCTTCCCGGATTGAAGAGGCCCTTGGGATCGAAGCTCTCCTTCACGCGCCGCGCCAGTGCCGCGAGCGCCGCGGATTGGGGCTGGAAGACCGGCACGGCGGCGCGCACGGCCTCGGGGGCTCGGATCAGCGTGGCATGGCCGCCGGCCGGGCCGAGGGCGGCGCGGACCACCGCATGATCGGCGTCGGAGCTCGGCGGCAGCGCCAGCCAGATCAGCCCGCCGGACCAGTCGTAGAAGGCCTTCGCCGCCGGCCGCTGGCTGCGGATGCGGGAGACGACGCGCGGTCCCTCGGTCGGTGGACAGGACAGGCGCCAGACGATCGCGTCAGTGCTTGCGTCCAGCACCGCGGCGTCACGCACGCCCTTCCAGAAGGCGCGCGACTCGAGCGTGCCGAGTTCCTCCATCGCCGCGCCGGTGTCGACGAGCAGATCGCGCAGCCCCTTGAGCCGTGCCTCCACCGACGGCGCCACGCCTTCGACGCGCAAGGCCGTCCGGTCGCCGACGTGGGCCGCGCCCGAGACCTCGTGCGGACTGCCCATGGCGGCGCACAGCGCCGCGACGGCCCTGGTGTCGTCGAGGCCATGCAGGAGCAGCGTGCGCGTCTGGTCGGGCGCCGGCAGTACCTTCACCGAGACCTCGCCGATCACCGCCAGCGTGCCCCACGAGCCTGCGATCAGCTTGGAGAGATCGTAGCCGGTGACGTTCTTCATCACGCGGCCGCCCGACTTGAAGGCCTCGCCGCGGCCGTTGACGCCGCTGAAGCCCAGCAGGTGGTCGCGCGCGGCGCCCGCAGCGAGGCGGCGCGGACCGGCGAAATTGCCCATGAGTGCCCCCACCAGCGTCCCCTCGCCGGCCGCACCGCCCAGCAGCGAGCCGAGATCGGGCGGCTCGAAGGCGAGCATCTGGTTGCGTTGCGCGAGCAACGCCTCCACCTCGCGCAACGGCGTGCCGGCGCGCAGCGTGATGACCAGTTCCTCGGGCGCATAGTCGACGACGCCCGCGATACCTGAAACGTCCAGCACCTGATCGCAGGCCATGGGCTTGCCGAGCGTGCGCTTGCTGCCGGCTCCCCTGACATCGAGGGTGATGCCCTCGTTCAGCGCCCATTCAACCGCCTGACGCAGTTCTCCAGCGTCGCGCGGTTTGATCGTGCCGCTCATGCGCCCACCGCCATCTGCCGGGCCGTTCCATTAAATAAATGGAAAAAAATGGAGGCCCGGAAAATATATCCAAAGGAATCAGTCACTTAGGCACCGCGTCCGGGTTGGAAAATGGAAACCCCGAAAAACGCCGAAGAATCAATCACCTGGCACTCCTGAGGGAGACGGGCTGTGCGATCATCATGAACGGGCACCATAAGCAGGTCTCGGCGGATCCCCTATTCCGGTCGCTACCCCGTCAGAAGCGCGGGATGTCAGGAAACGGGATCCTGTTCTGCTGCACCACCAGCCGGCCGAGTTCGGCGCAGCGGCGCAGCTTGGGGAAGACCTTGCCCGGATTGAGCAGGTGGTCGGGATCGAAGGCGCACTTCACGCGCATCTGCTGGTCGAGGTCGATCTCGGTGAATTGCTCGCCCATCAGGTCGCGCTTCTCGATGCCGACGCCATGCTCGCCGGTCAGCGCGCCGCCGACACGTACGCAGAGGCGCAGGATGTCGGCGCCGAACTCCTCCATGCGCCGCAACTCGTCCGGGTCGTTGGCGTCGAACAGGATCAGCGGATGCAGGTTGCCGTCGCCGGCATGGAACACATTCACCACGCGCAGGCGGTGCTTCTTCGACATCTCGCGCATCTCGGCCAGCACTTCGACCAGCCGCCCGCGTGGCACCGAGCCGTCGAGGCACACATAGTCGGGCGAGATCTGGCCCACCGCCGGGAAGGCGGCCTTGCGGCCGGCCCAGAACAGCAGCCGCTCCTGCTCGTCGCGGCTGACCCGGCAGGTGGTGGCGCCGCGGCCGCGCGCGATCTCCTCGACCCGCGCCACGAGATGATCGACCTCGACCTCGGGGCCGTCGAGTTCGACGATCAGCAGGCCTTCGGCATCGAGCGGATAGCCGGCGCCGACATAGTTCTCGGCGCATTTGATGGCATCCTTGTCCATCATCTCCATGCCGCCGGGAATGATGCCGGAGGCGATGACAGCGGCGACGCAATCGGCCGCGCCCGCCTCGGTCGGAAAGCCCAGCAGCACAGCGCGCGCCGTCGCAGGCTTGCGCAGGAGCCGCACCGTCACTTCGGTGACGACGCCCAGCAGCCCCTCGGAGCCCGTCATCAGCCCCAAGAGATCGTAGCCGCCGGCATCGAGGTGCTTGCCGCCCAGCCGCACCACCTCGCCGGTCATCAGCACCATCTCGATGCCGAGCAGGTTGTTGGTGGTGAGGCCGTACTTGAGGCAATGCACGCCGCCCGAGTTCTCGGCCACGTTGCCGCCGATCGAGCAGGCGATCTGCGAGCTGGGATCGGGCGCGTAGTAGAAGCCCTCGTTCTCGACCGCCTTGGAAACGCCGAGATTGGTGACGCCCGGCTGCACGCGCGCGCAGCGGTTGGAATAGTCGATCTCGAGCACGCGGTTGAACTTGCCCATGCCCAGCAGGATCGCGTCGCCCACCGGCATCGAGCCGCCGGAGAGCGACGTACCCGCGCCGCGCGGCACGACCTTGACCTTGTTGTCCTGGCAGTAGCGCAGGATGGCCGAGACCTGCTCGACCGTATCGGGGAGGACGACTACCAGCGGCATCTGGCGATAGGCCGAGAGCGCATCGCACTCGTAGGGCCGCATGCCGTCGAGATCGTCGATCACGCCCTCGCCCGGCACGATGGCGCGCAAGGCGGCCACGATCTCCTCGCGGCGGCCGAGGATGGCAGGATCGAGCGGCGGCATCTGCATGCCCGAATCCTTACGCCAAATAAAAAAGCGGCGGAAGCCGAAGCTCCGCCGCCTTTCGAGGCGTGACCTTGGGTCTGCCTTAGCCCTGGCGCGCCTTGAAGCGCGGGTTGGTCTTGTTGATGATGTAGACGCGGCCCTTGCGGCGCACGATGCGGCAGTCCTTGTGGCGCGTCTTCACGGACTTCAGCGAATGGCGGATCTTCATGGTCCCAACTCAACAAAAAGCCCCGGCGACGCCGGGGTGAATTCCAAAAGCGGGCGGAAAATAGGGAGACGGGGACACCGCGTCAACCCCGATTCCGGCCGAATCCGGGTAAAAATCCCAATAATTCAAACCGCTTGGAGCGTTTTTAGCGCCACCTTCAGGTCCTTCACCAGCCCGGCATAGGCCTGGTGGCGCGCGGCCTCGTCCGGCACGCGCAGGATCGAGGAGGGATGGACCGTCACCATGCCCCTTTGCCCGTCGGGGAAAACCAGGGCCCTGCCGCGTTCGCGCGAGATAGTCATGGGCCGACCGGCCAGCGCCTCTGCCGCCGTCACCCCCATCGCCAGGACGAGCGCCGGCCGCACCACGGCGACCTCCTGCAGGAGCCAGACCTTGCACACCTCGACTTCCGAGCGCGTCGGCTTCCTGTGCAGCCGCCGCTTGCCGCGCGGTTCGTTCTTGAAGTGCTTCACCGCGTTGGTCACGTAGACCTGGGTGCGGTCGATGCCTGCCTCCGCAAGCGCCCGGTCGAGGACCCTCCCCGCCGGCCCGACGAACGGACGCCCGGCGATATCCTCCTGGTCGCCCGGCTGCTCGCCCACCACCATCAGCTTCGCATCGGCCGGCCCCTCGCCGAAGACCGTCTGCGTCGCGTTGCGATAGAGCGGGCAGCGCGTACAGGACTTCGCTTCCTGGGCGAGCGTCGCAAGCGACGCAGCGGAAGAGCGGACCGCGTTCACGTCACGCCCGCTGCCGTCGCCGCATCGGAGCAGCCGCACCGTTCGGCCCTCTCTCCGGGTCGGCATCGTCGAAATGCTGCAACACGTCCTGCGCCTTGCCCTGGTCCAGCGTTCGAGTGCGCCCCCGACTATAGGCGCTCCCGTGAAGCCCGGTCGAGGCGTGTCCAGCCGCCCCGTCAGGAGGTTCGCGATGCCGCCTGCACCGCGGACATCAGCGTGCCCACCACGAACTCGAGCTCATCTTCGGCAATGACGAGCGGGGGATTCAGGCGGATCAGGTTGTCGGCCTGGAGGACGAGCAGGTCCGCTTCGAAACAGCGGTCGGCCACCTCCCGCGCCACCGCCGCACCGTCGCCGGCATGGGTCCCGGAAAACTCCAGCCCCCACATGTGGCCGAGCCCTCGCACGTCGCGCACGGCCGGCAGGCCGCGAAGGGACAGGAGTTTCGACAGATGCCGCTCGGCGTTGGTGCGGGCACGAGCCACGAGGCCGTCGCGCTCCATGATCTCGATGACCTTGAGGGCGACGTCGCAGCCGACCGGATGGCCCGCCATGGTGATCACCTTGCTCATCGCGTTCCCCGGCAGGAGGAACGTCTCGTAGATGGGCTCGGACACCGCGGCGGCCGACAGCGGGAAATAGGCGGAGGTGATCCCCTTGCCCATGGTGACGATGTCGGGCCGGACGCCGTCCGCATGCTGGAAGGCAAACCACTGGCCGCTGCGTCCGAAGCCCGTGATCACCTCGTCGACGATCAGCAGGATCCGCTGCTGCCGGCAGAGCGCGGCGAGCATCTCCAGGAAGCCGGCCGGCGGGACGATGACGCCGCCCGCGAAGGCGACAGGCTCGACGATGACGGCCGCGATCGTCTGCGCTCCCGCGGCCGCGATCCGGGCCTCGAGCCCGCGCCGCAAGGCGTCGAGATCCCTCGACAGGCCTGCCACGGTATCCCGCGGCCCGGCCAGATGCAGGAACTCCTCGCTGCGATCGACGTGCGGCGACTGCAGGATGCCGGGGCCGCTTGCGAAGCTCGCCGACCCGGTCGAGCCGTGATAGCTGCGGTCCAGCGCAATGATGCCGCGCTTTTCCGGCTCGCCCTTGTGGCGCCAGTAGCGTCGGGCGATCTCGATCGCGAGCTCGTTCGCGCCGCCCCCGGTCGCGGCATATCGCAAGCGATAGCCGCCGCCCAGGAGCCGGCTCAGCGTCCCGGAAAGCGCCGTGACGGGCCGGCAGTGGTGCTCCGGCGAGCAGTAGGCGAGCGTGCGGCAGCTTTGAGCGGCAGCCTCGACCAGTTCCTCGTTCGCATAGCCGAGATTGACGCAACTATGGCCCGACGCGGCATCGAGGATCCGCCGCCCATTGTCGAGGGTGATCCAGCAGCCCGCACCCGACGCGACGTTGATCTCCTTGTAGTCGGGGTGATGACATTCGTCGTCCCAACGCGCCGATTGTCCTTCCTGCTGCATCGATCGCCCCATCCTGTTTGCGCCCCGGGATATATGGAAACACCGGCTACCACGGAGGACACGGGCGGTCGGATGCGCGGCGCATCCCCACGGCGTCTCCCGGCGGCGATCCGGTTCGACCTCATGCTAGGGCGAGACACCGCGTCGCAAAATCCACTGTGCGCAAATTCGAGCGCGCGGCGCGCGAACCGGCGCCGAACGGGCTGGAAGCGCCCAGCCGGGACGATCAAGATGCGGCGCCCGGCCGATCCCGCGGCCCGTTCGATTCCAAGGAAAGCTGATGCCCAGACTGACCCTCGCGCAAGCCAACAAGATCATCGAAGCCGCCCTGGCCAAGGCGCGGGAGATGAACGTCAAGCCGCTCACCGTGGCCGTGCTCGACGAGGCCGGCCACGTGAAGGCGCTGCAGCGCGAGGACGGTGCCAGCATGTTCCGTAACGACGTCGCCATCGGCAAGGCCTGGGCCGCGGTCGGCATGGGCATGTCGAGCCGCGTCCTGCTGCAGCGGGCCAAGGACAATCCGCAGTTCTTCGGCGCGTTGGCCGCCACGGCGCAGGGCAAGTTCCTGCCCCAGACCGGCGCCGTGCTGATCAAGGATCCGGAAGGCCATGTCCTCGGCGCCGCCGGCGCAAGCGGCGGCACCGGCGACGAGGACGAGGCGGTGTGCATAGCGGGTATCGCGGCGGCGGGATTGGTATCCGGCTGACCGCTGCCCTATTGTCCGCCGCCCCCTTCCGGAAGGATCCATGTTCGAGCCTGCTGAGCGCCTGAAGAGCGTCAAGATTTCCGCGTCCGCCGCCATGACCCGCAAGGTGCGCGAGATGCGCGCCCAGGGCGTCAAGATCGTCGGCCTCTCCTCGGGCGAGCCCGACTTCGCCTCGCCCCGCCACGCCATCGAGGCGGCCTACAAGGCCGCCCTCGCCGGCGACACCAAGTATCCGCCGCAGGACGGCACGCGGGCCCTGAAGGAGGCGGTGCGGCGCAAGTTCAAGCGCGAGAACAACCTCGACTATGCGCTCGACGAGATCATGGTCTCGAACGGCAGCAAGCAGATCATGTACGACGCCGTCATGGCGAGCGTGAACCCCGGCGACGAGGTGATCATCCCCGCCCCCGGCTGGATCAGCTATGCCGACCAGGTGCTGGTGGCGGGCGGTGTGCCGGTCTCGGTCTCGTGTCCCGAGAACAACCAGTTCAAGCTGCGGCCGGCCGATCTCGCGGCAGCGATCACGCCCCGCACCAAGTGGGTGGTGCTGAACTTCCCCAACAATCCGACCGGCGCCATCTGCTCGCGCGCCGAGATGCGCGCGCTGGCCGACGTGCTGCTGCAGCACCCGCACGTGCTGGTCATGGCCGACGAGATCTACGAGCACCTGACCTACGACGGGAAGGAGTTCTGCTCCATCGCCGAGGTCGAGCCGAAGCTGAAGGACCGCACGCTGACCGTGAACGGCGCCTCCAAGGCCTACGCCATGACAGGCTGGCGCATCGGCTATGCCGGCGGGCCGAAGGCGATGATCACGGCGATGATCAACATGCAGGGACAGGCCTCGGGCGGCGTCTCGACCGTCGGCCAGGCCGCGGTGGCGGCGGCGCTCGACGGGCCGCAGGACATCATCGCCAGCCACGTCGCCGACTACCAGAACCGCCGCAATCTCGTGGTCGGCTGGCTACGCGAGGCCAAGGGCATCACCTGCCATCTGCCCGAGGGCGCCTTCTACGTGTTCCCCAACATCGCCGGCTGCATCGGCAGGACGACCAGGGGCGGACGCAAGATCGCAACCGACACGGATTTCGTCACGGCGCTGCTCGAGGAGCGCCAGGTCGCGACCGTCCAGGGCGCCGCCTACGGCATGAGCCCCTACTTCCGCATCTCCTACGCTACCGACCTCGAGAGCCTGCGCGAAGGCTGCAAGCGCATCCAGGAATTCTGCGCCGACCTCAGCTAGGCCGCTATTCTTCGGGCTCGGTCGAGAAGGCGAGCGGGTAGCCGTTCTGGCGGCCCATGTCGGTTCCTTCCTTCGCCTTGCTCTCGGCGATGTCGCGCGTGAAGGTGGCGACGACGCAGGCGCCCTTCTGGTGCGCCGTCATCATGATGCGATAGGCCTGGTCCTCGCTGGTGCGGAAGACGGCCTTCAGCACCTCGACGACGAATTCGCGCGGCGTGTAGTCGTCGTTCAGCAGGACGACCTTGTACAGGCGCGGCTGCTCGACCTTGGGCTTGGCGATCGTCTCTGGCTTCAGGACGTCGATGTCGCTCATAGGCAGCTCCTATGATGTCGAGGCGTCGATCCTAACGAGGTCGTCCAGTTCACGGTAGTCCGGCAGCGTCGTGTCGATCGCCCGGCCGCCGCGGATCACCACGCGATCGGCCTGGAAGCGCGCCAGCATCTCGCCGAAGTCCCGCGCCCGCAGCACCACCAGGTCGGCGGGCCTGCCGCGCCCGACATGGCCGAACTGCGGAAGCTGCATGATCGTCGCCGGCACCGCCGTCACGGCCCGGATCCAGTCGTCGTAGGGATGGTCGAGATGGGCGATCTTCACCGCCTGGGCGAAGGTCTCCAGCATGTCGTGGTCGCCATAGGCGTAGAAGGGATCGCGCACGTTGTCGCCGCCGATGGCGACGTCGAGGCCGAAGGCCTTCAGCTCGTGCAGCACCGTGACGCCGCGCCAGCGCGGCGTGCGGCGCGGCACGTTGCCGGCGAACGGTCCCCGCGCCTGCAGGTAGAGATTGACCGCGGGCAGGCTCACGAAATCGATGCCGGCGTCGCGGCAGGCCGCCATCGTCTCGTCGATGAAGTCGTCGCTCTGCAGCGCCAGCGCACAGCAGTGGCCGGCAAGGATGCGGCCCTTGAAGCCGCGCCTCGCCGCCATGCGGGCGATGCGGATCAGCGTACGGGCCTCGGGATCGCTGGCCTCGTCGACATGCAGATCGAGATCGAGGCCGCGCTCCTCGGCCAGTGTGAAGATTCTCTCCAGCGCGACGTCGAACTCGGGCGGCACCAACGAAGACATGGGCGCCACGAACCTGGTGCTGCTGCCGAGATTGCCGCCGATCGCGGCGACCCGGTCGGCGAGTTCCGTCCCCTCCTCGCGCAGGAACACGTCGAGCGGCTGGATCGTCGAAGGCTGCAGTTCGACGCGGCCCGCCCATTCCGCACGGACGCGCTCGAAGACGGGAAAGGTGATCTCGGGCTGCGGCGCCAGCGAATCGAGATGGGTGCGGATCGCCACCACGCCCTTGGCATAGGCGCAGCGCAGGCCGAAGGTCATGCGGCGATAGACGTCCTCCGCATGCCAGCGCGCGGCGCGGTCCGGCCCCGTCACCGCCGCCGCGCCCGAAAGGTCGCCGGTCGCGTTGCGGGCCCGCGGCGCGATATGGCCCTTGTCGAGATGGGCGTGGGCGTCGAGCAGGCCCGGCAGAACCAGGGAGCGATCGAGGTCGGGCCCCAGCGCCCCGGATACGGTGCCCGCCGGCGCGATCTCCGCGATGCGCCCGTCCTCGATCACCAGATCGCAGAGCACGAGAGCATCCGGCCCCTCGGCCGGCAGGACCGTTTCCGTCAGCAGGCTCGCCGGCACATGCACGCGCCGCAGGGCGTAGCGGGACGACGCTGGAAGTTCGAAGAATCCGGTGACGGGCATCGCGGCAACCTCAGGCGAGAACGGCCCGACTCCGGTGCAAGAGCCGGGCCGCCCGCGCAACGGCGATCAGCCGACGGGCATGGTCTCGGCCAGCGGCGGCAGCTTCACCACCTTCTCGTACCAGGCGGTGAGCTTGGGATGACCCGGCCGCCACGGCTCGTTGGGGTAACGGAAATCGAGATAGCCCAGCGCGCAGCCAACGGTGATCTCGCCGATGGTCGCGAGTTCGCCGAGCGTGTCCGCCTCCTTCTCGAGCACGGCCAGCGCCTGCTTCACCTTGCCCTGCTGCAGCGCGATGTAGGCCTTGCGGCCCTCGTCCTGCGGCAGGGTCAGCTCGCGCCGGCGCGGCTGGGTGGCATCGAGGATGCCGTCGCCCAGCGCCATCTGGGTGAGCGCCTTCCAGCGTGCCGCTCCCGGCGCCGGAAAGAGCCTGGGCGCGGGGCCGACGCCGTCGATGTACTCGCAGATCACCGGGCTGTCGTAGATGCACAGGCCGTCGTCGGTGATGAGGGTCGGAACCTTGGACAGCGGATTGTATTGCAGCAGCGCCGGATCGGTGGTCGCGATCTTCACGCGCTCGATCTTGTCGTTGATGCCACGCTTGATCGCACAGGCGGTCACCTTGCGGACATAGGGGCTGGCGGCGGAATAGGCGAGCTTCATTGTCGATCTCCTCTGGAAGGCGAGACTGTACAACCCGGCGCGCCGTGCGCGTTACGAGTTCCGGTCACCAGGGCTCCTAGCTGCCCTTGGGACAGGCTCCGCCCTACGATCTCTGGGCGCCCGAAGCGCCCGCGCCCACGAGATTGTTGCAGTGAAAGAGGGGCTGGCACCGCAAAATGACACGACTGAAACAACGTCGTCGTGGAGGTGACACCCAAACAGTGCTGAAATTAGGCGTCGACATCGGAGTCCAGTAACATGACGTCGATCGAGAAAATGGCGACAGCGGTATTCATCGGTGCCTGCACGTCCCTGCTCGCCGCGCTTTGTGTCCGCATCGCGTATACGTTCATCGGCCTGGGGATCTTCCATCCGGTCGAAGACTACATTCTGCCCGCCAGCGCGTTTGTGACCGGCATAGCTGCAGTCCTGGGCTTTGCCGCTGCCTGCCGGTTCCTCAAAACCGGGCCGAAAGCGGCGTCGGCAGCCCTGATGTTGCTCGTCTCGGCCGCCGTGCTGGTCGTGGTCTGCGACCAGTCCCCCGCTGCCGCCCTGCATCGCGACGGCACGTTTGATGGCCAGGTCGCCACGCTTCTGTCCTTGCCACAGCTTGCCTTCAACGCCGCCTGTGAGGCGGCCATCCACGGTATGCCGGTTGGCGACCTCGACACCCTCGATACGCTCGGCTGCGCCCTGGCGGCCCTCAACCTCGCCGGGGTGGCGACTGCTCTCCTCGCCCTGTTCCTTCTGCAGAAGTGGCCGCGTCCGGCGACGGATAGCAGCGCTTCATCTGCCAACTCCAACGCGCGGCACGTTGGCCGCATCAAGAGCATGATCGGACCGGTCGGCGTCAGTGTCTCGGTGTTGGCCCACCGGTGGCACCTGGTCCCTGTCTCCTGGCGCTTCCACCGATAGACGCCCTCTTGCGGATGAGCGTCGGTCAGCCGCGATAGGCCGCCCGCTCCGTGACGTAGCCCGCCGCCAGATCCGCAGCGAGTGCCGCATCGGAGCGCTGACGCGGATCGCCATGCCCCCCGCCGCCGGGCGTGCCCAGCGAGACGGTGTCGCCCTTGTTCAGCACATACTGCTTCTTGGGATCGGTCTTCGCCCCGTTGATCCTGAGCTCGCCTGGCGCGCCGTCCTTGCCGCCCTCTATGCCGAAGGCCGGAAAGACCGTGCGCTCCGCGAGAAAGGAGACCGCGATCGGCGTCTCGCTGCGGCTCTCGATCAGGATCTCCTGCCCCAGCCCGCCCCGATGGCGGCCCGGCCCGCCCGAGTCGGGACGCAGCTTCTTGTGATGGAAGCGCAGCGGCGCGATGTGCTCGCTGATCTCGATCGAGGTCGAGGAGACATTCGACGGCCATGACAGGCAGGTGATGCCGTCGCCCTGCGTATTGGCGCCCATGCCGCCGTTGTAGAAGAACATGTTGGCGTAAGGCTTGCCACCGCCCTCACCGCCGTTGGGGCGCACGCCCGACTGATTCATGCCCCACATCGGCGAGCCGCAGGCGGCCATCACGCGCTCGGGCACGATCTGGCCCAGGCAGCCGAACACCAGCATCGGGATGTAGTGGCCGATCAGCATGCGCGAACCGCCGGAGGCCGGGAAGACCGGATTGACGATGCAGCCGGGCGGCGCCTTGAGCGCGATCGGCCGCCACGCACCCTCGTTGTTGGGCAGGTTGGGGCTGGTGCAGACCTTCACCCCGTACATCGCCATCGCGTTGGTGTAGCAGAGCGCGCAGTTGATCGCGCGGTCGACCTGCGGGTCGGTGCCGGCGAAATCCATCTCGATCTCGTCGCCCCTGATGGTCAGCGCGAGCTTCATGGTGATCGGCTTGTCGTGCACGCCGTCGGTGGTCAGCTCGCTGTGATACGTGCCGTCCGGCAGCTCGCGGATCGCCGCCCGCATCGCCGCCTCGCAGCGACCCTGGACCTCGCGTGCAAGGTCGGTGAGGTCGGGCAGATCGTAGCTTTCCATCAGCACGCGCAGCCGATCTTCCATCAGGTCGAGCGCCACGATCTGCGCATAGAGATCGCCCATCGTCTGGTCAGGCGTGCGCACGTTCTTGCGAATGATCGTGACCAGCGTCTCGTCGGTCCTGCCGGCGGCGATCATCTTCATCGGCGGGATCTGCAGCCCCTCCTCGAACACCTCGCGCGGCTCGGGGCTCCTGATCTTGCCGCCGATGTCGGGGGCGTGCGCCGTCGTGGCGCTGAAGGCGACCAGCCGGCCGCCCTTGAAGATCGGCTTGGCCATCGTGACGTCGGGCAGATGGCCGGTGCCGAGCCAGATGTCGTTGGTGATCAGCACGTCACCCGGCTCCAGATTCTCGGGCGGGAAGAAGCGCAGGAAGTGCTTCACCGTCTCGGGCAGCGTGCCGATGAAGCTCGGGATGCTCTCGGAGGCCTGCACCAGCGACTGTCCCGACGCGTCGGTGATGACGCAGGAGAAGTCGTAGCTCTCGCGCACCAGCGTCGAGAAGGAGGTGCGCACCATGGCGGCGGCGGCCTCGTCGACCATGGAGATGAGACGCCGCCACAAGAGCTCGAGCTCGATCGGATCAAAGGTGCGGCTCATCACTTGGCCTCCGCGAGGATGGAACCGTCCGGCAGGAGCTGCGCCGTGGCGCCCGGACCGACGATGAAAGTGCTTTCGTTTTCCTCGAACACGGCAGGCCCCTCGATCAGCACGCCCGGCGTCAGCGCATAGCGGTCCCAGACCCTGGTCTGCATCGTCTTGCCCTCGTCGGGGAAGAACACCGGCCGGCTCCCCTTCTCCGCCACGGCGGCGGCATGGCGCGTCAGCTCCAGCTTGCCGCCCGTGCCGGGCATGGGCGCAGCGACCGACAGGCGCAGCGCCACGAACTGGATCGCCGCGCCCGGCGGCGTGCGCGCGAACAGAGCCTTGTAGGCGGCTTCGAAAGCAGCCCGCACACCCGACTCGGTCAACGGCGCCGGCATGGCGACGGTGATCTCGCTGCCCTGACCGACGTAGCGCATGTCCGCGAGCCGCGTGACGGCGCGGCCGGCGACATCGGCGCCGGTCTGTCGCAATACATCGAGCGCTTCCTTCTCGAGCGCCTCGAAGAGGCTTTCCGCTTCCGCCAGGTCGGCACCGGCCAGCGGCTGGCCGAAGCTGGCGACACGATCGACGCGCGCCGGCGCCATCAGCATGCCGATGGTGCTGCCGGCGCCCGCGCCGGGCGGACAGACCACGCGCTTGACGCCAAGCTTGCGCGCCACGTGCCAGGCATGCACCGGCCCGGCGCCGCCGGTCGCCAGCAATGCATACTCGGCCGGGATGCGCCCGCGTTCGGCGATCGCCACGCGCGCCGCGCCGGCCATGTTCTCGTTCACGACGTCGTGCACGCCGAAGGCCGCGCGGCCGGGCTCGACCGACAGCGACCTGGCGAGCCGCCCGAAAGCGTCCTCCGTCGCCGCGCGATCGATCTTCATGGCGCCGCCGAGGAAGAAGTCGGCGTTGAGATAGCCCAGCGAAAGATCGGCGTCGGTCACCGTCGCCTCGGTACCGCCGCGGCCGTAGCAGGCCGGTCCCGGCTGCGCGCCGCTGCTCTGCGGACCGACATTGAGCGTGCCAAGCTCGCTCTTGTGAGCGATCGACCCGCCGCCGGCGCCGATCTCGATCAGCTCGACGGTAGCGATCTGGATCGGCAGGCCGGAACCGCGCAGGAAGCGCTTCTCGCGCGCCGCCTCGAAGCCGTAGGCGACCAGCGGCTCGCCATCGTCGACCAGCGCCAGCTTGGCGGTCGTGCCCCCCATGTCGAAAGCCAGCACCCGCTCCAGCCCGGCGTTGCGGCCGAACCAGGCACCGGCGAGCGCGCCCGCCGCCGGCCCGCTCTCGAGGAGCTGAACCGGTGCCCGCTTGGCTTCCTCCACATGCGTGAGGCCGCCATTGGACAGCATCAGGAACAGACCGCCCGTGATGCCCTCGCTGCGCAGCGCCTGCTCCAGCCGTTCGAGATAGGCCTCCGCCAGCGGACGCACATAGGCATTGCACACCGTGGTGCTGAGACGCTGGTACTCGCGGATCTCCGGCGCGATGTCCGAGGACAGCGAGATCGACAGGTTCTGGAATCGCTCGGCCACCGCCGCCGCAAGCATCCGCTCGTGCTGCGGATTGGCGTAGGCATGCAGAAAGCAGATGGCGAGGCTTTCGACACCCTGCTCCACCAGCACCGCCACCTCGGCCAGTGCCGCCTCGACATCGAGCGCGACCTCCACCGAGCCGTCTGGCGCCAGACGCTCCCTGGCTTCGCGCCGCCACGGGCGCGCCACCAGCGGCTTGGGCATCTCGATGAAGAGATCATAGAGCTCGTACTTGCGCTCGCGCCCGATCTCGAGCACGTCGGCAAAGCCCGCCGTCGTGATCAGGCCGGTCTTCGCGCCCTTGCGCTCGATCAGCGCGTTGGTGAACAGCGTCGTGGCATGCACGACGCGTCCGACCTGATCGGCCTTGGCGCCTGCCTTCTCGAGCACACGCCGCGCCCCTTCGAGGGCGCCGCGGGCAGGATCATCGGGCGTCGTGCTCTCTTTCCATATGACGGCGCGACCGTCGCGCGGATCATGGATGACGAGGTCGGTGAAAGTGCCCCCGATGTCGATACCAAGGGATAACGGCGCACTCATTACGCTTCCTTTACGATCATTCGGCTTTGATATTGCCCTGCTTGACGACCTTCGCCCAACGCTCGCGATCCTTCTGGATCGTGGCCTTGAACGCCGCGCCGTCCTGCGGAACCGGTTGGAGACCACGCTCCGCCAGCACGGCCTGGCTGGCCGGATCCGTCACCGCATCCATGAAGAGCTTGGAGAGCGAAACCGCGATGTCCGGCGGCAGGCCAGCCGGACCGACGAGGCCGAACCAGTTGTTCACGTCGAGCGACGGGATATCCTTCGTCAGCAGAGGCACATCGGGAACGATGGGGCTGGGCCTGGTTGCCGCCAGCGCGAGCGCACGGACCTGGCCTCCCTTGATCTGGCCCACGATCTCCGAAACGTTGGCGAAGAAAATGTCGATCTGCCCCGCCGCGACATCGGCAACGGCCGGCGCGCCGCCACGATAGGGCACGTGCAGCAGCTTCAGGCCGCCCGCTTCCGCAGCGAAGAACTCCGCCGCGAGCTGGTTGGTCGAGCCGTTTCCGGTCGAGCCGTATGAGACCTTGCCGGGATTCGCTTTCGCGTAGGCAATCAGCTCGGCAACGGTCTTGAAGGGCGCATTCAACCTCGCGATCAGCGCCATCGGGACACCGACGAGATTGCAGACCGGCAGGAGTTCCCTGTCGAGATCGAGCGGGATCACCGATCCGGGAACGACCGGAGCGACGGCCAGCGACCCCATGATGCCGATGCCCACCGTGTAGCCATCCGGCGCGGCATTGGCCACGGCCTTCAAGGCGATGAAGCCCAGCGCACCGCTCTTGTTCTCGACGACGACGGTCTGCCCCGTCTTGCGCTGGATCGCCTCGCCCGCAAGCCGAGCCGCGATATCGGCGGTGCCGCCCGGCGCGAAGCCGACGATGACATGAATGGGCTGCTTCGGTGTCCATTCGGCGCGTGCGACGGACGCCGTCAGCAGCAATGGACTCGCGAGCAGGCTTCGGCGGCGCAGCATGTCGACCTCCCCAATTCCCCGACCGCAGCGTCGAGCAAGCATCATGCCGTATCAAGGCATTGCCCTTGAGATGGATCGCACATCGAGTAGTCTCCGCGCGCATGGCTCTCAACAAGCCCGCCCCGGATGTCTGGACCCTGCTCGCCGACTGGGTGGAGCAGACGCCGGACGCGCCTGCCCTTCTGCATGGCGACAGCGCGATCAGCTTTGCCGATCTCGCCGAGCGGTCGCTGCGCGTGGCGCAGGGATTGGCCGATCTCGGCGTCGGGCCGGGCGACCGCGTGGCGCTGTGGCTGCCCAACCTGCCCGCCTATCCCCTGCTCTACTTCGCCTGCGTGCGGCTGGGGGCCATCGCAGTCGCGGTCAACACGCGCTATCGCGCCGTCGAGGTTGCTGACATCGTCGGCCGTTCCGGCGCCAAGGTGCTCGCCTGCGCACCCGGCTTCCGCGACATCGACTTCCTGTCGATCCTGGCCGGCGTCGAGCCGCAGGCGCTCGATTCGCTGAAGGCGATCGTGATCGTGGGTGACGAGCCCGCAACACCTCCCCCCGCCATCGAGCAGCTGCGGCGCGTGCCGTTCGATCGCCTCCTGACGCGTCCGCGCTGCGCGGCGAACAACGCCGGCCCCAGCGTCGCCTGCAACATCTTCACGACCTCGGGCACGACCAGCGCACCGAAGTTCGTCGCGCACCGGCAAGGCGCGATCGCCAGCCATGCCCAGCAGGTCGCGAAATCGTTCGGCTTCGCCGCCGCCGACACGCTCTCCCTCAGCATCCTCCCCCTGTGCGGAGTATTCGGCTTCAACCAGACGCTGGCCACGCTGGCGGCCGGCAAGCCGTGCGTTCTGGTCGAATCCTACGAGATCGAGCGCATCGCGCATCTGATCGCCCATCACCAGCCGACCACGCTGCTGGGCAGCGACGACATGTTCGCGCGCCTGCTCGACCTGGCGCCGGGCGAACGGCCCTTCCCGTCGGTGCGCTGGGCCGGTTACGCCGGCTTCAACACGGCGCTTGAGTCGATCGTCGAGCGTGCCGAACAGCGCGGGCTGATCCTGCGCGGCCTCTACGGCATGAGCGAGGTGCAGGCGCTGTACGCGATCCAGCCGGTCGACGCGCCGGCGGCACGGCGCAAGAAGGGCGGCGGCATCCCGACCTCGCCACTCGCCCATGTGCGCGTGCGCGACCCCGAAACGGGCGCGCTGCTGGGCGTCGGCCAGCCGGGCATGCTGGAGTGCGCCGGCCCCTCGTTGATGGTGGGCTACTGGGGCAACGAAGCCGCCACCCGCGAAACCCTCACCGCGGACGGCTACGTGCGCACCGGCGATCTCGCCGCGTTGGACGAGCATGGCGGCTTCACCTTCCTCAGCCGCATGGGCGACGTGCTGCGCCTGGCGGGATTCCTGGTGAATCCGCTCGAGATCGAGACCCATGTTCAGAAGCTCGCCGGCATCGACGGCTGCCAGACCATCGCCGTCGCGCGACCGGAGGGTGTGCGGGCCGTCTCGTTCGTGACTCTCGCGCCCGGCCAGGCGCTCGACGAGGCGGCCGTGATCGAGCACTGCCGCCGCGGGCTGGCGAACTACAAGGTGCCGATGCGCGTGTTCGCGGTCGACGACTTCCCCAAGACGCCTTCTCCCAACGGTTTCAAGATCCAGCGCACCCGGCTGCGCGAGATGGCCGAAGAACGCCTGCGGGCCAGCTCCTAGCCGCCTACCACAACTGCCTGCTCGCGATCGCCGCGCCCTGCGCCAGCGCCTCGAGCTTCGCCCAGGCAATATCGCGGTGGACACGGCCGCCCAGGCCGCAATCGGTCGAGGCGATGACCCGGTCACGGCCGACCAGCTTCGCGAAGCGGCCGATACGCTCGGCGACCAGGTCGGGATGCTCCACCACGTTGGTGGCATGGCTCACCACGCCGGGCAGGATCAGCCTGTCGTCGGGCAGCCTGGTGTCCTTCCATACTGCCCATTCGTGCTCGTGGCGCACGTTGCCGGCCTCGAAGGAATAGGCGCCAGCCTCGATCTTCAGCATCAGCCCAACGATGTCGCGCATGGGAATGTCGGTGGTGTGCGGTCCGTGCCAGCTTCCCCAGCAGAGGTGAAAGCGGATGCGATCCCTGGGCAGGCCGCGCAGGGCATGGTTCAGCGCCTCGATCTTCGGCATCGTGAACCTGCGATAGTCCTCGGCCGTCGGCTCGGGATTGATCTGGTCGAAGTTCTCGGCGATGGCCGGATCGTCGATCTGCAGGATCAGGCCCGCATCGATGATCGCCTTGTATTCCTCGCGCATCGCATCGGCGCAGGCGAACACGAACTCGTCGTCGCTCTTGTAGTGGTCGTTGCCGATACGCGAGCAGCTTGCCGGACCGATCGAGGTCATGAAGCCCTCGCTTACGCCGCTGGCTGCCAGCGCCGCCTTGAAGTTGGCGATGTCGGCCGCGATTGCGGCATGGCCGGTGTAACTGAGCGGCCCGACGCAGACCGGCCAGTCGGTGGTGCGCGGCCCGGTCGACACGCCCGAATCCGGATCGCTGTAAGCCGCTGTGAAACGCAGCCGGTCGCGCCGATCGCCGAAGCTCGACAGCACGACATGGCCCGGGCTCGATCGCCGCACCGGGAAGTCGTAGAGGCCGAGCCCCGCCACCTTGAGGCCGCCCAGCCGCTGGAAGGAATAGCTCCACCAGGCGCGATAGTTGACCTTGCTGCCCATCGACTTGCCGTATTCGCCGTCGCCCGGCACGTCGATGCCGGCTGCGACCTGCCGGCGAACCACGTCGGCCACGCCCTGCGTCAGCGCCTTCTGGAAAGTCGCCTCGTCGGCCTTGCCCGCCTCGCGCTGCCGGTTGGCTTCGATGAGGTCGTCCGGACGCGGCAGGCTGCCCGCATGGCTGGTCAGGATTCGATCGCTGCTCTTTCTCATGCTCACCGTCCCTTGAACTTGCCGGGCTTGCGCTTCTCGGCGAAGGCGCGCGCGGCTTCCTGGAAGTCCTCGCTGAGATACAGGCGCTCGGGCGCCGTCTGATGCATGATTTCGCGGCTGAGCCGGTCCATGTACCAGCGCCGCAGCCGCACGGTGGAGCGCACGCTGAGCGGCGGGTTCCTGATCACCTCGGCCGCAAGTTCGCGCGCGACATCGAGGTACCTGCCTTTGGGCGCCACGCGATTGATCAGGTTGGCCGCGAAGGCTTCCTCGGCGGTGAAGAAGCGGCCGGTGAGCGCCGCCTCCATGGTGAAGGCACCGCCGCCGCGGAAATGCATCAGCCCCCAGTACTTGCCGGCGCCCAGCCCGCGCGATGTCTCGGTGACCTGGAAGCGCGTGCCCTCCTCGGCCACGATCAGGTCGCATTCGAGGACGATGCCGACCGACAGCCCCAGCACATAGCCGTGCGGCGCGGCGATCACGGGCTTCCAATTCACCGCCTTGGTCAGCAGATCGGCCGAGTGCGTGCCGCGCCCCTGCGGCCCACCGAGCTTCAGGAACTCCTCGCGGCTGCGAAGCTGGCGCTGGTGCACGTCGGCGCCGCTCGAAAAGGCGCGGCCCTTCCCGCACAGGATGGCGATCTCTGCCGCATCGTCGGTGTCGAAGCGATGCAGCGCCTCGCACAGCACGCCGACGAGCTCGTCGTTGAAGGCGTTGAGTTTCTCCGGCCGGTTCAGCGTCAACGTCACGATCGCGCCGTCCCGCTCGTATTCCACGAGCGCCATCGCTTCCTCCTTTGCGGTCGCTTCATGGACCGCTTGGTGCCATGCTAACCGATAAAACCGGGAGGAAACCATGCCAACCAATCGCGTGGCAGTTGCAGCGTTCCTTTCAGTTGCGTTGCTCAGCGTCTCGGCCCAGGCCCAGAAGAAATACGATCCCGGCGCCTCCGACACCGAGATCAAGCTCGGCCAGACCATGCCCTACAGCGGGCCGCTTTCAGGCTTCATCACGCTGGCAAAAGCGGAAATCGCCTATTTTGCGATGATCAACGACCAAGGCGGCGTGAACGGCCGCAAGATCAACCTGATCTCTCTCGACGACGGCTCCAGTCCACCCAAGACCGTCGAGCAGACGCGCAAGCTGATCGAGAATGATCACGTGCTGGCGATCTCGGGATCGCTCGGCACGGCCACCAATGCCGCTGTGCAGAAGTATCTCAACCAGAAGAAGGTGCCGCAGCTGTTCCTGGCGACGGGCGCCAACCGCTGGAACGACCCCAGGAACTTTCCCTACACGATGACACTGACGCCGATCTACCGGGCCGAAGCGAGCATCTATGCGGCGTACGTCTTGAAGGAGGTGCCGAACCCGAAGGTCGCGGTGCTCTACCAGAACGACGATTTCGGCAAGGACTTCATCAAGGGCTTCACCGACCGGCTGGGCGATCGGGCCAAGAGCGTGATGGTCCGGGCGGTGAGCTACGAAGTGACCGATGCCACGGTCGATTCGCAGATGATCGACCTCGCCTCGACGAAGGCCAATGTCTTCCTCAACATCACCACGCCGAAATTCGCCGTGCAGGCCATCCGCAAGGCCTCCGACATCGGCTGGAAGCCGATGCAGCTCATCGACAACCCTGCCGCGTCGGTCGGGATCGTGATGCGGCCGGCCGGCATCGAAGCGTCGAAGGGGATCATCTCGGCCGCCTTCGTCAAGGATCCCACCGACCCGCAGTATCGCGACGATCCGGAGTTCAAGGCCTGGGTCGCCTGGATGAAGAAATACTATCCCGCCGGCAGCCTGGAGGATCCGCAGAACGTCGTCGGCTACGTGCAGGCGCAGACCATGGTGCAGGTGCTCAGGCAGTGCGGCGACAACCTCACGCGCGAGAACGTCATGGCTCAGGCGGCGAATCTCAGGAACTTCCATCCCGCGATGCTGCTGAAGGGGATCGAGATGAATACCAGCCCGACCGACTACCAGCCGATGGAGGAACTGCTGCTTCAGCGTTTCAACGGCGAGCGCTTCGAGGTATTCGGAGAGCTCCTGAGCGCCCGCATGAAGTGAGGCGGATCGGTCCGACGACAGGAGACGAGGAAATGGCCAAGCGCAAGAGCATCAACTATCCGGGCTTCAAGCACGAGAACCCGATCCCCAACGCGAGCCTGATCGGCAACATCCTGATGTCGAGCATCATCACCGGACGCGACCCCGAGACCGGCAAGGCGCCGCCCGAACTCGACGCCCAGGTCGTCAACGTCTTCCGGCAGATCAAGCTCTGCGTCGAGGCCGCGGGCGGCACGCCCGACGACATCCTCAAGGTCAATTTCTGGATGAAGGACCCCGCCACCGGCCGCAAGGCGCTGAACGGCGAATGGTCGAAGATGTTTCCCGATCCCGAGTCGCGCCCGGCGCGCCACACGCTGGCGCTCGGCGCCAACAACCCCAATCACCTGACCTGCGACTTCGTCGCCGTCATCGGCGGGTAGGGGCTTCCGGACCTAGCGCCCCGGCAGCCGCAGGTTGGCGACCGCGGCGCCGAAGAACATCTGCGGCCGCGATTCGCGCCGTACCCCCAGGCGCCGCTCCAGCGTCTCGACGCAGGAGCGGGTGCCGAGGGCCACGTCCCGCCACGTATGCGCCGTGTCGAGCTGCTGCAGGAAGCACTGGTCGTAATAGGTGTAGTCGTCGTCGGCTCCGCAGCCGAAGCTCGTCCGGTCCGCCGCCGCGGCGGTCAGGATGATGCGGTTGGGCTGGCGGGTCTCGGCGTTGATGAAGCTGCCGCTGTGGCAGGCCGAAACCACGACGACCGTCGGGGCGCCGCCACACCCCTCCGTCAGGGCGCTGTTCAGCGCATCGGGGCCGAAGATCCGCCGGTCGGCATGAAGATAGAAGCCGCGCTCCACGCCGTGGCTGGTCACATAGACGAAGCAGGCCTCGCCACCGACGGTGCGCAGTCCCCTCAGCACGTTGCTCGAGGTCGCGAGCGTCCCGACCGAGCTGCTCCCCGAATAGAGGCGGATGCTTCGCACACCGAGCGACTGCAGCCGCTCGCGCAACGTGTCGACGCCGTTGTCGAAGGCAGGACTGCTGTTGTCGCCGGCGACCAGCATCGCATGCCAATCCGATGCCGGAACGGAGGCAACGGGCCGGTCGGAGACCGGCCGCGGGGCCGGCTGCGCCGGCGATGGCGCCTCATCCGCCACGCAAGCGGCGGTGAGCAGGGCCAAGAGGACGACTGCGACGCGCGACACCATCAACACGCCCCACCCTCTCAAGTCACCTGCGGCTTGGCCCCGACCGATCGCAGCGCCATCTCCGAATAGATCGTCGCCATCTGTTCCTCGCTCAGGCGGCCGCCCGGCGCGTACCACTTGGAGACATGGGTGCACTGGTCCAGCAGCGCCATGGCCACGACCTTCAGATCCTCCTCGCCGCCAGAGCCCGGCGGCGAAAACAGGCCGCGCTCGATGCCCTGCGCCAGGATCCCGACGAGGACGTCGCGGATCGCCCGGCGGCTGCGGCGGATGTCGGCGACGCGCTTGGCATCGAGCCATCCGATCTCACGATTGGCGACCAGCGCCTCGACCCGGAGCCGGCAATGCCGCATCACGTAGGCGCGCACGAAGGCTGCGAGCTGGGCGCGCGGGTCGTCTCCCGCCTCTCCCACCGCCCGCTGACACAGCCGCTCGAGCTCGGCCTGCGTCGAGGCGATGATGTCGTGCAGCAGTTCGTCCTTGGAGCGGAAATGGTTGTAGAGCGCGCCCTGCGTCAGGCCGCACGCCTTCATGATGTCGCGCACCGTGACGACCGGATAGCCGCGTTCCGCGAACTGATGGAACGCGGCGGCGCGGATCGCCTCGACGGGTGGCCGCCCTTCCCGCTCCACGGCGGTGCCGGCGGCGACCAGAGGCCGAACGGTCTTGCGCTTGCTCATGGATTGGCTCCTGCCATGCCACGGACGATCTCCCAGGCGAGATCGGCCGCCGGCCGTACCAGCTTGCCCGACTCGGCGGCGCGGACATTCGAAGCCGTGCCGTCGAGCGAGCGGGCGTAGACGCCCTGGCGAATGCATGAAACGCGAAAGAGGTTATAGGCCATGTAGAACTCCCACAGGGAGGTATCGGGCACTGCGCGCCCGGTCAGGCTGCAGTAGTAGGCGACCATCTCCTGCTCGCCCGGCAACCCCAGGGCGGGCAGATCGTGTCCCTGAAGACCGCCCCATTCCTTCGGCGTGCGCCAGAGCATGCAAAGATACGACAGCTCCGCCAACGGATCGCCCAGGGTCGAGATTTCCCAGTCGATGATCCCCAGCACGCGCGGCTCGCTGGCGTGGAACACCATGTTGTCGAGCCTGTAGTCGCCGTGGACCAGAACAGTCTCGTCGGCGGAGGGAAGATGCGCCGGCAGCCAGTCGAGCAGCTTCTCCATCGACTCGATCCGGTCGGTCTCCGATGCCTTGTACTGCTTGCCCCAGCGCGAGATCTGACGGGCCACGTAGCTGCCGGGCCGTCCGAAGTCGGCAAGCCCGAGGGCTTCGTAGTCGACGGTGTGCAACCGCGACAGGGTCTCGAACTTCGCTTCGTAGATGGCACGCCGGCCCTCCCTGGGAACCTCCGGCAGCAAAGGATCCCACAGCACCCGGCCGTCGCAATATTCCATGATGTAGAAGGCCGTCCCGAGCACCCCCTCGTCCTCGCACAGGGCATAGGCGTGCGGGGTGGGAACGTTGGTCCTGTTCAGGGCCGAGATGACCCGGAACTCGCGGTCGACCGCGTGGGCGGACGGCAGGAGCTTGCCCGGCGGCTTGCGGCGCAGCACATAGCGCCGGCCCGACCCGTCGGTGAGACGATAGGTCGGATTGGACTGCCCGCCCTTGAACTGCTCGACCTGCAGCGGTCCCGAAAATCCCTCGACATTGGCGGCCATGAAGCGCTCGAGTGCCGCCGGGTCGAAGCGGTGCTTCTCCTGCACCGCCATCGTGCCTATGTAGTCGTCGCCTTTTCTCGCCACAAAGAGCTCCTGAACGAGCGTTTACCCCGGTCGAGTTTGCTCGTCCGTTCGTAGGCACGCAATATGGTGCTGCGCGCCTTATCCGCCAGCCGGATAGACTTCGATGCTTTGTGCCACGGAATCGCCGACATGTTCCCGGGTGATTACCCCCAGGATATTGCCGGGTCGGGGCACACCGTTACCGCGCATGACGACCGCCATGGTCGCATTCTTGCGCCAGATACGGCGGATCACGTCAAACATGGCATCCCCCTCCCGCACGACGGTGAAATTGCGGTTGGCCAGCGTCCCCAAGGGGGTGTCGTGCTGGTGGGTCCCCGACAGGGCGCGCCGCAGGGCGGTATTGACCCGCATGACGCCGAGGATGCGGTCGCCATCGGTCACCACGATGTGACGCAGCCTGCCCTGGTTGTCGGGCCGGGCCAGCAGTTCCTCGAAGCCCGAGTCGGCCGAGGCGATGATGATGTCCTTGTCCATGACATCGGTCGCGTGCTGGACCAGGAACATGTTGGCGTGCCGCGACTGGGGAATGACGTGGCCGCGCCGCCAGAGCTTCAGGGTGTAGATAGTCTGGCGTGACAGGAGCTGCCGCACGCCGATGCTCACCGCGACGGCAAGGATCATCGGCAGGACGATGTCGTAGCTGCGCGTCATCTCGAAGATCATCGTCACGGCCGTCATGGCGGCGCCCGTGCTGCCCCCGACCATTGCCCCCATGCCGACCATGGCAAAGGAGGTGACGGGCACGGGAACCGGAAGACCGAGCTTGTTCACCAGCGCCGCGAAAGCCGCACCGATCGTCGCCCCCATGAAGAGGGCTGGCGAGAAGACGCCGCCCGAAGCCCCCGAGCCGAGGCTGGTCGAGGTCGCGAAGAGCTTGCAGAAGAACAGGAGCACGAGCAGCGCCGGCGCCGCCAGATCTCCCGACAGGATGCTCTGGATGGTCGAGTATCCGACCCCTTCCACATAGTAGTGACCCAAGCTCTGCTGGAGCGCGTATATCAGTATGCCGACCAGGAGCATCCCCAGGCCGTGCCGCAGATAGGGCTGCTCGATCCTGTCGAACACATCCTCGAACAGATGCAGCCCGCGGATCATCGCGGTGGCGGCGATGCCGACCACCGCTCCGAGCAGGACATAGACGCAGAGCGTCAGGGCCGAGGTCAGATCGATCGACAGCGGCACGAGTTCGGGAACGGAGAAGGCCGGCGCGACGCCGAAGAAGAACCTGCCGACGAAAGTGGCGGCGGCCGTCGCGAGTGCGACCGGCAGAAAGGTCGCGACGCTCATTTCCGGCATCATCAGCTCGATCGCGAACAGGACGCCGCCGATCGGCGTATTGAACGTCGCCGCGATGCCGGCCCCTGCGCCGGCTGCGACGAGGACGATGCGCTGGCTGGACGACATCCTCACGACCTGGCCCAGCGTCGAGCCGAGCGCGGAACCGATCTGGATGATCGGCCCCTCCCGACCGACGGCCGCACCGCTGCCGATCGATATCGCCGAGGCCAGCGACTTCACCACCGCCACGACCGGCCGGATGATTCCTTCCTTGTAATAGATCGCATCGATGACTTCAGGGACGCCATGCCCGCGCGCCTCGGGCGCGAAATTGGTGACGAGGAAGGTCACGATGAGACCGCCGACGACCGGGACGAAAATGATCAGCCAGCCCCAGGGCCCCGGCGGGGTGAACAGGTTCGCGTCGTAGCTGACGACAAACTCCCCCAGGAAGAAGATGTTGTGGACCAGGCCGATCAGGTCGCGGAAGAGCACGGCGCCGAACCCGGTCACCACGCCGACGACGAGTGCCAGGCAGCAAAGTATGACGAGACCGACCGGATGGGTCTCGGCTCCCGTCGTCCTGCTCGCCGCCTCGCGAACGATCGTTCCGTCGGCCATCAGCCTCCTCCCTGTTCTTCTCGGGGCCCGCATATTCGCATATGCAAAATTCCGCCCGCTTGCACGTCAAATTCCCCACCGCGATACGCGCGCGAAAAGCTGGCCGCCCCGATGCGAGCGCGACTTGCCAATGTCAGCGCAACTTGGCACTTGGGATTAATGGCCGAATTGTGGTTATCTGCCGCTGGGGTTCGCCCGGCTGTCCGGGCCCAAAATATTGGCCAAAAGCGTAGAGTGGGGGAGGCATCGTTGCATCGATTGCTCAGCAAGGACTTCTTGTCCGGGGTGATGTTTATCGCCTTTGGACTGACCGCATTGTGGTTCGGGCGCAACCTTGCGCCGGGAACGACGGTCCGCATGGGACCGGGCTACGTTCCCCACATGCTGGCCTACATCATGCTCGTGCTCGGCGCGATCATCAGCGTGGTGGCTCTCTATTCCGGCGGGGAGATGGTGGAGCGGCCGAAATGGCGGCCGATCACCCTGGTGACGATCGGCATCGTCGCCTTCGCCCTTCTCTTCGAGAGGACCGGCATGCTGCCGGCGCTGATCGCCTTGATCCTGATCGCCTCCCTGGGCGGCGAGGAATTCAAGATCACCGAAGTCATCGCCAACATGGTCGTTCTCACGATCCTGTGCATCATCGTCTTCAAGCTTGGCCTCGGGATGAACATCTCCGTCATCGAAGGGGTCTGGTGAGATGAGCATCCTCGGCAATCTCGTCCTCGGCCTGCAGGTCGCGCTGTCGGTCCAGAACCTGCTCTACGCCCTCCTCGGCTGCATGGTCGGCACCCTGATCGGCGTGCTGCCGGGCATCGGCCCCGTGGCGACCATCGCCATGCTGCTGCCGATCACCTTCCACCTGCCCCCGACCGCCGCGCTCATCATGCTGGCCGGCATCTACTACGGCGCCCAGTATGGCGGCTCGACGACGTCGATCCTGGTGAACCTGCCGGGCGAGGCCTCGTCGGTGGTGACCTGCCTCGACGGCTACCAGATGGCGCGCAACGGACGTGCCGGTGCAGCGCTGTCCATCTCGGCGCTCGGCTCGTTCTTCGCCGGCACGGTCGGCACCATCATCATCGTCATCTTCGCCGAACCGCTGACGGCGATGGCGCAGAAGTTCGGCCCGGCGGACTATTGCTCGCTCATGGCGCTCGGCCTCGTGGCCGCCATCGTGCTGGCGAGCGGCTCGGTCCTGAAGGCGATCGGGATGGTGTTCCTGGGGCTGCTGTTCGGCCTCGTGGGCACGGACGTCAATACCGGCGCGCAGCGCTTCACTTTCGACATTCCGGAACTCAGCGACGGCATCGACTTCGCGCCGATCGCGATGGGCCTGTTCGGCATCGCCGAGATCGTGGGCAATCTCGAGCGCCGGATGTCCCGCTCGGGCGCGATCAAGGTGAGCTCGCTCTGGCCGACGCGCGAAGAGGTGCGGCGTGCCTGGCCCGCCGTCCTGCGCGGCACGGCGCTCGGCTCCATCCTCGGCGTGCTGCCGGGTGGCGGCCCCACCCTTGGCGCCTTCTCTGCCTATACGCTGGAGAAGAAGCTTTCCAGGACCCCCGGCCAGTTCGGCAAGGGAGCCGTCGAAGGCGTCGCGGCGCCCGAATCGGCGAACAACGCGGCGGCACAGACCTCGTTCATTCCCATGCTGACGCTCGGCATCCCCTCCAACGCCGTGATGGCGCTGATGGTGGGCGCCATGATCATCCAGGGCATCCAGCCGGGCCCCGAGGTCATGACCAAGAAGCCGGACCTGTTCTGGGGCATGATCGTCTCGATGTGGGTCGGCAACCTGATGCTGGTCATCATCAACCTGCCGATGATCGGCATGTGGGTGAAGCTGCTGACGGTCCCCTACCGCTTCCTGGCCCCGGCGATCCTGCTTTTCTGCTGCATCGGCGCCTACAGCCTGCAGAACAGCACCTTCCATGTCGTCCAGGTCGCCATCTTCGGCGTGCTGGGCTACATCTTCGTCCGCCTCGGCTGCGAAGGCGCCCCGTTCCTGCTGGGACTGGTGCTCGGGCCGCAGATGGAGGAGTATTTCCGTCGCGCCATGCTGCTGTCGCGTGGCGACCCGGCGGTCTTCATCCAGCGGCCCATCAGCCTCGGCCTGCTGATCACCACCGCCGTCCTGCTCCTCCTCATGGCGCTTCCCAGCATCAAGAAGGCGCGTGAAGAGGCCTTCCAGGAAGAGGACGGCTGATAACCTGAGGGAGTTTGCCATGTCCGATCTGCCCAAGCGCATCACGATCGACGAGGAAGGCCCTCGCGAAGGATTCCAGTCGGAAAAGAAGGTGATTCCCGTCGCCGACAAGGTCCGCCTCATCGAGGCCCTTGCCGAGACGGGGCTCAAGCACATCGCCTGCGTTTCCTATGTCAATCCCAAGCGCGTGCCGACCATGGCGGACGCCGAGGAAGTGGCGGCCGCCATCCACCGCAAGCCCGGCATCCACTACAGCGCCCTCTACCTCAACCAGCAGGGCCTCGAACGGGCGCTGCGCGGGCCGCTCGACGTGCAGGGCAGCGTGCGAATCACGGCGTCGGAGACGTTCTCGCGCAAGAACATCGGCAAGTCGGTGGCCGACTCCCTGGTCGAGCAGCGCATGTCGCTCCAGACCTTCAAGGATCGCGGCATGCCCGTCGAATGGGGCGTGGTGCTGGGTGCCTTCGGGTGCAACTA
>JAFEFG010000249.1 GCA_018240685.1 Pseudomonadota bacterium | reverse complement strand
GGTCTTCTATGTCCGCGCCGACAGCCCCTACAAGACGATCGAGGACCTGAAGGGCAAGAACCTCGGCCTCGTCGATCCCAACTCGACGTCCGGCAACAATGTCCCGCGCTTCATCCTGCACAAGATGAAGATCGTGCCGGAGAAGTACTTCGCGCACGTCACCTACACCGGCAGCCACGAGAATGCAGTGATCGCGCTGCAACAGAAGACGGTCGACGTCTCCGCTGACTGGTGGAAGTCCGACGACGACTCGAACCTCATGCGCATGGTCAAGAAGGGAATGGCGAAGAAGGACGATTTCCGGATCATCCTGAAGTCGGACCTCATTCCCAACTCGCCCAATGCCTATCTGGCCGACCTGCCGGCCGACATGAAAACCGCGATCAGGAAAGCCTTCGAGGACGCGCCGACCAAGGACAAGACGGCCTTCGACAGGCTCTCCGACGGCAAGGATCGCGGCTTCAAGCCGGTGGATGCCAAGTACTACGAGCCCGTGATCGAGTTGATCGAGTTCATCGACTCGCTGCGCAAGCAGAAGAGCTGACGGCAGTCCCATCCCCAGCTCCCCAGATTGCCAACCCCCAAGCGGTTTCGGCCGCCCCTGAAGATCAAGGAGATCGTTTCATGTTCAGTCGTCGACAACTCATTGGCACGGCGTTCGCCGCCGGAACCGTCGCACTTGGCAGCAGCAGCGCCTGGGCCGCTGGCTGGCGAGACAAGTATCCCGAGCTGGTCCTCGGCATCGTTCCGGCCGAGAACGCGTCGGGCGTCGCCGACCGCTATGCGCCGTTCGTCGAGTATCTTTCCAAGGAACTCGGCGTGAAGGTGACGCTGCGCATCGCCAACGATTACGCTGCGGTGATCGAAGGCCAGCGCAACGGCTCGATCCATATCGCGGGCTACGGCCCGGCGTCCTACTCGCGCGCCTTCATCACCGGCGTCAAGACCGAGCCGTTCTGCACCACCATCAACAACGATGGGACCATCGGCTACTACTCGGTCTTCTATGTCCGCGCCGACAGCCCCTACAAGACGATCGAGGACCTGAAGGGCAAGAACCTCGGCCTCGTCGATCCCAACTCGACGTCCGGCAAC
>JAFEFG010000248.1 GCA_018240685.1 Pseudomonadota bacterium | reverse complement strand
GCGGTTCATCGTGCCAGCCGGGTGCAGTGAGGTAAAGCTGCACCGCGCTGCAGCATCACAGCGCGCAGATCACGCCAATGGCGAACAGGCACAGGCCCAGCACCACCATCCAGAAAATTAAGAACGGGCCCATTAGCTGGCATAGGTGGGCGTGACAGGCCGGCGACCTAGAGGACGATGTCTGCATGGTGGCGAAGTTCAGGATTTACGTTGTGGCCCATAGGCTCAAGGATCACCTTGACGCCTTCCCGGCGTACAAACTTGAAGGCCGGCACAAAATCTGAGTCGCCCGTCACAACTACGACCGCGCGGACAAGCTCACGGAGTGCTAGCCGGGCCATATCCATGCCGACGCGCATATCGACGCCCTTTTGCGACAGATCTAGTTGGAAATCGTTGTCTGTCAGGGCGCGAGGAGTTGCGACAAGAGCCTTGGCGACTCGGGGCTTCAGCCTCCATTTTTCGGGCGAGAGATTCACAGTCCCCATTCGCAGCGCAAAGTGCGGCATCAGCACGAGTTGGTCATACAATCTCTGCGCTTGGCGATATCGAGGAGTGGCTGCCAAGTCTAACGGCGTCTTAGAAACGGGGTTTTGCAGGCGCGCAGCCGAGGGGAATGCATCGTAGTAGTAAACACGCAGCAATTCATAGTCGGCGAGCAGTGGGAGCGCTTGGAGACGCGTACACTCGGCGAGAATGTCCGCCGCAGTCGCGTGCGTTCCTGGCGAGCTAGATGTAGGGGCCTTGTAGAGTTTCTTGGTTAGAAAGCCGCCATCCAGCAGGATGGCGTAAAGTGGCTTCGCCATCTTGCCTCCCCAAAATAGATGGAGCCGGCCCACCCCTAGCACCCTAGGCGCCCCGCTTAAGCGGTCTGTCGGATCGGCCGGCTCGCTCTTCTATCTCGTGGCCAATTTCTAGCCTGCCGAGAAATTAAGTAGAAAGCCCCATGGATTCAATGGCTTGGAGTCATTGGCTAAGAATTTCGCATTTGCACAAATGTACACAACATGTTCACGGTATAAAAATGCGAAGCCCTATTTGTGGATAATTCATTTCTGCCTTGCAGTTTGCTTTCTTTAGAGTCATTGGTTTTCAACCAAAGCCAATTTGGTGACAGCCCATGTCTGTAAGCT
>JAFEFG010000247.1 GCA_018240685.1 Pseudomonadota bacterium | reverse complement strand
GCGCGCACGTCGCGGAAGATGCGCTCGACCACCGTGTCGCGCGTCATGCCGAGGCCGCCCAGGATCTGCAGGCAGCGATCGGCCACGCGCGCGATCGCCTCGGAGCAGATCACCTTGGCCATCGAGCTTTCGCTGGCGGCCTTCTCGCCCTTGTCGAGCAGCCAGGCGCAGTGCCAGATCGCCAGCCGCGCGAGATGGATGTCCATGGCGTTGTCGGCCAGCATGAAGGAGACGCCCTCATGCTCGCCGAGCTTCTTGCCGAAGGCGACGCGCTCGCGCGCGTAGGCGGTGGCGATGTCGTGGGCGCGGTTGGCCGAGCCCAGCCAGCGCATGCAATGGGTGAGGCGGGCCGGCGCCAGCCGCACCTGGGCGTAGCGGAAGCCCTTGCCGATCTCGCCCAGCACCGAATCGGCGGGGAGCCGCAGATTGGTGATCTCGAGTTCGCCATGGCCGCCGGTGAAGCTCGAATCCATCGTGTCGAGCGTGCGGCTGATCCGGATGGCGGGATCGGGCAGGTCGGCCAGGAACATGGTGGCGTGCCCGTCCATCGGCCCGCCCTCGTTCTTGGCCATGATGATGGCGCAGCCCGCGCCCTCGGCCCCGGTGATCAGCCACTTGCGGCCGTTGATGACCCATTCGTTGCCGTCGAGCCGGGCCGTGGTCGAGAGCAGCGCCGGATCGGAGCCGGCGCCGCCGGGCTCGGTCATGCAGAAGATCGAGCGGATCTCGCCGGTCGCCATGCGCTTCAGGAAGTGCTGGCGCTGGTCGGGCCGCGCCACGACGTCGAGCAGGTGGATGTTGCCCTCGTCCGGCGAGGCGCAATGGATCGCCATCGGCCCCAGCATCGAATAACCGGCCGCTTCGAACACCAGCGCCTGGCCGATCGTCGACAGGTCGCGGCCGCCGAATTCCGCCGGCACATGCGGCGCGAACACGCCGGCCTTGCGCGCCAGATCGTTCAGCTCGCGGCGCATTTCGTCGGTCGGGCCGTGCGCGGTCCAGCGCGGGTCGGTCTCGTAGGGGATGACCGTCTCGGTCACGAACCGCTTCACCTTGTCGGCCAGCGCCACCAGTTCGGCCGGCGGCTGGAAGTTGAGATCCAGGGATGTCGTTGCGTTCACATCGTTTCTCCGATCTTGCGCGCCTGTCCTAGAGCGCGGTGACCTTCGCTTCAACCGTCGT
>JAFEFG010000246.1 GCA_018240685.1 Pseudomonadota bacterium | reverse complement strand
GCATGATCGGCGACCAGCTCGGCCTCAGCGAGGCCGACATCCAGAAGATGGTGAAGGATGCTGAGCTGCATGCCGAGGAAGACAAGAAGAAGCGCGAGCTGATCGACGCCCGCAACCAGGGCGAGGCGCTGGTCCACTCGACCGACAAGAACCTGAAGGAGTACGGCGACAAGGTCGGCGCGGCCGAGAAGACCGCCATCGAGAGCGCTCTCGAGGCGCTGAAGACCGCGCTCGCGGGCGAGGATGTCGAGGCCATCAAGGGCAAGACCAACGATCTTGCCCAGGCCGCGATGAAGCTCGGCGAGGCCATGTACAAGGCCCAGCAGGGCGAGGCCGGAGCGGGCGCCTCGGCGGCCGGCGCCGGTGGCGCGACGAACGAAGCGAAGGACGAGAAGGTCGTCGACGCCGAGTTCGAGGACGTCACCGACAAGAACAAGAAGACCGGGTCTGCGTGATCCGGGCCTGATACAAGTCAAGACGGCCTCCCGCCCAGGCGGGAGGCCGAACTTTACGTGAGGGCGGCAAGTTGGGGGCTGCATAACGCGTCATGTCGCAGGACTATTACGAACTGCTCGGCGTCAGCCGCACGGCGAGCGCGGACGAGATCAAGAAGGCGTTCCGCAAGCTCGCGATGCAGCACCACCCGGACCGCAACCCGGGCGACGATGAATCCGAAAAGAAGTTCAAGGCGGTCAACCACGCCTATGACATCCTGAAGGATCCGGACAAGCGCGCGGCCTACGACCGCTACGGCGCGGCCGCCTTCGAAGGCGGCATGGGTCCCGGCGGGCCGGGCGGCTTCCATGCCCAGGGCTTCGATTTCGGTTCGGTCTTCGGCGATATCTTCGACGAGATGTTCGGCGCCGGCCGCGGCCGTCCCGGCGGACGCGCCGACATGCGCGGCCAGGATCTGCGCTTCAACCTCGAGATCACCCTGGAGCAGGCCTATTCGGGGACCGAGGCCACCGTCCGCGTGCCGAGCTCGGTCACCTGCGAGACCTGCAGCGGCAGCGGCGCCGAACCCGGCTCCAAGCCGCACCAGTGCCCGACCTGCCACGGGCGCGGCCGCCTGCGCGCCCAGCAGGGCTTCTTCACCGTCGAGCGGACCTGCCACACCTGTCACGGTGCGGGCCAGGTGATCGACAAGCCCTGCCGCGCCTGCGGCGGCCAGGGCCGCGTGCGGCGCGAGAAGACCCTGAAGGTCAACATCCCTGCCGGCGTCGAGGACGGCACGCGCATCCGCCTGACCGGCGAAGGCGAGGCC
>JAFEFG010000245.1 GCA_018240685.1 Pseudomonadota bacterium | reverse complement strand
CGGTCAGCACCTCGAGATTGACGGGGTAGTCGTCGACGGCGAGCACCGTGCCGGCGAGGTTCCCGCGCTTGCCGGCCAGGCTCGGCCGCGGGGCCGTCGACGGGCCGCGGGCAAGGTGCAGGTCGAGGGTCACGATGAAGATCGAGCCGCGGCCCGGCGTGCTCTGCACGGTGGCGGTGCCGCCCATCAGCTCGGCGAGCCGGCGGACGATCGAAAGGCCGAGGCCGGTGCCGCCGTAGCGGCGGGTCGTCGAACTGTCGGCCTGCGAGAAGGGCTGGAACAGGCGCGCGGTCTGATCCGGGTTCATGCCGATGCCCGAATCGGCCACCGATATGGCGAGGCGCACCCTTCCTTCCCTGATCTCCAGCGCCCGCACGGTGACGCGGATCTCGCCGACCTCGGTGAACTTGATCGCGTTGCCGATCAGGTTGAACAGGATCTGGCGCACCCGCGTGGCGTCGCCGCTGACGAGGTCCGGCGTCTCGGGCTCCACCATGGTCGTGATGATGAGGCCCTTGCGCTCGGCCTGCACCGACAGCGTCTCCGACGTCCCCTCGACGACGCTGCGCAGCAGGAAGGGCGCGTCCTCGAGTTCCATGCGTCCGGCCTCGATCTTGGAGAAGTCGAGCACGTCGTCGATGATCCGCAGCAGCGCCGCGGCCGAGGTCCGCACCGTGCGGACCAGGCGCTTCTGGCGATCGTTGAGGGGCTCGCGCTCGAGCAGCTCCGCGGTGCCGATGACGCCGTTCATCGGCGTGCGGATCTCGTGGCTGATGGTGGCGAGAAAGGTCGACTTCGCCTGGTTGGCGGCCTCGGCCGCGTCGCGCGCCTGCTCCAGCTCGACCTGGCGCTGCTTGAGCTCGGTGATGTCGCGGTAGAAGCCGAGCGTGCGGCCGTCGGGAAGCGGGCCGAAGGTGAATTCGATGTGCCGCCCCGAGGGGGTGGTGCGCTCGAAGCGGCAGCCCTTGGGATCGAGGACCCGCGCCAGACGCTCCTGCACCGACAGGACCTTGCCATCGACGACGACGTGGTCGCCGTCGGAGACCTGGCTCTGCAGGGCGCTGATGATGTGCGTGCCGCGCGTGACCCGCTCCTGGGGCAGATTGAACATCTTGGGCACGGACTTGTTGACGTAGAGGATCCTGTGGTCGGCATCGAGCAGGCCGATGCCGTCCGACATGTTGTCGAGCACGGCGCTCAGCAGCTTCTGCGCGGCGGCAACCTGGTCGCGCGCGCGTTCCGCCTCCAGGCGGGCCGCCTCGGCGGCGTCCTTCTCGCGCGCCAGCGCCT
>JAFEFG010000244.1 GCA_018240685.1 Pseudomonadota bacterium | reverse complement strand
GTTGGTCTGGTCCATGAACTGCGACAGCTGGCTCGAGCCGAAGAACTCGCGCACCGCCGCCGCCGCCGGCTTGGCGTTGATGAGGTCGTGCGGCATCACGGTATCGATGTCGATCGAGCTCATGCGTTCGCGGATCGCACGCTCCATGCGCAGGAGGCCGACGCGATACTGGTTCTCCATCAGCTCGCCAACCGACCGCACGCGGCGATTGCCGAGATGATCGATGTCGTCGATCTCGCCGCGGCCGTCCTTGAGACCGTGCAGGACCTTGACCACGGCGAGGATATCCTCGCGGCGCAGCGTGCGCTGCGTGTCCGGCACACCCTCGAAGCCCAGCCGCATGTTCATCTTCACGCGGCCCACGGGCGACAGGTCGTAGCGTTCGATGTCGAACAGCAGTCCGCCGAACAGCGACTCGGCCTGCTCCAGAGTCGGCGGCTCGCCCGGGCGCATCACGCGGTAAATGTCGAGCAGCGCCTCTTCGCGATTGTTGTTCTTGTCGGCCGCCAGCGTGTTGCGGATGTAGGGGCCGACATTGGTATGGTCGATCGCGAGCGTCGGCAGGGTGTCGATGCCATTCTCTTCGAAGAGGTCGAGCACGGCCTGGGTGATCTCCTGGCCCGCCTCGACATAGATCTCGCCATTCTTCTCATTGATGACGTCGAGCGCGGCGTACCGTCCGATCAGCTCCTCGGGCGAAACGCGGATTTCCTTCAGCCCAGCTTCCTTGAGGCGCGCAAGCAGTCGCGGCGTCAGCTTGGCGCCTGCATCGGCGACGGTCTTGCCGGTCTTGGCGTTGACGAGGTCGTACGTCAGCTTGACGCCCTTCATCGCATCGGCGTCGAAGCCGGTATTCCAGCCCTCCTTGTCGCGCTTGTAGACGACCTGGCCGTAGAAAGCGGCCAGGATCTCCTCCGGCGACAGACCCTGCGCCTCGGCCGGATCGAGCTGCTGCCCCTTGGCGAGCGCGGCCAGCCGCTTCTTGTGCGTGGCGTCGTTGTCGAGTGCGAGCAGCAGCGTCGTCACCGGGATCTTGCGGCGACGATCGATGCGGACATGGATCAGGTCCTTGGCGTCGAACTCGAAGTCCAGCCACGAGCCGCGATAGGGAATGATGCGCGCGGCGAACAGGTACTTGCCCGAGCTGTGGGTCTTGCCCTTGTCGTGATCGAAGAAGACGCCCGGCGAACGGTGCATCTGGCTCACGATCACGCGCTCGGTACCGTTCACGATGAAGGTGCCGTTGTCGGTCATGAGCGGCATGTCGCCCATGTAGACATCCTGCTCCTTGATGTCGCGGATCGAGCGCGAGCCCGCTTCCTCGTCGAT
>JAFEFG010000243.1 GCA_018240685.1 Pseudomonadota bacterium | reverse complement strand
GATCTCGGCGCCGGCTTCGGCCTCACCGGCAGCAGCGACGGCGTCGTCGCCAAGACGATCATCGGCCGCGCCTTCTGACGGGGCGATGGCCAGACGCGGCGCCCACAGCACACATCGCAACGGTTCGGCTTCAGTAGGTAGAGAGTCGATCAGATGATCTACTCTTCCCACCAGTCTTCGACCCTTAGTCCCGGCACCCGCTGGAATTCCCGCAGGTTGTGCGTGACAAGGATCACCCCCTCGCCAGCGCCTATGCGAAGGACGGCATGACCTCCGATGCGAAGATCTCACGGCTCTCGCTGTCGTTCCGCCGGTCAGCAACGATCAGCAGATCAATACCGGCGTCCCGATAGCGACCGATCAGATCGACCGCCTCGGACACGGTGCCGATGAAGCCGCGCAGCGCCCCACCAACCGCAAGCCGCTCGTGCTTCGACATGACTTCCGCGTCGCTGCGCCCCAGCAACCAGGGCTGAATGCGCGTCTTCTCGATTGTGTCGTAGTCGCGTCCCACCGCATCACAATGCCCGCGCAGAACGGAAAGCTTGTGATGAAGCTCCGAAACGTCACCATCGACGATATTGCAGGCGTCGCCCAGCCTTGCGACCGCGCGCAAGGTCAGCTGTTCGCCGCCGCCGGCGATCAACACCGGCGGACGCGGCTTCTGGACCGGCTTCGGTTCCAGAATTGCGTCTTCGATATGGAAATATTGACCGTGAAAGGTGGTTCGCGGCTCCGTCCACATCTTCACGATCAGCCGGATCGCCTCCTCCATCTGTCGAATGCGGGTCGCCGGGCGCGGCGGGAACTCCCACCCATACTGCCGATACTCATCTTCATAGAAGCCGGCCCCGATGCCGAGCGTCAGGCGTCCGCGGCTGATCACGTCGACGGTTGCGGCAATCTTGGCGAGATGCGCCGGGTTGCGATAGCCGACGGCCGTGCACAGGGTGGCCAGGCGGATGCGGTGCGTCACAGCAGCAAGCGCCGCCAGAACGGTCCAACCTTCCAGGACCGGTTCATCCGGCGCTCCGACGCGTGGAATTTGAATCATGTGATCCATGACCGAGAACCAGGCGAAGCCATGGTCTTCGGCCCATTGTGCCTTGATGCTGACCGCGTCGAACGCCCCGGCAGGGTCATTGCCGTCAAGCCAGGACGAACTGTGCATTCCGAACTTCATGATCGACGGCTCTGCAATCGTGTCGACAATCTACTGGATGGCCGGGACCCGGAGCGATCAGAGCGCGGCAGCATCGGGCACGACCGCCGCGAAACGATCTGCGAGAGCCGCCAACGAGGCCTCATGCACCGCATCGGCCGGGATGACACCCTGCCCGTAAGCACGCGGCAGGTCGCGGGTC
>JAFEFG010000242.1 GCA_018240685.1 Pseudomonadota bacterium | reverse complement strand
AGCCGCATGGTGCCGTAGTCGCGCAGCAGCAGCATGTAGGCGTCGAAGGTGCCGGGCACGCAGGCCGGCAGCAGGCCGGTGCCGGGGATGAGGTCGAGGCCGAGGCCCTTGTAGTGGGCGATGGTGGCGCCGGCCGGCATCGAGCCCTGGCCGCAGATCACCTCGGTCCTGCCGCGCTTCACGCTGTTCAGGATCAGGGGCACGTCGCCACCGGGGCCGCACAGATGCGGCTCGACCACCTGCAGGGTGAAGGCCGTCGCGACGGCGGCGTCGAAGGCGTTGCCGCCCTTTTCCAGGATGCCCATGCCGACCGCCGTGGCGATCCAGTGGGTCGAGGTGACGACGCCGAAGGTGCCGACGATTTCCGGCCGCGTGGTGAAGGGATTGGGATTGATGAGTTTCATGGCGCGGCGATCCTGGTCTGCAAAAAGCAGGCCGGACCATAAGCCCGCCCGACCCAGCGCGCCAGCCGCGCGCGACCCGCGTCCCGCTCCGTCCCGCCGGTTTGGGACGGCTCCGATGCCGATGGCATATGGATTTCAGGGACTTTGTCCCGGGCGTCCCGCCTGTCCCGCCCGTCCCAGGTGTCCCACCTGTCCCAGGCGTCCCGCTTGTCCCGTCCCGCCTGTCCCGGCGGGGAATACGGGCCTACTCGGCGGCTTCGGGAAGATGCATCCAGGCCGGCACTTCCGGCCGGATGCGCGCGCCGCCGGCAACGAGGCCGTCGGGGGCGCGCACGGCATCGAGCCGCAGCAGCGCCAGCGCGCGGTCGCCGGTGCCGGAGCGGATCTCGCCCACTTCCTGACCGTTATGCTCGATCGGGACACCGGGGGCGGGCAGGGGGCCCTCGACCCGCACGGGGAAGAGCCGCTTCTTCACAAGGCCGCGATACTTGGTGCGGGCCGTCAGCTCCTGGCCCATGTAGCAGCCCTTCTGCCAGTCGACGCCGTGCAGCTCGTCGAAGCCGGCCTCCAGCAGCAGGGCCTTCTCCGGCGGCAGGTCGCGGCTGCCGTCCGGCACGCCGAGCGACAGGCGCAGCGACTCGTAGGCCTCGACCGGCGCCGCCACCGCACCGCGCGCCGCCAGCAGCGTCGCCGCCTCGCCGGCCGGCGCCAGCACGCGCACGCCGAGCTCGGGCAGGCGCGGATCGACGAAGGCGGTGGCGCCGTCGAGTGGCAGCAGGGCGTCGGCTCCGGACCCGTACGCCACCACGACTTCCATCGCCGCGCTGCGGTCCTCGACCGTCACCTTCGAGCGTAACCTATAGAGAGAGAGCTTCTTCGCCAGCGCCGGCGCGCGCTCGCGCTCGGTCTCGAGCAGCAGCACGTCGCCCGGCTTGAGCGCCTGCACGGCCGCCTCGGCGAGCGGCCCGA
>JAFEFG010000241.1 GCA_018240685.1 Pseudomonadota bacterium | reverse complement strand
CAGGCCCAGCCGCAGCCCCGCACCTTCACCGAGGTGGTGGCGCTGCTGGAAAGCAAGCGCGAGCCGCGGCTGGTCCATCACCTGATGCACCATGTCCACGAGGTGCGCTGCGAGCCCGGCCTGATCGAGTTCCGGCCCGAGCCGCAGGCGCCCAGGGACCTGGGGGCCAAGCTCTCGGAAGCGCTCAGCGCGCTGACCGGCCGACGCTGGATCGCCTCGATCTCGCGCGACGAGGGCAAGCCGACCCTGGCGGCGCAGAAGACGCTGAAGGGCGACGAGCTGCGCACCCAGGCCGAGAACAACGCCATCGTGCAGGCGATCCTGAAGACCTTCCCCGGCGCCAAGCTGGAGGCCGTGCGGCGCAAGGGCGAGGAGACGTCCCTGCTCGCGGGCCTCGGCGCGCCTTCCCTGGACGAGGAGCCGCCGCCGGCCGACGAATATCCCGTCGACGACGACATTCCCGAAAGCGAGTACTGATGTTCGACAAGCTCAAGGATCTGGGCGGCCTGATGCAGCAGGCCCAGCAGATGCAGCAGAAGGTTCAGGAGCTGCAGGCGCAGCTCGAGCGCATGGAGGTCGTGGGCGCCTCGGGCGCCGGCCTGGTGAAGGTCACGGTCAACGGCAAGAACGAGACCCGCCGGGTCGAGATCGACCCCTCGCTGCTCAAGCCCGAGGAGAAGGGCATCGTCGAGGACCTGATCGTGGCCGCCGCCAACGACGCGCGCGGCAAGGTCGAGCAGGCCGTCCAGGAGCAGATGAAGGCGATCACCGGCGGCCTTCCCCTGCCGCCGGGGTTCAAGCTGTAGGCGATTGTCGATGGCCGGGAACGGAGCCCACGCTCCTCTCCCTGGCGGGCGAGAGAGGCATGACGGGCGGATCGGCACGGTGTCCCCATGAACGGCCCTGAGATCGAGCGGCTGATCCAGCTCCTGGGGCGGCTGCCGGGGCTGGGGCCGCGGTCGGCGCGACGGGCGGCGCTGCATCTCCTCAAGAAGCGCGAGGTGCTGATGCAGCCGCTGAGCGCCGCGCTCGCGGAGGCGGCGAGCGCGATTCGTCCCTGCTCGGTATGTGGGAATCTCGACACCGTCGATCCCTGCTCGATCTGCGCCGACCCGCGCCGCGACGCCGGGCTGATCTGCGTGGTCGAGGATGTCGGCGATCTCTGGGCCATGGAGCGCGGCAAGGTCTTCAACGGCCGCTACCACGTCCTGGGCGGCAGCCTGTCGGCGCTGGACGGCATCGGGCCGGACGAGCTCAACATCGCGGGCCTGCTGCGGCGCGTGCAGGACGGCGGCGTACGCGAGATCATCATCGCCACCAACGCCACGGTCGACGGCCAGACCACGGCTCATTATCTCGCCGAACGGCTGGCCGCCTCGAAGGTGCCGCTCACGCGGCTGGCGCACGGCGTGCCGGTGGGCGGCGAACTCGACTGGCTGGACGAGGGCACGCTCGCCACCGCCTTCAAGGCGCGCCGAGCCCTTTGAGGCAACCGTGGGGCGAAGAGG
>JAFEFG010000240.1 GCA_018240685.1 Pseudomonadota bacterium | reverse complement strand
TGGGCCTGTGCCTGTTCGCCATTGGCGTGATCTGCGCGCTGTGATGCTGCAGCGCGGTGCAGCTTTACCTCACTGCACCCGGCTGGCACGATGAACCGCTTTCCCGGTCCGGGAAGGTCATCATCGTGAGCTGAAGGCAAAGCCCCGCACCATGCAAGCCATTGCCCCCGCCACACTCGACGGCCTGTCCAAGCTGGCCGAAATCGACGTGGACACCATACAGAAGTACGAGGACCTGGGCCTCCTGCCGCAGCCGCGCCTGCGATCCGGCCGGCGGACCAGCGCGCCCTACCACCAGGAGCATCTCGACCGCCTGCACTTCATCAAGCGCTGCACCGACCTCGGCTTCTCGCTCGATGCCATCGCCGACCTGCTGGCGGTGAACGGCGGCATGCGCACCTGCGGCGACATCTACGTGATCGCCGCCCGCCAGCTCGAGGATGTCCGCACCCGTATCGCGCGCCTCAAGCGGATCGAGGACGAGCTCGCGCCGATCGTGGAGAGCTGCCCGCGGTCGGGCGAAGTCAGGGCCTGCCCGATCTGGCAGGCCCTTCGGTCGCAACCAGCCCCGAGGTGAAACCCGCCCGGCCGGACGGCGTTGACTGGGTATCCCGAACCCAGCGAGGAGGTCGTCATGGCCGAGACCCCCGCCGTCTCCGTCAACGGACCGCCGCCCGATGCGAACGTGCCCGCGGCCGAGCTGCGCGCGCACCGTCAGTCGTATCTCCGCTTCGAGCGCCTGATCCTGTTCGCGATCCTGAACATCGCCTCGATCCTCGCGGCGCTGGCCCTGGCGTTCCTCGGCGATGCGCCGGCCTTCGGCTTCCTGTTCGGCGTGGCCGTCACGCTCGGCCTGATCGCCGCCGCCCTGACCCATCCGCCGAAGGGCACCTGACGGCGGCATCGGTGCGCATTTGCCTTGGTCGTCCTCGCGACCGCATGGAATAGTGCCGGGAACGTCATGCACCAGCTTTCCTTCGATAGCGACCGCCGGATCCTGATGGCCAGGCTCTCGGGTGTCTTCGGCTCGGAGGAGCTCGCCGCCCTCGATGCCGACCTCGTCCATTTCCTGTCGCGCCAACCGCAGCCCGAGAGCGTGCGTGGCCTGCTCGACTTCCGCGACGTGGTGGCGATCGCCCTGCCCGAGAGCAAGGTCGTCGAGCGCGCGCGCCGGCCGCCGATCGTGAGAGGGCAACGGGTCATGGTGGCGCCGACGGGCATGGGCGACAGCTTCGCCATGCTCTATCGCGCGCATCAGCGCCTCGCGACGGGCAAGGAGCCCACGGTCGTGAATACACTCGAGGAAGCACTCGAGATCCTCGGCGTGACGGCGCCGAACTTCGAGCCGGTGACCGAATGACGAAGCCGTCTGTCGCCCTCGTCCTCGCCCTGCTCGCCCTGCCGGCGGCGCAAGCGGGCGCGCAGGCAGGCCAACACACGGGCCAATACACGGGCCGATACACGGGCCGATACACGGGCCGGCAGATCGCCCAGAACGTCGCGCCGGGCGGCAGCATCGCCAACACCACCGGCATCGGCACCGGCCTC